>DASVEG010000304.1:0-12637 GCA_036380695.1 Acidimicrobiales bacterium
TGTCCTCCACCTCGAACAGGATCCAGCGCGCGACCGCCCCGGAGACCTCGACGTCTGGCGTCGGCGCGGCGTCGTCCGCGCGCACGCGCGCGAGCACGTGCCCGTGCTCGGTGAACTTCACCGCGTTGGAGAGGAGGTTGGTGAGCACTTGGCGCACGCGTCCTGGGTCGCCGCGAACGTGTTCGGGCACCTCGGGTGAGATGTCGACGAGCAGTTCGAGGTCCTTGCGGGCCGCCGTCCCCGCCACCAGCTCGGCCACCTGCTCGACGACCGTGCGCAGGTCATAGTCGATGGCTTCGACGTCGAGCTTGCCCGCCTCGATCTTGGAGAAGTCGAGGATGTCGTTGATGACGGTGAGCAACGCGTCGCTCGACGCCCGGATCGTCTCGACGTACTCGCGCTGTCGGTCGTCGAGGGGCGTGTCGAGGAGGAGCGACGTCATGCCGACCACGCCGTTCATGGGCGTCCGGATCTCGTGGCTCATGTTGGCGAGGAACGACGACTTGAGCCGGTTCGCCTCCATCGCCTCGTCGCGTGCGGCCGAAAGCGCGCGCTCGGCGACCGCCTCGGCGACGTGTTGCCTGCGAAGCAACCACGTGAACAGCACCAGCGCGCCGAGCACGGCGAGCGCGACGATCCCCGCGATCGAGAGGACGCCGCTCCTGAGGTCGGCGACGTTGCCGTACACGACCTTCTCGGGGATCTCCGACGTCACGGTCCAGCCGGTGCCGCCGACGGGCGTGTGCGCTTGCACGGAGTCGCCCGCCCGCTCGACCACGGTCTCGCCGCGCAGGGCGCGCACGACGCCGGCGTCGCCCCGGAACGACGAGCCCCGCACGCGTGTCGGCGCGGCGAGGATCGTCCCGCGACGATCGGTGACGACGAGCTCGAACCGCTGCGCGGTTGCGAACTCGCTCACGAAGCGCTGGACGTCGTCGAGCCCGTAACCGACGACGACGACACCGACGCGGCCGCCGTCGCGACGCTCGACGGGGGTGGCGACCGCGACCATGGGTCGGCCATCCGCGCGCCGCACCGCGTCCGACACGTAGGTCGAGCCCCTCGCCGTCGCGGTAACCCAGTCCTCGCTCGCGAAGTTGCGAACGCCGTCGGGCGCGTCGACGACCGCACCGGCGATGACGCCATCGCCGCGAACCGCCCACGCGGCGATGAGGCCCGGCCGCGCATCGCGGAGCTCGGTGAGCTGCCGGCGCAACTCGGCGTCGTCGCCCCCTGGCTCGAGCGACTCGATCAGCAGCCGCCGCCCGGAGTACGCCTCGACGACGTCCTCGACGCCCGCGAGCTCTTCGGCGACCAGCGCGGCGGTGGCGTGTGCCGTCGACTCGACGCGTTCGTAGGCCTGCTCGCGAACCGCGCGGTCGGACAGCGTGAGCGTCACGAACGTGAGCAACGCGACCGAGCCGAGGCCGACGAGCGCGAACAGCGCGACGAGGCGGGCCGCCGGCGCGCGCCTGTCCATCACGATGCGTCGGTCCCCACCCGAACATTCTGCCCGTGGCGTCCGGGCGGGGGCGTGACGCCGCGCGCGCCGCCGCAGGCGCGCTACCCTCGAATCACAGCCGTGTAGTTCATCCACAGGTCGCTCCACAGGGCTGTGGAGCGGCTCCTCTTCCTGTGGACATCGCGAGAAAGCCGGGCATGGGGGACTCGTTCACACACCTGCACCTCCACACCGAGTTCTCGATGCTCGACGGGGCGGCGCGAGTCACCGAAGTCGTCGCCCGCGCCGCCCAGGACGGCCAGCCGGCCATCGGCATCACCGACCACGGCAACATGTACGGCGCCCTCGACTTCTACAAGGCGTGCAACGACCAGGGCATCAAGCCGGTCATCGGTATCGAGGCCTACATGGCCGCGGAATCGCGGTTCGAGCGGCCGGTGCGGCGGGGCCGCATCGACGACACCGGCGGCGACGGCGAGCGCGGCGAGAAGCTCTACTACCACCTGATCCTGCTGGCCGAGTCGACGCAGGGCTACCGCAACCTGATGAAGATCTCCTCCGACGCGTACCTGGAGGGGTACTTCTACAAGCCTCGCCTCGACTGGGAACTGCTCGAGCGGTACTCCGAGGGCGTGATCGCGACCACCGGCTGCCTCGGCGGCGTCGTGCTGCAGGCGATGCTCAACGACCAGACCGAGAAGGCGTACCAGCTCGCCGGCCGGCTGCAGGACATCTTCGGGCGGGACAACCTCTTCGTCGAGCTGCAAGACCACGGCATCGCGGAGCAACGCAAGACGAACCCGATGCTGCTCGAGATGGCGCGGTACCTGAAGGCGCCGCTGCTCGCGACGAACGACAGCCACTACACCGACCACGACGACCACGTCGCGCACGACGCGCTGCTGTGCGTGCAAACCGGGTCGACCATCGACGACCCGAGCCGGTTCAAGTTCTCGTCCGACCAGAACTACCTGAAGACCGCGGCGGAGATGCGCCACCTGTTCCGCGAGACGCCCGAGGCGTGCGACAACTCGCTCTGGATCGCCGAGCGGGCGAACGTCACCATCGAGTTCGGCAAGCCGCAGCTGCCGGAGTTCCCTGTGCCAGCGGGCTTCGTCGGCCAGGACGACTACCTCCGCCACCTCACCTACGAGGGTGCGAAGCAGCGCTACGGCGACCCGCTGCCCGCCAACGTCGTCGAGCGCATCGACTACGAGCTGTCCGTCATCAAGGACATGGGGTTCTCCGCGTACTTCGTGGTGGTGTGGGACCTCATCCGCCACGCCAAGGACTCCGGCATCCGCGTCGGCCCCGGCCGCGGTTCGGCCGCAGGGTGCTGCGTCGCGTACTGCCTGCGCATCGTCGACCTCGACCCGATCAAGTACGACCTGCTGTTCGAGCGCTTCCTCAACCCGGGCCGCAAGCAGATGCCCGACATCGACATGGACTTCGACGAGCGCTACCGCGGCGAGATGATCCGGTACGCGGCGGAGAAGTACGGGCGCGACCACGTCGCCCAGATCGTCACGTTCTCGACCATCAAGGCGCGCGCCGCCGTCCGTGACGCGGCCAGGGTGCTGGGCTACCCGTACGTCGTCGGCGACAAGGTGGCGAAGGCGATGCCGCCCCTCGTGATGGGCCGCGACACGCCGCTGCACGCGTGCCTCGACAAGCACCCGAAGTACGAAGACGGGTACAAGGCGGCGCAAGAGCTTCGCGACATGTACGCGACCGAGCCGGACGTGAAGAAGGTCGTCGACGTGGCGCGCGGCCTCGAGGGCCTGCGCCGCCAGGACGGCATCCACGCCGCCGCCGTCGTCATCACCCGCGAGCCGCTCACCGAGTACCTCCCGATCCAGCGCAAGCCGGGGCCGGGGGAGAAGGCCGAGGACGCGCCGATCGTCACGCAGTACGAGATGCACGGGGTCGAAGACCTCGGGCTGTTGAAGATGGACTTCCTCGGGCTGCGCAACCTCTCGGTCATCGAGCGCGCGCTCGACCTCATCGAGGAGACCACCGGCGAGCGCCCGGACATCGATGCCGTGCCGCTCGACGACGAAAAGACGCTCGAGATGCTTCGCAAGGGCGACACGATCGGCGTCTTCCAACTCGAGGGCGGCCCGATGCGCGCCCTCGTGCGCTCGCTCCGGCCCACGTCGTTCGACGACATCGCCGCGCTCGTCGCGTTGTACCGCCCAGGGCCGATGGCGGCGAACATGCACAACGACTACGCCGACCGGAAGAACGGCCGGAAGCCGGTGCAGTACCTACATCCCGATCTGGAGGAGATCCTCGCCGACACGCAGGGGCTGATGATCTACCAGGAGAAGCTGATGCGGGTCGCCCAGAAGTTCGCGGGTTACTCGCTCGAGGAGGCCGACAACCTCCGCCGCGCGTGCGCGAAGAAGAAGCGCGAGCTGATCGTCAAGGAGCGGGAGAGCTTCGTCGCCGGGTGCGAGCGCCAGGGCTACGGGCGGGAGATCGGCACGAAGCTGTTCGACATCATCGAACCGTTCGCCGACTACGCCTTCCCCAAGGCGCACAGCTACGGCTACGGCTTCGTCAGCTACCAGACGGCATGGCTCAAGGCGAACCACCCCGCCGAGTACCTCGCCGCGCTCCTGACGTCGGTCAAGGACGACAAGGACGCGACCGCCAAGTACCTCGCCGAGTGCCGCGCCAGCGGCATCGAGGTGCAGGTGCCCGACGTCAACAAGTCGTCGTCGAACTTCGTCGTGCGCGACGGCAGGATCCCGTTCGGGTTGAGCGCGATCCGCAACGTCGGCGAGGGCCTCGTGTCGCACATCGTTCGCGAGCGGGACGAGAACGGACCGTTCGAGGACTTCTTCGACTTTTGCGACCGCGTCGATCCTTCGGTCCTCAACAAGCGCACCGTCGAGTCGCTCGTCAAGGCCGGCGCCTTCGACTCGCTCGGCCACAGCCGCAAGGGGCTGTGCCTCTTCCACGAGCAGATCATCGACCGCACGCTCACCCGCAGGAAGAAGGAGGCGGAGGGTCAGTTCGACCTGTTCGCCGACCTCGGGGGCGGCACCGCTGATGCGCCCGAACCGTCCATCGACCGGATGGCCATCCCGACCGACGAGTTCGAGAAGATGACCCGCCTGGCGTTCGAGAAGGAGATGCTCGGCCTGTACGTCTCCGACCACCCGCTGATGGGTGCCGAGGCCGCGCTGCGCAAGGTCACCGAGTGCACGATCGACGACCTCCGCGACGCAGGCGAGGGGCAGATGCGCACCGTCGGCGGCGTCGTGACGTCGCTCGTGCGGAAGTACACGAAGAAGGGCGACATGATGGCGACGTTCGTCCTCGAAGACCTCGAGGCCGCCATCGAGGCGTGGGTGTTCCCCCGCACGTACATGGAGTACGGCGCCCTGCTGTCCGACGACGCCATCGTCTGCGTCAAGGGCCGCATCGACGCAAGGGAAGAGCCCCCGAAGCTCGTCGTCATGGAGATCCGCCGCGTCGACCTGCACCCAGACTCGGGGCCACCCCTGCACGTGACGTTGCCGCTCAACCAGCTGTCCGACGACATGGTCGACCGCCTGAAGCAGTGCCTCCTCGACCACAAGGGCGATTCGCCCGTGTTCCTCCACGTCGGGGAGAAGGTCCTCCGCCTGCCCGACGAGTTCACCGTCGACGCGACCAACGGCCTCCTCGCCGAAGTCCGCGTCCTCCTCGGCCCCACCTGCGTCAGGGGCGCATAGCCCGCCCGTCCCGGGTTGCACAGTCGCTCTTTCGCAGCACTACCGCGCATGCCGCGGACTTCTGCGAGAAAGCGCGTCCGATTCCCACGGCGCCGCCGGATCCATGCGAGCGACCGAACTTCGCCCGCGGGCGCGGGCTCGACCCAATTCCTGGGTGACGGGTAGACTCTCGGACCGAACGGTCAAGTTCCGAGGGGAGTTCCGCATCCATGGCCATCGAGGTCGAGACCAAGGACTGCACTGCGCTGGGGGACGCCGAGCTGGCCGAAATGGCCGACATGTGCGCGGAAGGTCCCGCCGGGTTCGACATCGGACTGCTGTCGAAGCAGCGTGAGCTGTGGGTGCTCGTGACCCAGGCTCGGGAGAACGGGAAGCTGCTTGGCTACTCCTTCTGCACGCTCGAGCGCATCGGCGGCACGCCGTGCATCCTCGTCGGGCTCGCCTCGGTGAAGCGCAACTCGAAGCGCGAGTCGGTGCTGAAGCAGATGATGTCCGACCAGTACCGCAGGGCGCTCCTCGCCTTCCCCGACGAGGACGTGCTCCTCGGCACTCGGTTCATCGACCCCGCGGGCTACCTGGCGTTCCGGGGCCTCGTCGACGTCGTCCCCCGGCCCGGGCACAAGGCGAGCGGGGAAGAGCGGGCGTGGGGCAGGCGGCTCGCGAAGCGCTTCGGCGCAGAGGGCAAGATCGACGACCGCACGTTCGTCGTCACGGGCGACGGCAGCCCCGCGGGGTGCCTCGACCACGAGACGCTCAAGCCGGAGACCCTCGACCCCGAGGTCGCGCCGTTCTTCGACCCCATCGACCTGAAGCGCGGCGACTACCTCATCGCGTTCGGCTGGGCGATGGCCGAAGACCTGTCCGGGAAGCTCGCCGGGCCCGGCAAGTAGCGCACCCACCGCCCCGATCCACCCTCTCCACACCACATAGGGCGACACTCTGACGGTGAAGACAGGCCTCGTGCTGGGCGCCGGCGGCACCGTCGGCCTCGCGTACCACGCTGGTGTGCTCCGGGCGTTGGAGCAGGCGGGCGGCTTCGTCCCCAACGACGCGGACGTCATCGTCGGAACCTCCGCGGGCTCCGTCGCAGGAGCGTACCTACGAGCGGGCTGGAGTACGGACGACCTCTACGCGATCGCGATGGGCACGCACGTGTCGATCGACGGCCTCAGCGCGGAGGAGGTCGACGCCCGCAACCGCAGCATCATGCAGCGGAACTGGCGCGACCCGGTGACCCTCGCCAGGCGCGCCATCGGCTCTGCGTACGTCGCGGGCCGCTCGTTCGTGCGCGTGCCCTCCCCGCTGTTGCGGGTGCCCGGCGCGCTGCAGCGCGCGTTCCCCGGTGGGTTGTTCGCCAACGCCGAGGGGCGGAGGCGGTTCGCCGAGGAGCTGCCCGTCGGGTGGCCAGAGCGCGACCTGTGGCTGTGCGCGTACGACGTCGATCGCAGCAGGCGGATCGTGCTCGGGCGGCCAGGGCGGGCCCCGCTCGCCAACCTTCAGCAAGCCGTCCTCGCGTCCTGCGCGATCCCCGGCCTGTATCCCCCGGTGCGGATCGGGTCGATGACGCTGGTCGACGGCGGCGTGTGGTCGACGAGCAACCTCGACGTCGCCGCCAGGGCCGGGTGCGACCTCATCATCGGGGTCGCGCCGCTGGCGTACGACACCGTCGGGCCCCTCCCGAACCCGCTGATGCAGCTCGTCCGCCGCGTGCCAGCTCGCATGCTCGTGAACGAGATGGCCGAAGCCCGCAGCCGCGGCGCCGAGGTGCTCCTCATCCGCCCGTCGGCCGCCGAGGTGCGCATGCACGGGGCCAACATGATGCGGCGGACGGGCTTCGACCTCGTCGCAAGGGCGGCGTACGAAGCGACCGCACGCGCCCTCGAGACCGAGCGCTTCCGCGACGCGCTCGGCGGCATCGCGGCCTGACCCGCCGGCGGGCGCGTTGCGAGGGTTAGTGGTGGTGGGCATGGGTACACCCGCCGACATGGAACGCCAAGACGGACGCACCGAGCTTTGGGCTTCGGACCCCGTGACCGGTGAGTCCAAGCTGATCGAGGTCTTCGACCATCCGCTCAGCGAAGAGGATCTGCGGGCGTTCGCCGTGGCCGCGTCGCTGGTGTACATCGACGACCTGACCGTCGAGGACGTCTGGGCACTGGGGGCCTGAGCTTCGGAACACGCCGCGGCTCGCAGAGTCGTTCGGGCCGCAGGCCCGACCTGTGTGCTTCCGGAGCGAACTAGCCCTCTGCCAGACTCCGGTCCGTGGAGGACCGGTTCGAGCGCGTGACGAACCTCGTCACGTTCCTGTTGAGCCGAGCCCAGGGCGCCACGTTCGCCGAGATCCTCGAAGAGCTCCCTGGCTACCCCGAAGGTGAAGACGCCAGGCGCCGCGCGTTCGAGCGGGACAAGCGCGTGCTGCGCGACGAAGGCGTTCCCCTCGTCGAGGACGACGGCCGGTACCGGATCCCTCCCGAGGAGTACTACCTCCCCGATCTCGACCTGACCGAGGAGGAGCAGGTCGCGCTGCGACTGGCGGTCGCCGCGGTGCCGGTCGGTGGCGAGCCGGCTGGCCTCGCGCTCCACAAGCTGACGCTCGGGTCGGCCGGGAGCCTCGGGCTCGAGGAGAGCGTGCCGGTGGTCGCCGCTCTCGACGAGCGTCCCGTGCTCCCCGTGCTCTTCGACGCCGCGCAGCAGCGCGCGCTTGTGCGGTTCCGCTACGGCGAAGGCGGCGAGGTGCGCGAGGTGGAGCCGTCGCTCCTGTTCTTCCGCGACGGCAACTGGTACGTCTCCGGGCACGACCGCGCACGCGGCGCGCCGCGCAACTTCCGCGTCGACCGTATCGACGGTGACGTCACCGTGTTCGAGGCCGGTGGCTTCGAGCGCCGGACGCTGACGACCGAGCAGGCCATGCCCCGCCAGCCGTGGTTGCTCGGCGAGGCCGAGCCCGAGATCGCGGTCGTGGAGGTCGACGCGGTGCTCGCGGCCAAAGCGGTGTCCGACGCTGGGGCACGGGCGACCGTCGAGTCGCGCGCCGACGGGTCGGTCGTCATCACCATGCCGGTGACGAACCGCGACGCGTTCCGTTCGTGGGTGCTCGGGATGCTCGACCACGCCACCGTCGTCGGTGACGACGCGCTGCGCGCCTACGTCGTCGACTGGCTGCGGTCGTTCGGGTGAGGGGGCGCCCGCGCGCCGACCTCGGCACCCGCTTGCGCCGCGTGCTCGTCATGGTGCCGTGGCTGCTGGAGGAGGGCGGGTCGACGGTCGCGGACGTGGCCCGCCGGTTCGACATGTCGGAGGACGAGGTGTGGCGCGACCTCACCCTGCTCATGTGCTGCGGGCTCCCGCCGTACGGCGGTGGCGACCTGATCGACGTGATCGTCGACGACGACGGGACGATAGAGGCACTGCCGGGGCCGTTCTTCGAGCGGCCGATGCGGCTGACGTCGGTGGAGGGCTTCGCGGTCCTCGCCGCCGGGCGCGCGCTGCAGGGCGTCGCCGCCGACGCCGGCGCCGGCGCGGCGGGCGCTGCCCTCGCGTCCGCGCTCGAGAAGCTCGAGACCGCGCTCGGCGCGTCGGGCACGCTGGCCGTCGACCTCGAGGCGCCCCGGTTCCTCGCCGAGGTGCGCGCCGCGGCGGAGGCAGGCGAGCGGGTGCGCGTCGCCTACTACTCGGCATGGCGCGACGAGCTGTCCGAGCGGGTCGTCGAGCCGCTCACGGTGCACTCCCGGGAGGGGCGGTGGTACGTCGAGGCCGTCGACGTCACCAGCCGCGGCGAGCCCCGGCGGCTGCGGGTCGACCGCATCCGCTCGCTCGAACGGACGGGCGAGCGGTTCGAGCGGCCGGCGTCGCCGCCCGCCCCGCCGGAGCAGTTGTTCTCGCCCGGCGCGCTCGGCGTCGAGGTCGTCCTCGTGCTTCCGCCGTCGGCCCGCTGGGTCGTCGAGGCCTTCGACGTCGAGGAGGCGGAGGAGCTCGAAGGGGGACGGCTGCGCGTCCGGCTCGTCACCGCGGGCGAACGGTGGCTCGAGCGCCTGCTGCTGCGGGCGGGCCCGCAGGCGATCGTCGAGTCGCCCGCCGAGCTGCGCGGCGTCGGTGCCGGGGCCGCTGGTCGGGTGCTGGCGCGCTACCGGTAACGTCGCGTCCTCGGGGGAGGCGTGCGTGTACCAAGGGTCGAAGCAGGCGAGCTCGGGGACGTTCACGCGAGCGATCGCGAAGCCGGGCACTCCCGAGTGGGCGGTCGCGCTCACCGCGCCGACGAGGCCGCACAAGAAGCACGCGAAGTGGCTCGCCTCTGGCCTGGCCGGCTTCCTCGGCGCGCTCGCCCCGGCCGCGTACCTGTGGTCGCAGGGCACCGCCGCGTCGATCGTCGCAGGCCTGGCCGTCGCCGCCGCGCCGGTCGTCGCGTACGGAGCAATCGCGCGGCGTTACTACGAGTCGATCGTGACGTTCCCTGCCCCTTCGCTCCGCGGGGTGCGCATCCGCGGTGAGGGTGCGGCGCTGCTCGACGACATCGCGGTGCGGTTCGAGTACGCCGAGCGGCTCGTCGACGAGGTGCCGACGGGGATCGACTGGGACGAGGTCGACGAGGACGCGAAGGCGATCCTCTGGGACGCGACCGAGCACGCGGCGCGGGTGTCTGCGCTCGATGCCGAGCTCGCCGACCTGCACTACGCCGAGGCCGGCACGCCGCAAGCCGCGTTGAAGCGGCAGCTGGAGGAGCGACGAGGCGAGCACCTCCAGGTGCTGCTCGCGCACCAGTTGGAGGCCGATTCGCTCGCCCGGGCGGCCGGCAACGCGCTGGCCGCGGCCAAGGTCGCGTTGGCCCGCACCGGCAATCTCGCCGCGCTGGAAGTCGTCGCGCCCGCTCGCCGCGCCATGGTTGCTCGCGGGGTGCTCGCCGAGGCACGCGCCCGGCTCGCGATGCTCGCCGACGTGTGGGCCGAGCTCGACGAGTCGACCGACCTCGTCGCCGAGAAGTACCGCATCACCGGGGCGACCGGTGCGCCCCCGGCTGCGGGCGGGTCGTTGGCCGCGGGCGGGTCGGCGGCGGTCGAGGAGTCAGGCCCGGAACGCGAGCGCTAGCTGGCCGCCGTCGGGCAGGTGGTCGACGAACCGGCGGATGTCGCCCCACCGATGCGCGGCCAACTGGCGGGCAAGCGACGCGTCGCTCGACGCGTAGCGGCGCAACGTGTGCAACGGCGTCTCGTGGATGATGGCGCGGTCGACCTCGACCGGCTCGAACCCCTCGCGACGGGCCACGGCCTTGAGTGCGCAGGATTCGTCCGGGTCGTCGGTGAGGTGCCGCCAGGCCCTGTAGGCGTCGACGTGGCCGTGCGACCACCAGCGGGCGACGTACGAGCCGATGTGTCCAGGCAGGGGCTGGCGACCGGGACGGGCCGCGCTCGGGTCCCACAACAGGTCGAGGCCGAGAGCAACCCGATGCCGCACGGCGCGGTCGGCGAGGAACGGCAGGTCGAACGCGGCGCCGTTCCACGTCACGAGCACGCCAGGTTCGAGGTCGGCGAGGTGGTCGTCGAGCAGGCGGAGCACCGCCGCTTCGCTTCCGGTGAAGACCGTGTCGCCGTCGGCCTCCGTCGACAGGGCGACCGCGAGGATGCCGGCCACGCCGGGGTCGAGCCCGTCGGTGGACGTGTCGGTCTCGATGTCGAGCCCGTACAGGGGAGGTGCCGCCCGGCCCACCCCGGTCACGGTACCGGAGCGCTGTGACGCCGACGCGGAGCGCGGCGCCGGCCGCAGCTGTTAGGCGGGCGGGGTCAGCAGACGCGGCACGCGGGCACGAGCGGCGCGACGCGACCGCACGAGTGGCAGTGGCCTTCGCTTGCTCCCGCGTCGCTCGTGGTCACACGCGACGATCGGCACCACGGGCACCGGTGCAGCGGCGCGGCCCGGCCCGGGACGTCCCGTTGGACGTCTCGTGCGGCGCGCCGGTCGACCACTCGTCCGGCGACACGCGCGACGACTCGCGCGGTGCCGGCGACGGCGTTCGGCGCGGCGTCGGCGAGCAGGGAGCAGGGCACACGCCACCCTCGCAGACGCCGGCGGCGGCAGTCTCCCGAATTTCCCCCGGCTCTAGTCGCAGCGGTGGTCAGGGCTTGGGCAGGAGCCCGGCGACGACCTTCTGGCACAGCCCTTCGTCCGGTGGTGCCAGCGCGACGACGAGGCGGTGCGGGCGCCAGCCGAGGGCGCGCGCCAGCGTCCCGCCGCGCAGCTCGACGCAGGTCGGGTGGCTGAGGCGTTGCTCCACCGTCGGGTCGTCGAGCGGCAGGTCGTGGTCGAGGCGGCGCCACCGGAAGCGGCACCGCAACGACAGCCGTGCGTCGCGCTGCACGACCGGACCGGCGCTCGGGTCGACGAGCGCGATCGTCGGCTGGTCGTCTCGCAACGTCCAGTACGGCACCGTCGGCGTCGGGCCTCCGAGCAGTGGCTGCGACACCGGATGAACGAGCGGTCGCAGGAGGCGTTCGGCACGCCTGCCCGTGAGCCGGCCGCACGGCACCGGTTCGCCCGCCGCCACCACCGAGTCCAGCGGGAACGGCAGACCGTCGTCGTTGCGCGCGTCCACCTCGACGATGTCGAAAGGCGCCAACGCCGGCTTCCCGCGTTCTCCGCCCCGCTCGTCGTCGCCTACCGGCCAGTGGAGCCGCAACAGCGCACCGGTCCCCAGGTCGACGGCCGCGCCACTCCCGTGGCCGACCGTCAGGACGAGGAGTCGAGCGCGCATGACCGCCATCATCTTCGTCGCGTCGCCGCACCGGCGCGCGGACGGGTTCAGGTCAGCTCGGCCAACAGCGCCTCCTCGTCGGTCACGGGCTGGCGGCAGGCATAGTTCCGGCACACGTACGCCTTGCCGTCGTCGCGGCCCTCCCACAGCGGCGACGGGTACGGCTCCCCGTGCGCAAGGACCACGGTCGGGAGATACCGCCGCTGCACGGCACCGACCAGATCCGGCCGGTCGCCGACGATCGCCACCTCGGTCGCGCCGGTCACGAGCAGGTCGGCGGCGGCCAGCGACGTCGTGAACGCCTGCGGCTGCGAGCGCATACCGTCGGCCAGCCATCGCAGGATGCCTTCGGCCGCGTTGGTGTAGCGCACCTCGCCCGTCAACGCCCCGAGGCGCAGCAGCGCTCCGGCGGCCACGCCGTTGGCCGACGGCGTCGCCCCGTCGTAATACTCCTTCTGCCGCACGAGCAGCCGTTCCGCGTCCTCGCCCGTCGTGAACAGCCCGCCCTCCGCGTCGTCCCAGAACAGCTCGAGCATCTCGTCGGCCGTCTCGCGCGCCGAGGCGATCCACCGAGCCTCGCCGCGCGCCTCGGCGAGTCGCGTGAAAGCGTCGACCAGCCACGCATGATCGGCGGCGTAGGCGAGGAGCGCCTCGTTCGTCCGCCCTCGCTGCCACGCCCGGCGCCAACGGCCGTTGGGGCGGAGCGAC
>DASVEG010000305.1:0-4546 GCA_036380695.1 Acidimicrobiales bacterium
GCGCGATCGGCGCCCGCAGCGGTCCCCAGTTCGACGACCTGTTGCGTTCGAACCGCGTGTCGGTGAGCGCGGGCGAGCTGCTCGCCGAGCTCGGCAGCCACCTGCTCGACCGCGACCGCCCTGCCGACCGCGAGGGCGGCCTGCTCATCGAGGCGATCGTCGCGTCCCGACGCGACCGCCAGGTGGCCGAGCTCGTCCGCGGCCTCATCGACCAGCGGCTCGCCGCCATCTCCAACCTCGTCGAGCTGGCCCGCACCGAGGGCGACGTCGGCAACGACGTCAGCACCGATGCGCTCACGCGCTTCTCGCTCGTGCTCGCGCTCGGCTCGCTGCTGTACACGAGCGTCGGCATCGAGGAGCCCGCGGAGGACGAGTGGTCGTCGCTCATCCGCCGGTTCGTCCGCAGCCTTCGCCAGACCGACGGCAACGGCGCGACCACCGCGCCCGACGCAACCGACGCAACCGACGCAACCGACGCAACCGACGCCAGGGAGGATCGTTGAACCCCAACCGTCCGCACTTCGCCCCGTGGGACGAGCGCGAATGGCCCCGCCTGCTCACGGCCGAAGAGGGCGCGCGGCGCGTGCGCATCTTCCACGCCGTCGAGCGACGACAGTCGGAGCTGCTCGCGCAGTGGGCCGAGACGGTCACCGAACCGCACCTGCAGACGACGTTGAAGCGTCACGCGCGGCACGCCGAGTGGCACGGGATCCTGTGGCACCACGCGCTCGCGGACAGCGACGGTGAAGAGGCGGACGACGCGCCGGCGTCGTCGTTCCTCGACGCGGTCGCCGACGTGAAGGGCGCAGACCAGACGATCGAGTTCCTCACCGGCATCTACCGGGTACTCGTCCCGCGCAAGGTGACGGCATACACGTACTACCAGCGGGCGATCGGCACGCAGGACAGCGACGCCGACTGGCGCTGGATCGACTTCATCCTCAAGGACGAGCTCGATGCGATCCGCGACGGCGAGCTGTCGTTGCAGAGCTTGTTGACGAGCGCGGACGACGTCGAGCGCTCGGCGCGGCGGCGTGCCGAGCTCGAGGCACGCATGGTCGAGAACGGGGGCCTCGTCGGCCCCGACACGCTGGGCATGGCACAGGCGAAGGCCTAGGAGGACACGATGAAGAAGACCCTTCCCGTCGAGGAGCTCGCCCGCGACTCGCGCTTCTGGCGCTCGCGTTTCGAGGACAACTTCAACGACCCCCGCATCGGCGCCCAACGCATGCGCGGCACCTATACGCGCCCCGAGAAGTTCGCACCCGAGGAGCGCAACGCACCAGAGGGCGCGCGGTCGCTGATGCACGGCATCTTCATGGGCGAGATCCAGGCGCTCGAGGGCGCCGGCCGCACCTGCTTCGACTTCGAGACGGGCAACGAGGAGATGCAGGCGCCGTTCGAGTTCAAGATGGCGATGGCCCGGCAGTGCTGGGACGAAGCGCGCCACGTCGAGATCTCCGTGAAGCTCAACCAATGGATGGGCACCGAGATCGGCGAGTTCTCGGAGAACACGTTCCTGTACGAGGCCGCGTGCAATCCCGACCCGGTGATGCGCATCACGGGCGTGAACCGCGCCCTCGAAGGCCTCGCGATCGACGTGTTCAACACGATGAAGGCGTTCGGCGAGAACTCCGGCGACCCCGTCATGGAGTTCTGCGAGGACTGGATGCTCGCCGACGAGGTCACCCACGTGAAGTTCGGCTCCGACTGGCTGCGCAAGCTCACGGAGAACAATCCGGAGCGGCGCCAGCGCGCGCTCGAGTTCCAGCGTGTCGTCGACAAGCTGTTCTCGCTCGGTGGACTCCGGTCCGACAAGGACGAGAGCCCGGTGAAGCTCGCCCGCCGCTTCCGCGAGCTCGCGGGCTTCACGCAGGAGGAGATCGACGACATCGCGGACGTCTCCGCGGAGGCCGCCGAGGAGACGATGGAGCGCGTCGGCGCCCGCCGCGCCGCCCCCGTCACCAACGCCTGACATGCCCCCCAAGGTGACGGTCACGCCGTCGACGTTCGAGCTCGTCAACTTCGACGCGGGCGCGATCGAGGCGATCGCAAGTGAGGTGGCGGCGGCCGTCGACCTGCCGGCCGATGCGGTCGTCGCGATCAACGTCGACGAGGCCGAGATGATGGGCCGCTCGAAGACGACCGTCGCGGGCAACGAGGTGACGGTCGACGTGAGCGGTGGCGGCTTCGAGAGCCTGCGAAAGGCGCGCGAGTTCGCGCCCGAGCGGTGCAGGGCCGTGCTCGGCCAGGCGCTCATGCGGGCCAGGGACCGGCTCGACCCCGCGTTCGGCGACCCGCCCGCCGACGACGAGGTGCCGGTGCGGCTCGAGGCCGCGTGGTCGAGCTACATCGAGGGTCGGCTCGAGCGGAAGGGCGTGCTGCCGGGCAGGCCGCAGCGGCGGATCTACCACTTCCGGGTCCGTCACGGTTTCAACGACTCCGTCGACGCCGTGTTCGACCGGTTGTGGAACGCGGACGGCCTCACATGGGCCGACATCGAAGCCGCGTCCCGCGAAGCGGCAGGCGAGCCCGTCACCGCCTGAAGCGCCCGCTCCGCACGTCGCGGAGGTAGGGAAGAATGCGGCCATGTCGCGCAACAGCTTCGATGCAGCCGCCCGCCTCGACGTCGCCGGTTCTTCCTACGAGATCTTCCGCCTCGACGCGCTCGCGGCCCGCACCGACATCAGCCGTCTGCCGTTTTCGCTGAAGGTGCTGCTCGAGAACCTGGTGCGCAACGAGGACGGCGTGTCGGTCACCGCGGAGGCCGTCGACGCGCTCGCGGGGTGGGACCCGACGTCCGAGCCCGACCGGGAGATCGCGTTCTCACCGGCGCGGATCCTGATGCAGGACTTCACCGGGGTTCCCTGCATCGTCGACCTCGCCGCGATGCGCGACGCGATGATCGCCATCGGGGGCGACCCGACGAAGGTCAACCCCCTCGTCCCGGCCGAGCTCGTCATCGACCACTCGGTGAACGTCGACGTGTTCGGCGTGCAGGACGCCTTCGCCCGCAACGTCGCGATCGAGTACCAGCGCAACCGCGAGCGCTACGAGTTCCTCCGCTGGGGCCAGGATGCGTTCGCCAACTTCTCGGTCGTGCCTCCCGGCACCGGCATCTGCCACCAGGTCAACCTCGAGTACCTGGCGCGGGTCGTGTTCGTCGATCCTGCGACCGGCCGTGCATATCCCGACACGCTCGTCGGCACCGACTCGCACACCACCATGGTGAACGGGCTCGGCGTCGTCGGGTGGGGGGTCGGCGGCATCGAGGCCGAGGCGGCCATGCTCGGCCAGCCCATCCCACTGCTGATCCCGAGGTCGTCGGGTTCAAGCTGACGGGCCGCATGCCCGAGGGCGCGACCGCGACCGACCTCGTCCTGACGATCACCCAGCGCCTCCGCCAGCACGGCGTGGTCGGCAAGTTCGTCGAGTTCTACGGGCCGGGCGTCGCCAACGTGCCGCTCGCCGACCGGGCGACGATCGGGAACATGTCGCCCGAGTACGGCTCGACGATCACCGTCTTCCCCATCGACGCGGAGACGCTGCGTTACCTCGAGTTCACCGGCCGTCCCGCCGATCGCATCGCGCTCGTCGAGGCGTACGCGAAGGAGCAGGGGCTGTGGCACGACGAGTCGTCGCCAGAGCCCGCGTTCAGCGAGACCCTCGAGCTCGACCTGTCGACCATCGAGCCTTCGCTCGCCGGCCCGGCGCGGCCGCAGGATCGGGTGCCGCTGCGCGACGCCAAGCCGATGTTCCGCGCCTCGCTCGCCGCGTCCATGCCGGCCGACGGTGGGCCGGTTGCGGTGGCCGATGCGCTGCCGGCCGGTGTGCGCGAAGCGTCGCCCGAGGAGGCGAGCGCCGAGTCGTTCCCCGCCTCCGACCCGCCCGCGGCGTCGGCCGGCGCATCGGGGACGGGGCAGCCCGACCTCGACACGTGCCCGACCGTCGAGGATGCGCCAGCGGACGGTGGCCGCCCTCGTGCCTCGGTGCCGGTGCGGTTGTCGGACGGGGCGGAGTTCGTGCTCGACCACGGCCACGTCGTCATCGCCGCCATCACGAGCTGCACGAACACGTCGAACCCGTACGTGATGCTCGGCGCCGCGCTGCTCGCGCGCAACGCCGTCGAGAAGGGCCTCGAGGTGAAGCCGTGGGTGAAGACGTCGCTCGCGCCGGGGTCGAAGGTCGTTACCGACTACTACGAGCGAAGCGGGCTCATGCCGTATCTCGAGAAGTTGCGGTTCAACCTCGTCGGCTACGGATGCACGACCTGCATCGGCAACTCCGGGCCGCTCGCGCCGGAGATCTCCGAGGCCATCGACGAGGGCGGGCTCGCGGTGTGCTCGGTGCTCTCGGGCAACCGCAACTTCGAGGGGCGCATCAACCCCGACGTGCGGATGAACTACCTCGCGTCGCCGCCCCTCGTCGTCGCGTACGCGCTGGCGGGCTCGATGGACGTCGACCTGCTGAACGAGCCGCTCGGCACCGCGACCGACGGTTCGCCGGTCTTCTTGCGCGACATCTGGCCCTCTACTGCGGAGGTGAA
>DASVEG010000306.1:0-3998 GCA_036380695.1 Acidimicrobiales bacterium
GGCGGGCGGCGAGGGCGAGCATCCCGGCCAGGCCGGCCGCGATCAGCCACGAGTTGCCGCCGGTCGCGGGCAGCACGGGATCGCCGCCGCCCGCGGGCGCGCCGGCCGTGGTGTTCGAGGCCCCGACCTTGAAGTTCGACACCGCGAGCACCTCGGCGGCCTTCACCGTCGCCGGCTGGCTGAGGGCGGTGAAGCCGAGGTTCAGCGTGGTGCCGAGGTCCTTCATGCCCGTGGCCGGCTCGATCTCGTCGACGGCCTCGGGCGGCAGCAGGTCGACGACCTGGCTCGTCCCCGCCCCGATGCTCGCGACGATGGTGGCGAGCGTCGCGGGCGGCGTCACCGTCGCCGTGGCGCCGACGATGCCGGCGCTCGCCGTCGAGTAGCCGTTGTTGTTCGACACCTGCGTGAGCTTGTCGAGCACCGACACGCTGACCGCGTTCTCGAGCTCGGCGTGCACCGTGCCGAGGATCTCCCGCACCTGGGTGTTGATGCTCGCGACCGCGGCGTTCAACCCGGCCGCGGCGTTGACGATGTCGAGGGTCACGGGCAGCTCGATCTGGCCGACGAACACCTTGCCGACCTTGCCGGTGACGGTCGCGGTCGTGGCGTTCAGATCCTGCACCGCCTTCGTGTTGACGCCGACCTCGACGCCTTCGAGCCGGAGGAGCGCCGTGTCGTCGAGCGCCTGGACGCCACCGACGACCAGCCGCTCGAGCTCGGCCTGCAGCGCGTCGACGACCGCGTTGACCTGGGCGATCGCCGCGTTGACTGCGTCCGTGTCGCCGGGATCGGGGACCGTGGTCGGCAGGGTCGGGGTCTCACCGAGCAGGCCGGTGAGCCCATCGATGACGGTCGCGTCGACCGTGCCCGCGACGCCGGTCGCGGTCCCTCCCGTGGTGGTGAGCGTCGCCTGCACCTCGTCGATGGCGTCGTTCACCTCGTCGACGGCGCCCGTCAGCGTGGTCTGCCCGTCGGGCAACTCGAGGCCGGTGAGGACCTTGAGCTTGTCGACGAGGGCCGTCACCGTGTCGACCGGCAGTGCGGTCAGGTCGATTCCGAGCCCCTGGAGGACGGCTCCGAGATCGAGGACGGTGACGTTGGAGATCGACGCTGCGCGGGTCGCCGTCGACGACGTCGGTGAGCTCTGCGCGCCGAGCGAGGCCTTCACGCTCTCGATCGACACGAGCCCGCCAGTGCCCGTCGCGTTGGACAGCTCGGCAATGATCCCTGCGTTGGCGACGCCGTTGTCGAGGGTCGCGGAGATCTTCCCGGGGACGACCGTGCCGCCGAGCACGGGCACGCTGCTCAGGCCGCCTGCGGGCGCGAGCGCGCCACCGGCGATCGACGTCTCCGTCGGCCCGGTGCTCTTGGCCTCGTAGAGGCCGACCGTCTGGTTCACGACCTCGTGCGAGACGACGGACGAACCGACCCTGGCCAGCGCCAGCTTCGACGTCGACCCGACGGCCGCGACCCCGCTGTCGAGCGTCGTCTGCGACTCGTCGCTCACCAGCGCGAGGTTGAGCAACGAGCCGTCCGTCCCGAGGAGCGTCGTCAAGGCGTTCGCTCTCGACATGGAGGTCCCGACGCCGGTCGCAGCGGTTTGCGCGACGGCGGGGCCCGTGAGACCCGAGGCGAGGAGGACGGCCGCGGTCGCGGCGGTGACGGGACGGAAGAGACGCATGAAGCCCCCAGTGGCGGATTGCTGAGACGTCCCCCAACCCAAGGCGAAAACCGCGGCCGGTGCCATGGCCCGTATGCGTCAAATCGTCGCGCCCGCGCGGGCTAGTCCGCGCCGGCGGGACGTCGATCTTGCGCCGGGTCGCCATCGCCGGCGGGGTGAGGCGCGATACTCGGGACGTGGTGCCGCTCCTCGTCGTCTTCGCGCTCCTGGCGCTGGTGGCGTTGTACGTGGTGGTCGCCTACAACCGCCTCGTCCGCCTGCGGAACCGCATCGAGAACGCGTGGTCGCAGATCGACGTGCGGCTGCAGCGGAGGTACGACCTCATCCCCAACCTCGTCGAGACGGTCAAGGGGTACGCCGCGCACGAGCAAGGCGTGTTCGAGCAGGTCACCAAGGCCAGGGCGAACGCGATAGGTGCGTCCGGCGTCGCGGAGCAGGCCAAGGCCGAGAACGTGGTTACCGGTGCGCTGAAGTCGCTGTTCGCCGTGGCCGAGGCCTACCCCGAGCTCAGGGCGAACGAGAACTTCCTCGCGCTGCAGGAAGAGCTTTCCGGCACCGAAGACAAGATCGCCTACGCGCGGCAGTTCTACAACGACACGGTCCAGACCTATAACACCCGCATCCAGACGGTCCCGACCGTCGTCATCGCCCGGAAGATGGGCTTCGAGGAGCGGGAGTACTTCGAGGCCGACGCGTCCGGCGCCGGCCCCGTCAAGGTCGAGTTCTAGGAGCCGGCGGCCGCTGTACGACCAGATCACGTCGAACCGGCGCCGGTCCGCGTTGCTCGTCGGTGCCTTCGTCCTCCTCGTCGTCGCCGTCGCGTGGGCGTTCGACCTGCTCATCGGCTACGGGCCGGTCGGGCTCGTCTTCGCGCTCGTGTTCGCCCTCGCGGGCGCGGCCGGCGCGTGGTGGAAGTCGGACGCCATCGCGTTGGCGATGAGCCACGCGCGTCCCGCCGATCCCGCCGAGCACGCCCGCCTGCACAACCTCGTCGAGGGGCTGTGCATCGCCGCTGGCCTGCCCAAGCCGCGGCTGTACGTCGTCGAGGACGACGCCCCCAACGCGTTCGCGACCGGCCGCGACCCGAAGCACGCGGCCATCGCCGTGACGACGGGCCTGCTGGCCAAGCTCAACCGCGTCGAGTTGGAGGGCGTGCTCGCGCACGAGCTGAGCCACGTGAAGAACTACGACATCCTCGTGTCGACGCTGGCGGTGACCCTCGTCGGCATCGTCGCGTTGCTGTCCGACTTCGCGCTGCGGTTCCTGTGGTGGGGAGGCCCCCGCCACCGCAACGACCGCTCGTCTTCGTCCGCCGGCCCCGCGGCTGCCCTGGCGGCGGTCGGGTTCGTGCTGCTGGCCGTCACGCCCGTCGCCGCCCGGCTCATGCAGTTCGCGGTCAGCAGGCGAAGAGAGTCGCTCGCCGACGTCACCGGCGTGGCACTCACCCGGTACCCTCCAGGTCTGATCTCCGCATTGGAGAAGCTGCGGGACGACTCGACGGTCGTGCACTCGGCGTCACGAGCGACGGCACACCTGTGGCTCGAGGCACCGACTGCGCAACAACCATCCGAGGGTCGGCTCGCGTGGCTGAACCGGCTGTTCAACACCCACCCTCCGCTCGACGAGCGGATCGAGGCGCTGAGGGAGCTGTAATGGGACGACGTTGGCGCAGGGCACGCGCGGCCAGGGCCGTCGTGGCGCTCGTTTCCGTAGCCGTCGTCGCCGGAGCGTGCGGCGGCGACAAGGAAGAGGCGAAGCCGAAGACCACCACCACGACCGCGGCGCCCACGACCACCGGCGCGCCGAGCGCCACCGGTCAGCCGCTCACCGGTCTCCCCGGTGAGGTGAAGCAGCGCCCCGCACTCATCGTCAAGATCGACAACGCGCCGAAGGCTCGGCCCCAGGCCGGCCTGCTCAATGCCGACGTCGTGATCGAGGAAGCCGTCGAGGGCGGCGTCACCCGGTTCATGGTGATCTACCAGTCTCAGGACACCGACGAGGTCGGGCCGGTCCGCTCCGCCCGCTCCACCGACATCCACCTGGCGACCGCGCTCAACAAGCCGCTGTTCTCGTACTCCGGGGCGAACCGCGTGTTCGAAGACCTGCTGCGCCAGTCGACGCTCGTGAACGTCGGCCCGAGCGCGCGCCCGGGCGCGTACTTCCGCAAGCCCGGCCGGCCCGCGCCGTACAACTATTGGGGTCGGTTCCCGCAGATCTACGAGGGCGCCACCGGCTCGCCGCCTCCTCCGATGTTCGCTTACCGCGGCGCGGGCGAGACCGCCGCAGGCGAGCCTGCGAACAACGTCCGCTTCGAGTT
>DASVEG010000307.1:0-23523 GCA_036380695.1 Acidimicrobiales bacterium
ATCCACTGGTCGTTCGTGTCGAGCGTCTGTTCGAGCTCGCGGTTGGTGAGCACCCGCTCGGGTGCGTAGGTGCCGAACCCGGTGATGGCGACGGATACGCCCCCGGTGCCGTTCACGCCGCGACCACCCGCAGCCACGCGATCGGCTCGCCCTCGCGCACCCGCTCGCCCGCGGCCGCGAGCATGCCCATGAGGAAGCCGGTGAACGGGCTCCTCACGGGGGTGACGATGCCGGAGCGCTCCACCACGCCGATGGCTTGGCCCGCCTTGACGAGCTCGCCCTCGGCCGTGACGGTCGCGGGCGGGTTGGGCCGGAAGACGCCCAGCGACGGGGCCACGACGACGCGTTCGAGGACGGCGAGGTCTTCGCCCTGGTCGATCGCGGTCGCGAGGAGGGTGTCAGGCATGTGAGGTCTCCAAGGGGAGGTCGTTTGGGGTGGCGAGGTTGTGCAGCGACACGCCGGGGACGGCGCGCTTGGCCATGGAGGTGAGGGTCGTGCCGGGGCCGACCTCGACGAAGGCGGTGGCGCCGAGATCGACGAGCGCCGGCATGGTCGCCGCCCATCGGACGGGGGTGACGAGCTGGTCGACGAGGCGGCCCGGCCACCCGCCGGCATCGGTGTAGGGGCGGCCGTCGGTGTTGGAAACGACGGGAGTGATCGTGTCGGTGAACGTCGTGGCCGCGAGGTCGGCCGCGAACGCCTCTGCGGCCGGCTGCATGAGCGGCGTGTGGAACGCGCCGCCCACGTTCAAGGCGACGACGCGCTTCACGCCGAGTTCTTTGGCCTTGGCGGTCGCGACGTCGAGCCCCTCCGGCGTGCCGCCGACGACGACCTGTCCTGGCGCGTTGTCGTTCGCCACCCAGCACTCGCCGGGGGCGGCCTGGCAGGCGGCTTCGGCCTGGTCGGTCGTCGCGCCGAGGAGCGCGGCGAGGCGGCCGGCGCGCGCGTCGGCCGCGGCCTGGGTGTGGCCGGCGCGCGCGACGGCCAGGCGGCACCCGTCGTCGAAGGAGAGCGCACCTGCGGCGACCAGCGCGGTCACCTGCCCGAGGGAGTGGCCGGCGAACGCGACGACGTCGCCCGCGGCGCGGATCGACGGCTCGGCCGCGTCCCAGGCGAGGAGGCTGGCGAGGAAGACCACGAGCTGCGCCTCGCGCGTGCGGGTCAACGACGCTGCGGGCGCCTCGAGCAAGAGCGGAGCGAGCGGCTGCCCGGCCGCCTTCTCGGCACGCTCGACCAGCGCCCAAGACGGATGGCCCGTCCACGGGGTCCCGAGGGCCGGCGCTTGTGCGCCCTGCCCCGGAAAGATCACCGCGATGTGCAAGCTTCGAAACCCCTCGTTGTTCGGTCCGGCCCCCGGAACCGGGGCGTTCGACCCCGCGCCCGCCGTCATGGTTACACAGGTTGGTCACAAGTTGTGACGGAACCGTGTAAACATTCGATGAAGGGTTGATGGCGTCCGGAGGGACCATGGCGGACATGCGGGTCGAGGAGCTGGCGGCGGAGGCGGGGATCACCGTCGAGCTGGTTCGCTCCTACCAGTCGAAGGGGCTGATCCCCCCGCCGCGGCACGAAGGCCGGGTCGCCCTGTACGGCGAGCGGCACCTGGCGAGGGTCAGGGAGATCCTCGACCTCAAGCACCAGGGTTACTCGTTGCGGATGATCGGGCACCTGTTGGGGTCTGGCGAGGGGGCGGGTCGGTCGGCCGGCGACCGGATCGCCGACGGCCTCGGCGACAGTGCCGAGGAGCCGCTCACGTTGCGGGAGGTGGCGGAGCGGGCGCGGGTGCCACCGGCGATGCTGCGGTCGCTCGAGGCGTCCGGCGTGCTCGTGCCGAGGGTGGGCGACGACGAGCGGAGGTACTCGACCGCGGACGTGCGGGCGGTGCGGATGCTGCTCTCGCTCATCAGCGGCGGCCTCCCCATCGAGGAGTTCATGCGGGCGGCCCGGACGCAGATCGAGGCATCCGAGCAGGTCGCGGGCGACGCGCGCGACCTGTTCCTCCACTACGTGCGCGAGCCGATGCTCGCGTCCGGCGTCGACGAGGACGAGGAGGCCGAGCAACTGGTCGCCGCGTTGTCGTTGATGCTGCAGGCGACGACGACGCTGATCTCCTACAACTTCCAGCGCCGGGTGCTGAACGGGGTGGCCGCGGAGCTCGAGCAGCTCGGCGCCCACCGCGAGCTGGAGGTGCTCAAGCGGGAGGCGGCGCGCCGGCGGATGGAGGTGCTGCCCGCGTGACGGCGTCGGCGTCGGCGGCGCTGGTCGCCCTGTTGCCCCACCGGCCGCCGTTCCGGTTCGTCGACGAGGTCGACGAGTGCGTGCCGGGCGAACGGGTGGTGGCGCGGTACCGGGTGACCGGCGACGAGGCGTTCCTCGCCGGGCACTTCCCCGGCAACCCGATCTTCCCCGGCGTGATCCAGGTGGAGGCGCTCGCCCAGGCGGGCGCGATCGGCGTGCTCAGCCACGAGCGGTACGCGGGCGCGCTGCCGCTGTTCGGCGGGATGGAAAGGGTGCGCTTCCGCCGCCAGGTGGTCCCCGGCGACGAGCTGGTGTTGTCGGTCACGCTCGACCAGCTGGGCCCTCGCGGCGGCTGGGGGGAGGCGGTGGCGGTCGTGGGCGGGAAGAAGACGTGCGAGGCGCGCCTGTTCTTCGTCATCGCCCCGTCGCCCGCCTGAGCGCGCGATCCTCGGGCGATGGACGACCTGCTCGAGTTCATGTGCCCGCGCTGCGAGATGCCGGTCAGCGAGCGGTACTACGGGCCGTGCAGCGGCTGCCGGGCCATCCTGCGGGCCTCGCTCGGCGGCGGCGAGCGTGAGGTGGAGGTCGCCGCCTACGAACCGAAGATGAACGTCGTCCCCAACCAAGTGGCGATGAAGGACTGACGCCCGCGTTTCCGTCCTCTTCTGTTCTTGGGCGCGCTCAGAGCCATATATGGCACCGAGCGCGCCCAAGAACGGGTACTAGCGGCCGGCGAGAAGGTCGGCGACGGGGGAGGCGCCGTCGACCGCGAGGGCGACGGCGGCGCGGCCGGCGAGCACGCCGACGACGTTGCCGGTTCCGCTGTAGGCGCCGCAGGCGACGACCCCGGGACGGACTTCCTCGATCACCGGCAGCCGGTCGTCGGTGTAGGCGACGAGACCGGCCCACCGGTGCGTCACCACGGGCGGCTCGTCGCGGTGCGCGAGCACGACCTCGCGCAGGAGCCGGTCGAGGCACGCCTGCACGTCGTCGGTCGCCTCCGCGGACGGCGCGTCCCACTCGTCGCCCTCGAACCGGTCGCGACACCCGCCGAGCACGATCTCGCCGGTCGGGAGCTGCTGCCAGTAGTCGTAGCCGTACCTGCGGTAGACGGGCCGCGGATACCGCGGCCGGCCAGGCGGGTCGACCGGCGCGGTGGCGAGCACCTGCAGGCGCGTCGTCCGCACGCGGTCCGCGACCTCGGGGACGACCCGGTCGAGCAAGCCGTCGATCGCCAGCACGGTCGTGGCCGCTCGAACCCGACCGTCGTCGACGCACGCCGGCCACGCGGTTCGTTCGAACAGGCGAGCGCCGCGCCCCGCGGCCGCGTCGGCCATCGAGCGGGCGCGCGCGAGCGGGTCGACCACGCCGTCGGCAGGCAGGAGCACGCCCTCGCCCTCAATGCCCGCATACCAGTCGCCCGGGAAACCGTCGCGGGCGAGCGCGGCGAGGTGCGCCCTGCAGTCGTCGAGCTCGCCCGCGGACGCCGCGACCCGGAGGCTGCCCACCCGCCGGAAGGTCGACGCGGGGTCCGCTTCCATCGCGTCGAGCTCGGCGAGCGTGAGGCGGTACGCGGCGACCGCCCGCTCGCGGCCCCATTTCGCGACCACGTCGTGGTGGAACTCGGCGAGACCGGCGAGCGCGAAGCCGGCGTTCCGTCCCGCCGCACCACCGGCGACCGTCCCCGCGTCGACGCCGATCACGCGGAGCCCGCGGTCGACGCCCTCGTGCACCGCGGCCAAGCCGGACGCGCCGAGGCCGACCACGAGCAGGTCGGCCTCGAGCGTTGCGTCGGTGTGCGTTGGCCACGGGTAGGCGGCCGCCGCCGACCCGTGGCCGTCCCAGAACGAGACCGACCCGGTCACCCCATCCCGACGACGGGCTTGTTCAACGGCATGCTGCCCGTCGACCCGCAGAACTCGGCGTCACCGAAGGCGAAGATGCCACCGTCGGAGGCGACGAACCAGTAGCCGTTGCCGGACGGGCTGCGCCTCATGCCGACGACGGGCTTGTTGAGCGCGATGTGCCCGGTCGAGCCCTTGAACTGCGCGTCGCCGAAGCTGAAGATGCCGCCGTCGCGCGCGACGAACCAGTAGCCGTTGCCGCTGGCCGACGACGCCATGCCCACGATCGGCTGGTTCAGGGGCGTGTGGCCCATCGAGCCCTTGAACTGCGCATCGCCGAAGGTGAAGATCCCGCCGTCGGCCGCCACCAGCCAGTAGCCGTTGCCGGTTGGCGTCGCGGCCATGCCGACGATGGGCGAGTTCAGGGGCGAGCCGCCGGTCGAACCGTGGAAGCCGGCCTTGCCGAACGTGAAGATGCCTCCGTCGGACGCGACGAGCCAGTAGCCGTCGCCCTGCGGCCGCGCCGCCATGCCGACGATGGGCCGGTTCAACGCCTTGTTGCCCGTCGACCCGCTGAACGGGGCGTTGCCGTAGGTGAAGATGCCGCCGTCGGTCGCGACGAACCAGTAGCCGCTCCGGTCGGTCTTGCCGGTCATGCCGACGATGGGCGCGTTGAGCGGGATGTTGCCGGCCGATCCGTGGAAGGGGGCCTGCGGGCCGAAGCTGAAGATGCCGCCGTCGGACGCGACGAGCCAGTAGCCGGTGCCGCACTTGATCGGCGCAGGGTCGCTCGAGTCGCTACCGAGCCGGCGCGCGTTCTTCTGGAACATGGGCCACGGGCCGCCGTCACTACCGGGAGGCCCGTTGATCGCGTACGCCGCGATCCGCCCCGTCTTCTGGCCGCCGGGGTCGAAGCCCGCGGTCACGATGCTCCACCCGCCGCCGAGGTTGCCCACCGCGGCCGCGCTCTTGTGCGCCCAGTTGCCGGCCGCGAGCCCCGCCTCCAACACCGAGCCGTTCGGGCCGTTGAGGATCGACAGCGACCCGTTCGTCCCGATGATGACTTCCTTGGTACCGCCGCCGTTGACCTCGGCGATGATCGGCGCCGCGACGAGCTCGTCGGGCGAGCGGAACGTCCACTGGCCGCCGGTGGAGAGGAACGCGTTGATCGCACCACCCGTCGGGTTGTTGTTGGAGTACTGCGTCGAGCCGATCACCACGTCGTCGCGACCGTCGCCGTTGATGTCGCCCACCGCGGGCCCCGCGAGGAACGTCGAGTGCTCCGCGCTCTTCGGCCAGCCGGGGATGTCGGCGCCGGTGTTCGGGTCGAACGCCCACACCTTGCGCGAGTCCGCGCAGCGGCTGGCGTCGAGCCGGCGGCAGTAGTCGGCGCCGCTGCCGGTGACGACCGCGAGGCGCCCGTCGAGCGTGGCGAACGCCGAGCTCGACTGGAAGGTCTCGCGCCCGAGGCGGACCCAGCGCTGGGCGAGCGTCCCGGTGCCGTTGTGCTCGAGCGACCGGTAATAGCCGCCCGAGTGGGGAAGCCCGGCGCTGGATGCTGTGGCGTCGCCGCCGATGAAGATCTCGACCTTGCGGTCGCCGTCGACGTCGCGCAGCGCTGGCGCCGACCAGACGGTGTCGGTGTTGTCGAACTGCGCGATCACCTGGCAGCTGCCGTTGATGGCGTAGATGCGGTGGTCGAACGAGCCGAACACGATGTCGTTCTTGCCGTCGCCGTCGACATCGCCCAGCGCCGGCGAGTTGAACACCGCGGTACTGCCCGAGCCGTACTGCTTGTTGGTCTGGAAGGTGCAGGTGATCGCGCCCGAGCTGTTGAGCACGGAGACACCGCCTGCCGAGGGGGAGACCTCGAGGTCGCCGAAGCCGACGACCACGTCGTTGCGCCCGTCGCCGGTGACGTCGCCGACCGCTGGGCTCGACGCGATCGCCGCACCGACGTTCCGCTCCCACAGCGTCGACCCGTTGGCACGGAACGCGTAGAGCGACCCGTTGAGCCCGCCGACGACCACCTCGTTCGACTCGTCGTGGTTGACGTCGGCGATGGCGGGCGACGACCAGTGGAACCAGGCGCCGGGGATGTCGTTGCGCCAACGGGTCGCGTGCGATGCGGCAGCCGGAGTCGGTGCGACGAAGACGGCGGCCGCGAGCGCGGACGCGACGATCAGGAGGGCGAAGAGGCGGCGGGCCATGCGCACCAAGGTATTGGCTGCTGCCCCGAGTCGAGCACGGGAACGCCGTTCTCGCCGGTCGTTGTTCGAATGTTGATCGAACGGCGCGCGAACAAGCGAGAGTTGAGCGGCCGTTGCTCCTGCGTGACCAACGATAACGACCGCTCAACTCTCGAAGACTCGGTTCGGCACCAACCGGCGGTGGATGAGGTAAACGGCGCGTGGCCGCGTTGCGAACTGGTGACGGTCCGCCCGCCGCTGGGAGGATCGTCGGCCGTGGCTGCCGTCGACGGCGTGCGTGTGTGGCGCATCACCGCCGCCGACGGGGAGGCGATGCAGCGCCGCGTCGCGGCTTCGCTGCGCCGGCGTGGCCTTCGTGCCGGCGACCGGGTGCTGCTCTCCGTCGGGACGTCGCCTGCGTTGCTGGCCGCCATCCTCGGGTCGTTGCGCTCGGGCGTCGTGCCCGTGGTGCTCAACCCCGCGCTCGTGCCAGCCGAGCGGGCCGCGCTCGTGGCCGACGCCGACCCCGCGCTCGTCGTCGACGGCGACGGGGCGCTGGCCGCGCTCGCCGACGGCGACGATGGCTACGGCGACGGTGGCGAGCTCGCGCCGTTCCCGTTGGCGCGGCCCATGCACTACACGTCTGGCACCACCGGCCGGCCCAAGGGCGTGTGGTCCGGCGTGCTCGACGAGGCGGGCGCGCAGGCGATGTTCGACGACGAGGGCGCGGTCTGGTCGTTCTCTGCAGCGGACACCGTGCTCGTGTGTTCGCCGCTGCATCACTCGGCGCCGATCCGGTTCGCCGCTGGCGTGCTGTTGCGAGGCGGCGCCGTCGTGCTCGTCGAGCGGTTCGAGCCGGGCGCGGTGCGCGCCGCGGTCGAGGAGCACCGGCCCACCGTCGGGTTCATGGTGCCGTCCCACCTCCAGCGCGTCTTCGCCGACGGTGCCGACGGTGAGCGCGGTGCGGAACGTGCCGGCGACGCGTTCGACCCGTCGTCGTTCCGGTTGCTCGCGCACGCAGGCGAGCCGTGCGCGCCGGCGTTGAAGCGTCGCGTCATCGACGCGTTCCCTGCCGGCGCGGTGTGGGAGTTCTACGGGTCGACGGAGGGCCAGTTCACCGTGTGCTCGCCGGATGAGTGGATCGCTCGGCCAGGCACCGTGGGCCGCGCCCGGCCGGGGCGCGTGCTCACCGTCGACGACGGTGGGCAGATCTGGTGCCGGGTGCCCGAGTGGGCGCGGTTCGAGTACTGGCGGGACGCGGAGAAGACGGCGGCAGCGTGGCGGGGCGACGCGTTCACGGTCGGCGACGTCGGGCGCATCGACGACGACGGGTTCCTGTACCTCGACGGCCGGCGCGACGACCTCATCATCAGCGGCGGGGTGAACGTGTATCCCGCGGAGGTCGAAGCCGCCCTCGCAGGCGTCGGTGGTGTCGGCGAGCTGGCCGCGTTCGGCGCGCCAGACGACCGGTGGGGCCAGCGCGTGTGCGTCGCCGTCGTCGGGACGTACGACGAAGTCGCGTTGCGAGCCGCCGCTCGCGAGCGGCTTGCTCCCTACAAGCGCCCCAAGGACGTCTACCGCATCGACGAGCTCCCCCGCACCGGCACCGGCAAGGTCCGCCGCTCCGCCATCGCCGCCGCCCTCGGGCTGGTCTGATCGCTTTTGTGCACCGTTGCGCGCATAGTTGATGCCAACGGTGCACAAAACGAGTCAGGAGCCGCCTGAGTCGATGCCGGCGCGGAGGTCGGCGACGAAGGCACCGACCTCTTCGGGGGAGGCGCCTTCGAGGGTGCGGCGGACGACGGCGGTGCCGACGATGGCGCCGTCCGCGTACTCGCACACCTCTGCCGCCTGCTCGGCGTTGGAGATGCCGACGCCGACGAGCACGGGCAGGTCGGTCGTCGCCCGCACGCGGCCAGCGAGCTCGGCCGCGGACGACGCCACCGACGCGCGCTCACCCGTCACCCCCAACAGTGCGACCGCGTAGACCCATCCGCGCGACCGCGCGCAGATCTCCACGAGCCGCGCGTCGGGCGTCGTCGGCGCGGCGAGCAAGACCGTCTCGACACCCGCGTCGCCCGCGGCGGCCAGCCACCCGTCGGCCTCGTCGTACGGCAGGTCGGGAAGGATCGCGCCCGACACGCCCGCGCCGGCGAGCATCTGCGCGAAGCGCTCGTGCCCCGCGTGGAAGCACAGGTTGTACGACGTCATCGCGACCAGGGGCACGCCCGCGTCGACCGCCGCGAGCGCGGCGACCACCGACCGCGGTGTCGCGCCCTGCTCGAGTGCGAGCCGCGTCGCTTCCTGGATGACCGGCCCGTCCATCAACGGGTCGGAGAACGGGATGCCCACTTCGATCGCGTCCGCGCCCGCGTCTGCCATCGCGCGCAACACGTCGGTCCAGTCGTCGCGGTAGCCACCGGTGAGGTACGGGACGAGGAGCTTGCGCCCCGCGTCGCGTTTCTCCCTGAACGACTCTTCGATCACGCCGACAGGATGTCCATCACCTGCGCGACGTCCTTGTCGCCGCGGCCTGAGAGCGTCACGAGCACCGAAGAGCCCTCGGGGATCGCGCCGGTACGCGCGGCGCGCACGACGTAGGCAATCGCGTGCGCGGACTCCAGCGCGGGGATGATGCCCTCCGTCCTCGTCAGCAGTTGCAGCGCGGCGATCACTTCCTCGTCGTTCGCCGGCTCGTACGTGGCCCGACCCGACGCGGCGAGAAAGGCGTGTTCCGGCCCGACACCCGGGTAGTCGAGGCCGGCCGAGATCGAGTGCGCTTCCGTCACCTGGCCGTGCTCGTCCTGCAACAGGAACGACTTCGAACCGTGGACGACACCGGGCACGCCGTGACCGATCGCCGCGCCCCCCGCGGCCTCGACGCCGACGAGGCGCGCCCTCGTGTCGACGAACCCTGCGAACGTCCCCGCGGCATTCGACCCACCGCCCACGCAGGCCACGACGTAGTCGGGGTCGTCGCCGAGGATCGCGTGCGCTTGGCGCTGTGCCTCCTCGCCGACCACGCGCTGGAACTCGCGCACCATCCACGGGTACGGGTGGGGGCCCATCACCGAGCCGAGGCAGTAGTAGGTCGACTCAACGGAAGCGAGCCAGTCGCGCATCGCCTCGTTGACGGCGTCCTTGAGCGTGCGGCTGCCCGACGTCACCGGCACCACGGACGCGCCGAGGAGGTTCATGCGGAAGACGTTGAGCGCTTGGCGGTGGACGTCGACCTCGCCCATGTACACGACGCATTCGAGGCCGAACAACGCGCACGCGGTCGCGGTCGCGACGCCGTGTTGCCCTGCGCCCGTCTCCGCGATGACGCGGTGCTTGCCCATGCGCCGCGCGAGCAACGCTTGGCCGACGACGTTGTTGATCTTGTGCGAGCCCGTGTGCGCGAGGTCTTCGCGCTTGAGCAGCACGCGCACGCCGAGCTCGGCGGACAGGCGATCGCACGCGGTCACCGGCGTCGGCCGTCCGGCGTAGTCGCGGAGGATCCGGTCGTACTCGGCGCGGAAGGCGTCGTCGCTCCACGCGTCGCGAAAGGCGACCTCGAGCTCGATCGTCGCGGGGACGAGCGTCTCGGGGACGTAACGGCCACCGAACTCGCCGAACCGGCCGCTCTCGGACGGCTCGCGCATGAACGCTCCGGTAGGCGGCTCGGAGGTCGTCGTCACGGCGCCGAGGTTACCGGTGCCTCGCGGCGCGGCCGCGAGGCGCCGTCGTCGTTACTCCTTGGTGCGCGTGTGCTGCGCCACGAGATCGTGCGCGATCTCGCGGAGCTTGCGGTTCTCGCGCTGCGACTGCGCGACGAGCAGGTCGAACGCGCGCTCGGGCGAGCATCCCGTCGTCGCGATCAGGACACCCTTCGCTTGCTCGATGACGGCGCGCGACGCCATGGCCTCGCGCATCTGCGCGGCTTGCTCGTCGGCTTGCTCGTACAACCGCGCATTGCGCAGCGCCACCGCGGCGTGGGCCGCGAATTCCTCCGCGAGCGAGATGTCATCGTCGCTGAATGCGTCGACCTCGACGGCGTACAGATTCAGCGCCGCCACGGTGTGGCCTTGCATGGGGAGAGGCACCGACAGCGACGACCGGCCGCCGAGCTCGTACGCCCGCTTGCCGTATTCGACGAACCGCTCGTCGGTGAGGAAGTCCTTGATGTGGACGAGCTGACCGCCGGAGCCCGCGTCCATGCAGGGGCCAGTGCCGAGCGCGTACTGCGTCTCGTCGAGCACGGTGGCGAGGTCGCCTGTCGTCGCGACGGTCCACCCCTCGCGCCCTCGCGTGAGCGTGACCGACGCTTCGGCAACCGGGCCGATCGATGCCTTCGCGAGCGCGGCGACGCGCTGCATGACGTCTTCGAGCTTCGAGTCGCCGAGCACGATTCGACCGAGCTCGACGAGAGCCTCGTACCGCGCGCTTGCGTCCGCCACGCGACGCACCCTAATTCCGGGAGCGCACCGACCGGCCAGTCGGCGAGGAATCCGCGAATATTTCCGCCGGCGGTGTCGATCTCGGGTGCGGCCGTTCGTCGTTGAGCCGGAAGCCGGCGCGTGACCGGCGGGAAGAGGAGGACCGATGCGGTACCTGTGCATGATCTATTCGGACGAGACCGCCCCCGAAGAGCCGGGCGTCAGCGACTGGGACACGATGATGAAGCTGCACAACGCGTTCGGCGAGGAGGCCGGCAAGGCGGGCGTCGTGCGCGGGGGAGAGGCGCTCCAGCCCACGAGCACGGCGACGACGATCCGCGTCCGCGACGGCGAGCGGCTCGTCACCGACGGCCCGTTCGCCGAGACCAAGGAGCAGCTCGGCGGCTTCTACATCATCGAGGCCGACGACCTCGATCGCGCGATCGAGTGGGCGGCCAAGATCCCCCATCCCGGCGGCTGCGTCGAGGTGCGCCCGATCATCGACTTCGGGTGACCACCTGACGGACGTCGCCGCCGTCTTCCGGCGAGAGTACGGGCGGTCGGTCGCAACCCTCATCCGCTTCCTCGGCGACATCGAGCTCGCCGAGGAGGCGGTGCAGGACGCGTTCGTCGTCGCGCTCGAGCGTTGGGAGGTCGATGGCGCGCCGTCGAACCCTGGCGCGTGGATCGTCACCACCGCTCGCAACCACGCCATCGACCGCGTGCGTCGCGAGTCGTCCCGAGCGGCGCGGCAGCACGCCGCGTCGCACCTGGAACGGCAACGACAGCCATCGGGCAGCGACGAGGTCAGGGAAGGAGGCCCGCTGCGCGACGACCGGCTCCGGCTCGTCTTCACGTGCTGCCACCCCGCGCTGCAAGTGCCTGCGCAGGTCGCGTTGACCTTGCGCTTGCTCGGCGGGTTGAGCACCGAGGAGATCGCGCGGGCGTTCCTCGTCTCCGAGGCGACGATGGCCCAGCGACTCGTGCGCGCGAAGCGGAAGATTCGCGATGCCAGGATCCCGTATCGGGTGCCGAGCGCGGACCTCCTGCCGGAACGCCTGCCCGGCGTGCTCGGCGTCGTGTACCTCGTCTTCAACGAGGGCTACGCGGCGACGGCCGGGGACGCGCTCGTCCGCGACGACCTGTGCGAGGAGTCCGTGCGCCTCGCGCGGCTGCTCGCCGAGTTGCTCCCCGACGAGCCGGAGGCGCTCGGCCTGCTCGCGCTCCTGCTCCTCACCGCGTCGCGGCGCGCGGCGCGGACCACCGCCGACGGGTCGCTGGTGCTGCTCGCCGACCAGGACCGGTCGCGGTGGGACGCGAGCGCGATCGCCGAGGGCGCGGGGCTCGTGGAGCGCGCGCTGCGGATGCGGCGCCCCGGGCCGTACCAACTGCAGGCGGCCATTGCCGCCGTGCACGCGCACGCGGCGACGGCGGACGAGACCGACTGGGTCGAGATCGTCGGCTTGTATGACGCGCTGCTGCGGCTCAACCCGTCGCCCGTCGTCGCGCTGAACCGGGCCGTCGCGGTCGCCGAGCTCGACGGGCCAGCCGCTGCCCTCCCGCTGCTGGACCGCTTGCCCGAGCTCGACGACTACTACTTGTTCCACGCGACGCGGGCCGACCTGTTGCGACGCCTCGGTCGTCGCGACGATGCCCGCAGGTCGTACGAGCGCGCCATCGGGTTGACCGCGAACGGCACGGAGCGCGCGTTCCTGCAAACACGCGTCGACGCGTTGGGCTGACGAGCGGGTAGGCATCGGCGGTGAGCCTGCGCGACCGCTTCCTCGCCGCGTACCGCCGCACGGGCGCGGAACCGCCAGGCGGAGACCCACGCCCGACGCACGGCGCGGAGATGGAGGGCTACTTCTGGCGCTTCACCGACGCGGGATCGGGTCGCGTCGTCGTCGCGCTGTGCGGGGTGAACCAGTCGGCTCGTGGCCCGTGGGCGACGGTCGCGGTCGCTGCGCACCCCGGCCGGTTCGTGCGCAGCGCGGCCGTCGAGGGCGCGACCGCCGACGCGTCGACCTACCGCGTGCACGTGCCTGGCGTGCTCGACGCGGACGAGCGGCACGTGCGGGTGGACATGGGGGCCGGGGCGAAGGTCGAGGCGACGTTCGACGCCGACGCCGCGTTCCGGTGGCCGTTGCGAACGGGAGGGGGCGGCGTGTTCTCCGTCCTCCCGTACCTCGGTCAGTACTGGCACCCGCACCTGCTCGACGGTCGCGCCGACGTCACCGCGATGATCGCCGGCGAGACCTGGACGATGGCGGGCGCCCGCGCCTACGCCGAGAAGAACTGGGGCCGCGGGTTCCCCGAGTACTGGTGGTGGGGCCAGGCGAACGCGTTCGACGACGGGCGGGACGGCGTGTCCGTGGTGTTCACCGGCGGCGTGCTCGACGCCGGGCCGTTGGCCGCTGTCGTGGGCGGCATCGTCGTGCGCGTCGGCCGCGAGCTCGTCCGCCTCACGCCACCGCTGGCGAGGATCCGCACCGAAGTCGCCGCAGGGCGCTGGATGATGACCGGTCGTGGGCACGGCTGGACCGTCGAGATCGATGGGCAGGGCGAGCCGGCCCAGGCCCACGTGCTCCCAGTCCCGGTGCCGGCGGAGAACCGCAACGTCGACACCGACTTCGAGCACCTCGCGGGGCGGCTGACGCTTCGCGTCCGCCGCGGCACCGACATCGTCTACGAGGGCACGTCGCACCTCGCCGGCCTCGAGGTGGGCACGAGGCCAGGCGTCACCGGCCCCGTCGTCGTCCACTCCGCAGGCCTTCGCCCATTCCGGAGGCAATAGGTGTCGCCTAACGACACCTATTGCCTCCACAACGACGGGGCGCGGAATGTCGCGACGCCCGTCCGTGTTGTGAACGTTGCATTCGCAACTACCTGGGAGCGAACCTGATGCCTGCCATCACTGCCGACACCCTCACCCTTCCGCGCATCGCGACGCCCGCGCTCGACGCCAGGGACCGCTCGATCCGGTCGCTGACCACGGCGCCCCGGGGTTTCGAGGGCGAGGGGTTCCCCGTTCGGCGCGCGTTCGCGGGAGTCCCGCTCGCCGACCTCGACCCGTTCATCCACATGGACCAGATGGGCGAGGTCGACTACGGCCCCGGTGAGCCCCGCGGCACTGCGTGGCACCCGCACCGCGGGTTCGAGACCGTCACGTACATCATCGACGGCACGTTCCAACACCAGGACTCGCACGGCGGCGGCGGCATCATCTCCAACGGCGCGACGCAATGGATGACCGCCGGCGGGGGCGTCCTCCACATCGAGACGCCGCCGGAGGACCTCGTCGTCAAGGGCGGGCTGTTCCACGGCATCCAGCTGTGGGTCAACCTGCCGGCCAAGGACAAGATGGTCTCGCCGAGGTACCAGAACCTCGAGCCGGACGCGGTGACGCTGTTGTCGTCGGACGACGGGGGCGCGCTCGTACGCCTCATCGCCGGTGACCTCGCCGGGCATCGCGGGCCCGGCGACACGTACACCCCGATCACGGTCGCGCACGCGACGATCGCGGCCGGCGCCCGCCTCGTGCTCCCGTGGCGGACCGAGTTCAACGCGCTGGCGTACGTGCTCGCCGGCGCGGGCTGGGTCGGCACCGGGCGCACCGCAGCGCGCACGGGTCAGCTCGTCGTGTTCGGCGACGGCGACACGCTCACGCTCGACGGCGGCGCGTCCGAACCGCTCGACGTCCTCCTGCTCGGTGGGCGCCCCATCCGCGAGCCGGTCGCCGCGCACGGCCCCTTCGTCATGAACACGAGGGCCGAGCTCGTGCAGGCCGTCGAGGACTTCCGCGCCGGCCGGCTCGGCACCATCCCCGCCAACGGCCTCCAGCCCTTCCACCCGTAACGGGGCGCGGGGAGCTCTTGTGCCCCGTTGGTCGCTCATACGCGACCAACGGTGCACGAAACGAACAAGATGCGGGGGTGGAGGCGGTCTTCGGCGTTGCCCTCGTCGCGGTCGCGGTGGCGGTGCGGCAGTGGCGGCGTCGCGTGCGCGCGGACCGGCGCGTACGTGCGCTGTCCCACCTCGAGCCGGAGCTGGAGGCGACGCGGGCCGAGCGCGAGGAGCTGGCCGAGGAGGACACTCGCGCCGCCATCCTCGAGAGCGTCGACGAGCAGCGCGCCGCGTTGCTCCGGTCGGTCTCGCACGACCTGCGCACGCCCCTCGCCACCGTGCGCGCCGTCGTCTCCGATCTCCTGAGCGGCCCGTCGCACGACGACGCGACGCGTCACGAGTTGCTGTCGCTCGTCGCCGACGAGACCGAGCGGCTCGACCGCCTTTTCGCCGACCGTCGCGTCGAGCTCGACGTTGCCGACGACCTGCCGCTGGTCGACGGCGACCACACGCTCGTCGAGCAAGTGGTCGCGAACCTGTTGGAGAACGCGGCGCGCCACGGGCACGTCGGGTCGACGATCCGGGTCGGCGCGCGGCCGGTCAAGGACGGCGTCGAGACGTGGGTCGACGACGAGGGCGCGGGCATCCCGCCGTTCGAGCGGCACCGCATCTTCGAGCCGTTTCGCAGGAGCGAGGGCAGCGGCTCGAGCGGATCGGCCTCGCGATCTGCACGGCCGTGGTGGAAGCGCACGGCGCATCGTCGCCGAGGAGCCGCCATCTGGCGGCGCGCGGTTCCGGTTCACGCTCTCCGGTCGCGAGCACGAGGACGCGGCCGGCGTGAACGGACGCGCTGCGGGCGACGGGCCCGTCGTCCTCGTCGTGGACGACGAAGCCGGCATCCGGCGTGCGCTCGGCGCCGCGCTCACCGCACGAGGACTGTCGGTCGCGGTCGCCGCGACCGGAGCCGAGGCGCGGGCGCACCTCGTGACCCACCGCGTCGACATCGTCATCCTCGACCTCGGCCTGCCCGACGTCGACGGCGTCGCGCTGTGCCGGGAGATGCGGGCGACGACGACGGTGCCGATCATCGTGCTGACGGCCGAGGGGTCGGAGGCCCGCAAGGTCGAAGCGTACCTGCGGGTGTTCGCGAGCCAGATCCGCAAGAAGCTGCGGGACGACGCCGCCCCCGCGTCGTCACCGAGCCCGGCGTCGGTTACCGGCTCGTCGACCCGACCGACCCGACCGACCCCTGAACGCGTTCCGGAGGCAATGGAGGCGGTACAACCGCTCCTATTGCCTCCGGAAACGTGAATGCCGGCTGGCCGCGGGTTACTTCGCGGTTGCCGCACCTCGCCGTTTACGACCTCCTGACCGCGTCCGCGGCGACGTCCTTGGCCGCACCGCTGCCGCTGCCGCCGAGGAGCTGGCGGGCCATCGACAGGCCGGCGACGCCCTGCGAGAGGGCGGAGGCGAGCGCGTCGGAGAGGCCCTCGGCGCCGTTGAGCACGATGAGCTGGTCGATGTTGCCGAACGGCTTGGCCGCGGCCTCGACGATCGCCGGCCACTGTTCCGCGAGCTGCTGACCGATGACCGCCTCCTGGTTCTGGGCCAGCGCGTCGTGTGCCGATCGCGCGACATCGTGCGCCATCGGTACCGCAACGGGGCGCGTCAGAAGGGATCGTCGAACGAGTCGTCCGGCCCGCCCGAGAGCGTGCCGTCCTCCGCGATGCGCTTGCACACGACCTGATTGCCGTTGTGATCCTTCTGACGGTCGGCGTTGCTCATCGCGACCGCCGGCATATGGCCGTCCGGACACGAGGCCGTCGCATCCACCGAAGACGGCATCGCGAGCGTCGCGAGCCCCCCGACGAGCGCGACGAAGACGAGTCGAATCCTCACTGCCCCCTCCTTCGACCCGCGTGACTACGGGTGGGGACATATTGCCCGTTTTGCTCCCGTTTGAATCGCGTTCAGCCTGCGTCGTACTCCACGACGAGGGAGTGCCAACGGGGCTGCGGGTTGGCGTCGGTCGAATACCCGATGCGGAACCGGAGACCGTTCAGCGCGGCCGGCGTCCAAGCCCCACCCGCCGCGGTGAGCGGCGCGCTCTTGGGGTTCATGAACGTGTTGTTGGCGCGCATCGCGCCGTCGTGCACGACGCTCTCCGTCGTCCCGTCGACGGCCACCGTCTTGCCATGGTTGCCCTGGTTCGTGTTGAGCGGGTCGTAGACGACCATGCCGTGCGCGCCCCGCACGCACGACTCCGTGGTGTCGTCCATCGTCACCTCGACGTAGCTCGTCGCCCCGACCGCCGTCTGGCGGATGTGCGTCGTGCCGGACCCCGCGGGCACGTCCGCGAGCCGCAACGCGCTGGTCGCGTCGATCGCCGTGGCGTCGTCGTCGACGAAGCTCCCCGCGCCCGAGCTCGTGCCGAGCCCGTCCGGCTGCAGCGCCAGAATGCGGACGTTCCCTATCGGGTAGTCGGCCGCCGTCGTCGAGAAGACGATGTCGTCGTAGTTGGCGGTGAAGATCCCGGACACGCCGGTGCCGATGCCTGCGCCATACAGGCTCGTCGTCGCGTCCGTGCGCGTCGTGCCCGTCTGGGCGACGCCGTTGAGGCGCCAATCGATGCGGTGCGTCGTGGTCCCGACGTCGACCTTGAGGTCGACCGTGTACCACTTGCCGGCCTCGACGTTGATGTTGCTCAACACGTCCTCGGCGGGGAACCCGACGGAGAATTGGTTGGTCGCAGCGATGTATCGCAGCGACACGTAGTTCGCGGTCGCTGCCACCGTCGTCACGCCCGCGAGCTCGTACACGTCGGCCGCGGGCAACGTGTCGAAGCGCATCGCGAAACTCATCACGATGGTCGGGTAGCCGAAGCCGTTGTAGAGGCGACCGCGGTAGACGGGCGACGAGTTCGGGCTGAGCTTGATCGACGCCGCGCCCGATCGCTTGACGGCCGTGTCGACGACCGCCGCGCCGCTCGACACGCCATCCGACCAGATGCCGCCACCTGCGGTCGTGTCGTACTGGTGTTCCATCCCCGTCATCCAGTTGTGCGTGTACGGCGAGCACGGTCCACCACCGAACGACGACGCCGCGCTGAACGTGCTGACGTTCGTCGTCTCGTCGGAGAAGGCGGCGCGCGTCGTCTCCGCGCTCACCGTCGCGACGACGGCGACGGCGGCGAGGACCGCAACGCACGCGAGGGCGCGACGGATCACGCCACCGCCTCGAGCGACCGGAGCACGCGGTTGCGTCCCTGCCGCTTCGCCTCGTACAACGCCGCGTCCGCAGCCCTCACCAGCGCCTCGCCGTCCGTGCCGAGCCCGCCGCCGACCGCGACACCGAGGCTGGCGGTCACGCTCGGACCGGAGTCGAGCGACTCGATTGCTTCGCGCATGCGCTCGGCCAGCCCCGCGGCCGCGTCCGAATCGCAACCCGGCAGCACGACTGCGAACTCCTCGCCGCCGTAGCGAGCGACCAGGTCGTAGTCACGGGTGTGGGCGACGATCGCACCCGCGACGGCGCGCAGCACCTCGTCGCCGGTGCGGTGCCCGTGCGTGTCGTTGAGCCGCTTGAAGTGGTCGACGTCGACCATGACGAGCGCGACCGACGTGCCCGCGCGTGCAGCGCGGCTCAGTTCGCGCTCGAGTGTCTCCTCGAACGTGCGGCGGTTCGCGACGCGGGTCAGCGCGTCGGTGGCGGCGAGCTGCTGGACCTCTTCGAGCAGCCACGCGTTGCGAAGCGCGAGCGAACCGTGGCCGCAGAACCGCTCGACCATCGCGACCACGCGACGCTCGATGCGCGAACCGCGGCGGAGGCCGTGCTCCGCGACGACGACACCCACGGGGCGGCCGTCGGCGAACAGGGGCGCGACGAGCACGTTCCTCCGGCTGCGGAACAGCGAGGTGAGGTAGGGGTCGCGCGCGCCGTCGAGGTGGGCGACGAGCTGCGTCGTGCGGTGCTCCCACGCCGCGGTGACGATGCGGTCGAAGGCACCGGGCGTCGACGGCGCACCTTCGACACCGGCCAGCGGCACGAGGCGATCGCCGTCGACGGTCAGCACGGCCGCGGTCGTGAACCCGTAGGCGTCGACGAGGCTGTCGGCGAGGATGCCGCCGACCGACGCCGGCGTGCTCACCATTTCCAACGCGGTCGCCATGCGCGCGAGGTCTTCGAGGTCGACCTTGCGGCGGCGAAGCTCGCGTTCGTTCATCGCCGCGAAGCTCGCAGTGCCGAGCGCGGCGAGCCACGTCAAGACCGAGAACGTGACGAGACCGACGACGGGGCCACCCGGCCGTGCTTCGCCGGTGATGGCGGGGAGCAGGTTCGCCTCGTCGGCTTGGTGCACCGCGAACGCGAGCAGCGTGTGCCAGAGCGCGATCTTCGCCGCCGACCGGTACGACGCGAGGAGGGCGACCATCATGCAGTGAGGCAGCACGAGGTAGGCGGCGGGGCTGTCGACGCCACCCGACAGCGCGGCGAGCGCCGCGATCAGGAACCCGTCGACGATCAACATCGCCCCGAAGAGCGTGATGCCGCGGCCGCTGTACATGCGCCACACGACGTAGCCCGTCCCCGTCAACGCGACGTACGCGACGACGAGCAACGACACCGCGCCGAGGCCGACCGACCACGCCTCCGGCGCGGCGGCGACGTGCGCGAGCGCGATCGCGACGAGCAGCAGGCGAACCAGCTGCATCACCCGCAACCGGTCGGCGAGCGGAACGAGCTCGGTGCTGAAGTCGGGGCGAGACATCACGCCTCCCTGAGACGGGTCGAAGTGGGTGGTGCGAACACGACGTCGGGCTCCGCGTGCACCGGCGCGAGCGCCAGCTTCGGATCGCGACGGTCGATCAGGTCCTGCACGAAGAGGAATGCGCAGAGGATGAGCAGCAGCACGCCCGGGAACGAGCCCTTCTCGGCGACGGTGAGCGCCACCTCGGCCAGGCGATGCATCACGGCGGGTTCGTCGACCGGGACGAGCGCGGTCGGCGCGTCCGCGCCGCCACGGGAGCCCGCGCCGTTGCGGCCCTTGTGGATCGGCTGCGCGTGGGTGACGGTGGTCGTCTCGGCTTCTGGCCCGGCGGTCACGGGCCCCCCGGCCTGCTCGATCGACGGCCACGGCGCCAGTGCCTCGGTCGTCGCGACCGGGGCGGCCGGGGTGCGGGCCGGTGCCACCGGAACGGTCGAGCGGGGCTTCGTGACCGTCGAAACCGGCGGCGTCGTCGGGAGGGTCGCCGCGCCAGTGGCCGGTGCGGGAACGGTCGCGGTGGTCGCCGCCGTAGTTGGCGTCGTCTCCGTCGTCTCCGTCGTCTCCGTCGTCCCCGTCGTCGCGGCAGCCGGTTCGGTCACCGCTGCGGTGGTCACCGGCGGCGCGGGCAGGGTCGTCACCGGCGGCAGCACGGAGGCGCTCGTGGCCGACCAGGTGAACGTGGCATCCGCGCTGACGCCCTGAGCCGCGGCCTCGAGCACCATCGCGGTGAAGCGGAAGGCGACTTGGCCTTCGTCACCCGGAGCATCGACAGCGAGGCCCGTCGCCTCGTCGGCGTGTGCGGTCGCGAAGCCCGCGAGCGTGCCGTCGTAGAGCGGTGCCCCGGCGAACGTCGAGCAGTCGCCGTACGCCGCGCCGGTGCCGGCCTCGACGAGGAACCGCAGGTCGCCGGTCAGCGCGCCGGCGGCGGCCGCGTGCAGTCGGAGCTGCGTCGGGTCGGACCCGGACACCCTCCGGTGCGCCACGGAGATGCAGTTGCTGACGGGCGTGCCCGGCCGCAGGTTCTCCGCGGTGAACATGGCCGACCCGCTGTCGTCGTCGTCGACCTCGAAGGCCGAGCCGTCGGGGGGCGGCGGATCGCCAGGGCCGACGAGCGCGGCGGCTTGGGCGAGCACGACGACCGACCCGACGACGACCGCGAGCGCGGCAGTCATGGCGCGCACAGCGCGGCGGGCGGCGAGGGCGTCACGCATGTGCACCCGCCACGATCGTGTCGCCGTCGATCTGCGCCTCGGGCTCGGCTCGCCAGATGGCGCGCAGGGACATGAGGCCCAGCAGCAGGAGCGGCACGCCGACCAGGAGCAGGCGGCCGGCGGGCGACGCCGCGGGCCGCAGGAGGACGCCTACCGCCGGAATGCGGTACTGCACGACGCCGACCCGCCCTGTCGTCGCGATGGTCCAGCGCTCGACGCTCTCGTTGGCGTCGCCCTGCGTGATCACGTGCACGCTGTCGCCGTCCAACGTCGCCCGGCGGACGCGATGGGTGATCAGGCGGCCATCGCCTGCGGGGTCCTGGAAGGTGATCACGGTCCCAGGCCGAACCGCCGACGCGTCGACCGGCCGCGTGACGACGATATCGGCGGTGGCGATGGTCGGCTCCATGCTCCCCGACATGACGGTGAGCGAGCGCCAACCGAGCGCCATGGGCGCGACGATCAGCGTGGCGGTCACGATCGCGACACCGAGGGCCGTCCCGGTGGCGAGGGCGGCCAGCGCGCGGCAGGCGCGACGGGCGCGGCTGGCTCGCATCACAGGTTCCTCGCTTCCCACCGGAACGTCGCCGACGCGGTGAGGCCCGCCGCGGCGGCGTCGTTCGCGAGCGACACGTTCATGCGATAGCTGCGCGAGGTGCCCGTGGTCCACGTCGCGGCGCCGCCGGTCGGTGGATCGACGATGCCCAGGTCGAACGAGCCCGGGTAGGCCTCGAGCGTGCCCGAGTACACGACGCCGGGGCCGAAGCCGAGATAATCGGTGGTGTCGGCGACGAACGTCGTGCACGCGCCGAACGCCGGCGACGCATCCGTGCCACGCGTGACCGTGACGTTGAGGTAGGGCTTGAGCGGGCCGGCGACCGTGGCGTGGAGCCGGACCGTCGACGGCAGGGTCCCGCCGTACGTGACCGACAGGCACCCGTCGTCCGAGCCACCGGGCTGCGCGTCCTCGAGCGTCACGACCGCGTCGCCCGTGCCGTTGTCGGTGAGGTGGACGGTGCCGGCGACGAAGCGGTTGGCAGCACTCGTCTGCGGCGCGGAAAACGCGGCGCGGGTCACTCCCACGCCCGCCCCGGCGATCGCGGCAGCGGCGAGCAAACCGACGACGCGCAGGCGCCAGTCACGCATCGGCGCGCACCGCCTCGATCACGAACGGCACGTCGACCGACGCGCCTTCGAAGCCGGAAGCGCCCGTCCGGAGCCGCACCGCGACACCCAGCGGGCGCGTCTCGCCCGACGCGAGCACGACCGGGATGTCGTGGGCGCGCAGGGCGCCGAGCCGCTCCGACAGGATGGTCTCGCCGTGGTCGGTGACGTCGACGACGAGGTCGTGGTCGAGGTCGGGAGTGACCGGTCGAGCGTCAACCCGCAGGCGCACCGGGTGCGCGGTTTGGTTCTTGATCGTCAACGTCGAGTCCGCCGCGGCTGTCGTTGGTTCGAGATCGGTTGCTACGAGAAAGGAGCCGGTCGGTGAAACTGCGAGCTCACCGGTCGGCCCCGAGATCAGGCGCACGTTGGCGCCGGGAACACGGGACGGTGCGACGTCCGCAGTCGTCAGCAGAGCCGCGACGGCGCCGACGGCCCCGAGCACCACTCCTGCCGACAACCACGACCGTCGCACCGTCCCCTCCGGGCCTCTCCGCCGTTCGGTGTGGCCCGGCTTGCGCCGGGCCGACCCGAACTAGACGTTCTGCGCTTCCCAGGTGAAGGTGTGGTCGCCGGTCGAGAGCGGGGTGGCCCCACCGTTCGCCGCAGCGACGTCCTTCAGGGTGAGCGTGAACTGGTAGACGACCGCGTCGTTCTGGACCCACGTGGTCGCCGAGCCAGGTGCGTCGGAGAACCCGCTCGCGAAGCTGTTGTGCGCGTCGGCGAATCCCTTCAGCGTGCCGGTGTAGACGGCCGGACCGGAGTCGGCCACGAACCCCGTGCAGCCGGGGAAGGTCGGGTCACCGGTACCCGCGGTGATCGTCAGGTCGATCTGGTCGCCGACGGCGCCGACCGGGCTGGCGTACAGGCGTACGGCCGACTCGAGCGTCCCGTTGTACGTCACCTTGGTGCAACGGGTCACCGAATCGCTCGGCTCGGCGTTGCTGACCTGGTACATCCACGACCCGCTGGCGTTGCTCCCGAGGGCGACGGTGCCGGCTGCGAAGCGGTTGCCTGCGCTGCTCGTCGTTGACGAGAACGCGGCATACGTCGCCCACCCGCCGACCGTCCCCACCAGGCCAACGACCAGGGCGGTCGCTAGCAGCTTTCGTGCCTTCGTCACTGTCTCCTCCGCCCCCAGCCCGCCGTCGCGAGCTCTCGGTGGGCTCTGGTGGTGTCGTCCGCGGACGAATTGAGGTGAAGTAGAGAATTGCCACGCAGAGTGTCAATTACGGATTCCGGGTCAGGCACAACACGACCGCCCTTTCGGGCTAGTCATCCCGGACGCGAACCGGAGGCAATAGAGGCGGTACAACCGCCCCTATTGCCTCCGGAACGATGAGCTACGTCGTTACCAGGAGCCGTACAGGAGTGAGAAGTCGCTCCAGCGGACGGCCCAGGGCGCGTCGTACCACGCGTACCAGGAGCCGCCGTAGTCGTTGTAGTTGACGTCCGCGGTGCGGGCGTCGGTGGTGTCGATGTAGTAGTCGCTGTGCACGACGTCGGCGCTCGGGAGGTACAGCACCTTGTGCGACGCGCTCATCGCGACCGCCGACGACTCCGACACGATCTCGTCGTTGTACGACCCGACGGCCGTCCAGTCGGTGCCGCCGGACCCTTGCGGGTTGGGCGCGTTGGTGCCGAGCCAGTTCACGAACGACGAGCCGGGGCGCATCTGCTCGCACTGCGTCGTCCAGCACCAGCTCGCCCAGCCGGTGCCCGAGTGCGGCGTGCCGAGCGTGACCGCGTCCTCGACGTACAGGTAGGGCGGGAAGTCGGCGTGGCGCCTGGCGACCTGCGCGAGCGCGTACCGGGCGATCAGCCCGCCCATCGAGTGGGCGACGATGTCGACC
>DASVEG010000308.1:0-3809 GCA_036380695.1 Acidimicrobiales bacterium
ATGAGCGCGCCCAAAAACGGGAGAGCGGCGTGACCGACGTCGACTTCGGGTACGCGGTCGTGTTCGCGGTCGCGGCGGGCGGGACGTACGGGCTGACGTTCGTCGTCCGTCGCCTCGCCATCCGCTTCGGCGCGCTGAAGATGCCGGGGGGCGACCACAGCGTCCACCCGAAGCCGATCCCGAACGCGGGCGGCGCGGCGATGTTCCTCGCGTTCCTCGCGGCGATGGCGATCGCCCGGCAGGTGCCCGCGCTCGACCCCGTCTTCCAAGGGTCGTCGGAGCCCCTTGCCGTGGTGCTCGCCTGCGCCATCATCTTCGCCGTCGGCCTGCTCGACGACCTCGGCAAGACCCGAACGGCGTGGCCGCGCAGGGAGATGTCGGCGCCTGGCAAGGCGGCCGGTCAGGTGCTCGCCGGCAGCGTGCTCTCGCTGCTCGGCGTCGTGATGTTCTTCTTTCGCATCCCGTTCTTCGACCTCGTCGGCCTGTCGCCCGACCTCCAACCGCTCGTCACGGTGCTGTGGGTCATGGGGATGACCAACGCGGTCAACCTCATCGACGGGCTCGACGGGCTCGCCGCCGGCATCGTCGCCATCGCCGCGGGCGCCTTCTTCCTCTACACGTTGCAGATCGGGCCGCAGGACGCCGGCCTCCTCAGCGAGTCGAGCCTCGGGCCGTTGCTGGCGATCATCGCCTGCGGGGTGTGCATCGGGTTCCTGCCCCACAACTTCCACCCCGCCCGGATCATCATGGGCGACTCCGGCGCGCTGCTCCTCGGGATGCTCATGGCCGCGTCGACCCTCGTGGTCGGGGGCCGCACCGACCAACCGTTCTCCGGCCAGACCTACTTCTTCTACGCGCCGATCTTCATCCCGTTCTTCGTGATGGGCGTACCGATCCTCGACACCGCCTTCTCGATCGTGCGCCGATCGCGGCGCCGCGGCTCACCCGTCGCGGCGGACAAGGGCCACCTGCACCACCGGCTCATGCTGCTCGGGCACGGCCAGCGCCGCTCGGTCGCGATCCTCTGGGCGTGGACGGCGCTGCTGTCGCTCTTCGTCCTGTGGCCCACCATCACCAACTCGAGCAGCGGCAACGCCGTCGTCCCCTTCGCCGTGCTCGGGCTCGGCGTGTTCCTCTACACCGTCTTCCACCCCGGCGTGCGGCGCGGCAACGAGCAACAGCCAGACGACGTGCTCGACGTGCTCGACGAGCCCCTCGAGCCGGCGCCGCCCCGGCCCCTGCGCGTCATCCAGGGCGAGGCCGAGGACCCCGCGTCTGGACGGGTGACGGACGTCACGGGCTAAGGTCCCGCGCCGGATTTGGCGCGCCAAAACCGCGCGTTCTAGATTGCGAAAGCTTTCACAAAGTCCTTCGCGACCTCGACGGTCGCGCTCACTGTCAAAGGGTCAACGTGGACCTCCGCGAGCGGCGCGAGCTGATGAACGGCTTCGGTGACGGCCTCACCGTCGCGTTCGAGGTCGCGCTCACGCCGACGATCTTCGCGGCAGGCGGCTATGCGATCGACCGTTGGCTCGGCACCGTCCCGGTGTTCACCATCGCGTTGTTGCTGGTCGGCGTCGTCGGCCTCTTCTTGAAGATGTGGTTCGCGTACGACGTCCGCATGAAGGCCGAGGAGGCCGCAGGCGTGTGGGCGAGGGGCAAGAGGACGTCGACGTGAGCACGCCTGCTCCGACCTTCGTCACCCGCGACACCGGCCCGCCCGTCGAGCAGGAGATCGCTCGCGACATGCTCGGGCGTGCCGCGTGGTTCGCGCCCGTGCTGGTGGCGGTGTGCGCGGTCGTGTGGGGAATCGACGGTGGCATCTCGTCGGCCTACGCCGTCGTCCTCGTACTCGTGAACTTCCTGTTGAGCGCGGCCTTGTTGAGCTGGGCCGCCCGCATCTCCCTCGCACTGCTGATGGGCGCCGCGATGGGCGGCTACCTGCTCCGCCTCGCATTGGTCGCCGCCGCGGTCCTCCTCGTGAAGGACCAACCGTGGGTCGACCTGTGGGCGCTCGGCCTCACCCTGATCGTCACGCACCTCGGGCTCCTCCTCTGGGAGCTGCGGTACGTGTCCGCCTCGCTCGCGTTCCCCGGTCTCAAGCCGGCCGCCGCAAAGGAGAACCGCAACCGGTGAGCATCCTCGCCCTCGAGTTCCCCCCGATCAGCCACCTCGTCGAGTGGCCGGCGCTCTTCGGCGACGGCATGTTCGCGGTCAACAAGGTCGTGATCCTCACGTTCTTGTCGGTGCTGATCACCCTCGCGATCTTCTTCGCCGCAGGTCGCCGCAGCGCGCTCGTGCCCACGGGCATCCAGAACGTCGCGGAGCTGAGCGTCGAGTTCGTGCGCGACCAGATCGTCGTGCAGGTGATGGGGGAGGAGGGGCTCCACAAGAAGTGGGTCATGCCCCTGCTCACGTCGTTGTTCTGGTTCATCCTCCTCAACAACGTGTGGGGGATCGTCCCCGTCGCGCAGATGCCGGTGAACGCCCGCATGGCGATGCCGATCTTTCTCGGCCTCCTCGTGTGGATCGTCTACAACGTCACGGGCGTGGCCAACCAGGGGATGGGCGGCTACCTCAAGAGCAACCTGTTCCCCCCTGGCGTCCCGAAGCCGCTGTACGCCCTCGTGACGCCGATTGAGTTCCTCTCGAACTTCGTCATCCGGCCCTTCTCCCTGGCGGTCCGTCTCTTCGCCAACCTGCTTGCCGGCCACATCCTGCTGGTGACCTTCGCCGTCCTGACGACGGGCCTCGTCGAGGCGGCCGGCGTGTTGAAGGTGATCGCCCCCCTGCCGTTCGTGGTCCTCGTCGGCCTGACCGGTTTCGAGGTCCTCGTCATCTTCTTGCAGGCCTACATCTTCACGATCCTCACCGCCGTGTACATCGGCGGTGCCATGCACCCCGAGCACTGACCCAGGAGGTCAAGAACACCAATGGGTATCGTCCCGCTTCTCGCCCAGATCGCCGGTGAGGACCAGATCGCCTTCGGTGAGGCGATCTCCGCCGGCTTCGCCTACGGCCTCGGCGCCATCGGCCCCGGCATCGGCATCGGCTACCTCGTCGGTCAGTCGGTCCAGGCCATGGCCCGCCAGCCCGAAGCCGCAGGCATGGTCCGCACGACCATGTTCCTCGGCATCGCCCTGACGGAGGCGCTGGCCCTCATCGGCTTCGTCGTCTTCATCCTTCTCAAGTTCGCCTAGGAGGCGCGTTGCGTACCCGAGTCGTATTGACGGGCGGCGCCGTCGTCGGTCTGTCGTTGCTCGACGCCGCGCCCGCGCTGGCCGTCCAGGACAACGAGGACTCGACGGTCGACGAAGAGTCCGAAGGCGCAGAGGAGCACGGCGAGTTCGCCGACCACGCGGCCGAAGAGTGCGCGCACATGCTCGCCGAGGGCGAGCCGGTCGAGCGCTGCCAGCAGTCGCCGAACCCGATCATGCCCGCGATGAACGAGCTGATCTTCGGTGGTCTCGCGTTCCTCATCCTCCTCGTCGTGATGTGGAAGAAGGCGCTGCCCGCTGTCCAGAAGGGCATGGTCGCCCGCACCCAGACCATCCGCGACAACCTCGACGAGGCCGAGCGCACCAAGGCCGAGGCACAGCGGATCCTCGAGGAGTACCAGCACCAGCTCGCCGACTCGAAGAACGAGTCGGCGCGCATCATCGAGGAGGCACGCCAGACCGCGGAGCAGATGCGCCGCGACCTCATGGCTCGTGCCGAGTCGGAGGTGCAGGAGCTGAGGTCGCGCACGCAGGAAGATCTGCGTGCCGCGCAGGACCGCGCCATGGCCGCCCTGCGCGCGCAGGTCGCCG
>DASVEG010000309.1:0-2607 GCA_036380695.1 Acidimicrobiales bacterium
CTCGCCGCGCACCAGATCGCGTTCCAACTGTGGAGCTTCCTCGCCCTCGTGCTCGACGCCGTCGCCATCGCGGGCCAGGCGATGGTCGGTCGCCTTCTCGGTGCGGGCGACGCAGAGCGGGCGCGCGACGCGGCGCGCCGCATGGTGCAGTGGGGCGTCGTTGCGGGTGTCGTGTTCGCCGCCGCGGTCCTCGCGCTGCGCGGCGTCCTGCCAGGGGTGTTCACCGACGACGGACGCGTCGCCGCGCTCGCCATGGACGTGCTCGTCGTCGTGGCGATCCTGCAACCCATCAACGCCGTCGTGTTCGTGCTCGACGGCGTGCTGATCGGCGCGGGCGACCTGCGGTACCTCGCGATGGCGATGCTGCTCGCGAGCGCACTGGTGTTCCTGCCCGCGGCCGGGATCGTGCACGCCGCGGACGCGGGCTTGCGCACGCTGTGGCTCGCGCTGGCGGGCCTGATGGGCGCCCGCCTCCTCGGCAACGTGGCCCGGTTCCGGGGCGGGCGATGGCAAGTCGTCGGTGCGGGCACGACAATGGCGCCGTGACCGACGACGCGACCAGGGCCGACAAGATCGACGTGGATCGCGAGCGCGGCGTGACGATCGTCTTCGGCGACGGCCGTTCGTGTTACTTCCCGAACGACGAACTGCGGGCCGCGTGCCCGTGCGCCGAGTGCCGCGGCTTGCGCGACCAGGGCATCGACGTATGGCCGCGGCCGGGCGGGCCTGCGTCGGCGCGGATCGAGGGCGCCGAGCTCGTCGGCCTCTGGGGCATCGGCATCGCGTGGAACGACGGCCACGCCACCGGCATCTACCCGTGGTCGTCGTTGCGCGAGTGGGGCGGCACGGAGGCTGCGCCTACCCCCTGAGGAACGACAGGCGCACGGTCCGCCGCGGGTTGTCGCGGTTGAGGTCGACGAGGACGACGTGCTGCCACGTGCCGAGCGCCGCGGAGCCGTCGATCACCGGCAGCACCACCGATGGCGACACGAACGCCGGCAGCACGTGGTCGGCGCCGTGGCCGGCCGACCCGTGGCGGTGGCGCCAGCGGTCGTCGCGCGGCAGCAGCCGTCCGAGCGCCTCGAGGACGTCGTCCTCGGAGCCCGCACCCATCTCGATGAGCGCGACGCCGGCGGTCGCGTGCGGCACGAAGACGTTCAGGAGCCCGTCGCCCTTCCCGGCGCAGAAGCGGGCGACGTCGGCCGTCAGGTCGAGCAGCGAGGTGGACGAGGTGTCGAGACGGAGCTCGGTGGTGTCCATCGCGAGATGATGCCGCCATGTCCGAGGTTCCCGAGTCGACCGTGACCGTCGAGCGCGACGGCCCGGTCACGATCGTCACCATCGACCGGCCGGAGGTGCGCAACGCGGTCGACGGCCCGACCGCAGGCGCGCTGGCTGCCGCCTTCCGCGCGTTCGACGCAGACGACGGCGCGATGGTCGCGGTGCTCACCGGCGCGGGGGGCACGTTCTGCGCGGGCGCCGACCTCAAGGCGATCAGCGGCGGGCGCGGCAACCGTCTCGCTGCGGACGGCGACGGTCCGATGGGGCCGACGCGCATGCAGTTGTCGAAGCCGGTGATCGCGGCGGTGGAGGGGTACGCCGTGGCCGGCGGCCTCGAGCTGGCGGTGTGGTGCGACCTCCGTGTCGCGGCCGAGGACGCCGTCTTCGGGGTGTACTGCAGGCGGTGGGGTGTGCCGCTCGTCGACGGTGGCACCGTCCGGCTGCCGCGGCTGATCGGGCACAGCAACGCGCTCGACCTCATCCTCACCGGGCGCGGCGTGAGCGGCGAGGAGGCGCGGCAGATGGGGCTCGCCAACCGCGTCGTGCCGACCGGCACCGCGCTCGCCGCTGCCGTCGGCCTCGGGAAAGAACTCGCCGCGCTCCCGCAGGGCTGCCTGCGCTCCGACCGCCGCTCGTCGTACGAGCAGTGGGACGCCCCGTTCGACGAGGCGATGCTGCGGGAGACCGAGCTCGGCCTCGAGGTCATCCGTTCCGGCGAGACCCAAGCCGGCGCCAGCCGGTTCGCAGCAGGCGAAGGCAGGCACGGCCAGCCCGCGTAGCCGCCCCCCCAACCGCGTTCTGCACCCAGAACGGAACCGATCAGTCGAGCTCGGCCTCGTCGTCGAGGTGGTGGGCGACCTCGGCGTGGTGGTCGACGGTGCCGTCCGAAGACGGGCTGACGTGCACGACCGCGGAGGTGAGCCTCGGTACCTCGTGCAGCAGCGAGTGGTACACGCGGTCGGCGATGGCGTGGCCGTCGACGACGCTCAGCGACGGGTCGACCTCCACCTCCACCTCGGCCCGCAGGCGGTGCCCCATCCACCGCACCCGCGTGTCCTCCACGTCGAGCACGCCGTCGACCGCGCGCACCACCGACTCGACCTGGTCGAGCAGCGACGGGTCGACGGCGTCCATGAGCCGGCGGTACACGTCGCGGGCCGCGGTGCGGAGGATGAACACGATCGCGACGGTGATCACGAGACCGACGACTGCGTCGGCTCGTCGCCACCCGAGCGCGAGCCCACCCGCACCCGCGAGCACGGCGAGCGACGTGAGCCCGTCGGTGCGGGCGTGCATGCCGTCGGCGACCAGCGCGGCCGACCCGAT
>DASVEG010000310.1:0-3280 GCA_036380695.1 Acidimicrobiales bacterium
GCGGGAATGACGTCAGGTTAGCGAGAGTCGGGCAAAACGGGCACGTTCAGGAGCGCGTTCCTGATCGCCGCCACGGCACCGGGGCCGAAGCTCGTGCGCTCCTCGTAGCCGCCGTCCATGTAGGGGACCGGGAAGTAGCCGTGCCACGACGGCGCCAACCCGGCGAGGATCGTCAATCCGCCCCGAGCCTCGTCGACCTCGCGCCCGAGCGCGTGGAACGCCTCGCCCGGTATCGACACGACCCGCAGCGGCCCTATCGCCCACTCCACGAGCTCGACGCGGATCGCCGCCTCGCGGCGCGCCGCGGCCAGCGGCGTCCCGCCGATGGGCACGTCGAGCTCTCGTGATGCGACGACGCGCACGCCCGCGTCCTCGAGCGACGCGCCGGACGACGAGAGCGACGCGTCGACGACCTGGGCGAGCTCGACACCGAGCGCGTGCGCTTCGGCGAAGCCATCTCGCGTGCATTCGTTGGACTGCCGGTGCACGTGCGCGGGGTTCACGTCGCCCAGAGCGCTCGACAACATCAGCGTCGGCCGCGCCGTGCGAACGGCCAGCTCGTCGCGAAACGAGCCGACCCAGTCGCGCGACACGGCGAGGCACTCGGGCCCGAGGGCGACCGGGTGCACGCCGATGTTCGCGAGCACGCCCGCGTCGCCGAAGTCGATCGCCGCGAACCACGGGTCGTACGGGTGTCCTCGCCGGTTGACCGAGAGGTCGCGAGGAAGCGGCGCGCGCACGTACCGCGCCGTCGTTCGTCGCGCGTTCGCGGCCGCGTCCAGCGCCGCGGCGCGGCAGCCGTCGGCCAGCGTGTCGGCGTACCCGTCCGGTGTCACCCATCCCAACGCGCGCGTGCCGCGCTGCGCGGACGGGCCCGAGTGCGTGTGCGTGCACGCGACGAGCACGGCGCCGAGGTCGAGCCCGAGCGCGCCGGCGACCGCGCGGCGGCATGGCGTGGAGAACTCCGGAGACATCCCGAGCAGGTCGCACACGACGAGGCATACCGAACCCATCGAGGGGTCGTCCGAACGCACGAGGAGCGCGACCGCCTCGAGGTCGTCGTGCACGTCGCTCGCGAGCTGCGGCTCGCCGAACCCCGCCAGGGCCACCGGCAGCGGCGGTGTGATCACCGTCCGCCCGATACCGGCCGTGAGCACGCGCACACCGTAGCCATGACGTTTCCCACGCCGTACGGTGCGGGAAGGGGTCGAAATGGACATTTCGCTTCTGGCGGGAACAGGAGACCGAAACGTGACCACAAGAACCCGTCGAATGCTTCTCTTCGTGCTGCTCCTCGCGGCCGTCGTCGTCGCGCCCGCGACAGCGAAGGAGCACAAGGGTGGTGAGACCGCGGACGCGGAAGAAGTCGACGTCAGCGACAGCGAAGACTTCCGCCCGTGCGCTGGGTTGAGCGGCAACCCCGTGGGCAGCTTGGCGAAGACCGTGTCGATCGGCGGTGTGCCGGTCGAGAACGGCACCGCGGTGCCAGTCGGTTCGCAGGTCGAGGTGACGATCACGTGGAACACCGCCGACTTCGTCGAGCTCGACCAACTCTTCGACTGCGTGTTCGTCGACGCGGACGGCGACGGCAACGCGCTCGAGGACGGCGACCTCCGCACCGACCTGAGCGACAAGGAGAAGCCGCCGCCGAACACGGGCTCGCACGTGCACACGTACACGATCCCCAACGACGCCGCGGGCAAGCAGGTGTGCGACCGCGCGCGCCTGTCGGGTTCGCCGAGCCCGCCGAACGAGTCGACCCAGAAGAGCAACACGTTCTGCTTCGACGCGGTCGACGCTGTGCCGCTGTCGCCGCCCGTCCATACCTATCGATGCGAGGGCGCGTCGGTCGACGACCCCGACGCGACGCTGCGCGCCTTCACCAGCGACGAGTCGGTCGAGACGATGTCGTTCCTCCTCACGAGGGAAGGCGGCCCGACGAGCGAGCACCTGGGTCTCGCGGGCGGGGGCGGGACGTGGACCTCGGTTGTCGAAGACCTGCTGCCGGGCACCTATACCTACACGGCCGACTTCGGCGGCTCGTCCGGCCGTGGTTGCGGCTTCACGATCGGCGAGCCCGACGCGCCGCCCGTGCCGGCCGAGGCTTCGTACCTGTGCGAGGCGCCGGACGTGGCAGGCGGAGACGCCACGCTGCACGGCGCGAGCGACGACGCCAGCGTCGACGGCGCGAGGTTCTCGTTGACGCGTGGCGACGTCTCGACGCAGCACGCGGCGACCGCGTCGGGCGGCGACGGCTCGTGGTCCGCGGCACTGACCGATCTCGCGCCAGGCGACTACACGTACGCCGTTGCGTTCACCAACGCCGGCGACGAGGTCGCGACGGCGAGCGACGCCTCGTGCGCGTTCACGATCGCCCCGTCCGCACCACCGCCCGCCGCGCCCGCGCCCACCTACACGTGCGCCGCGCCTTCGGCGTCCGGGTCGGAGGCGGTGCTGCGCGGGTCGACCGACGACGGCGACGTCGACGGCGCGGCTTTCCGCCTGACCGGGCCCGACGGCGTCACGACCGATCACGACGGCAGCGGCTCCGATGGCGCGTGGACCGCGAACGTCGGCGATCTCGCGGCCGGCGACTACACCTACGACGTCGTGTTCCTCGACGGCGGCGACGACGTCGCGTCGGCTGGCCCCGGCAGCGCATGCCGGTTCACCGTCGACGCGGCGCCAGCAGCAGCTGCGCCCGCGCCACGACCGACGTACACCTGCGCGGCACCGACCGTGTCGGGCAGCACCGCGACGTTGCGCGGGTCGACGACCGACTCCGCCGTCGACGGCGCGACCTTCCACCTCACGTCGGGCGGGGTGACCACGAGCCACGCCGCGACCGCCGCCGACGGCTCGTGGTCGGCGGTCGTGTCCGACCTCGCGCCGGGGTCGTACACGTACACCGTCGAGCTCACCGACGGCGGCGACACCGTCGCCACCGCCGGCCCCGGCGGCGCGTGCCGGTTCGGCGTCGACGAAGCCGAAACCGAGCCGTCGCGTACCTACCGCTGCGATCCCGCGTCCGGCGTCACTCAGACCGGCGCGGTGATGCACGCGACCAGCGACCATCCGTCCGTGCAGTCGGCCACGTTCACCGTGCTGCAGGGCGCGACCGTGGTGGCGACGCTCGTCGACGCGTCGAGCGCGGGCGGGTTCACCGCGCAGGCGACGGGGCTGTCGCCTGCGACCGCGTACGCATACACCGTCGAGTTCGACCCAGGGAACCGCGCGCAGACGAACGCGGCCTGCGGGTTCACGACCGACGCGTCGGCGG
>DASVEG010000311.1:0-4195 GCA_036380695.1 Acidimicrobiales bacterium
CCCCAGCTGTCCAACAGGTACAGCTTGCGGGGCGTGACCTCAATGTCACGGCCCATCCCGATGATGCGCGAGGCGCTGCCGTCGAAGGCGTGCACCCGCCCCGTGTTCTGTGGGTTCGCGGTGTACACGAGCTCGCCGTTGAACTCGACCGGGCGCCACCCGCGGGTGTAGCCGCTGATCAAGGCGGGACCCTCCGACCACGACGCGCCATCGAACACGTTCGACGCCGGGTGAGCCCCGGTACCGGCATCGGTAGCGTGAACGTACAGCCGCCCGTTGAGCACGCCTGCGAAGTAGAAGCGGGCGTGGTCGCCGGTCGTGCGCGGGGCGACGCGGAGCACTTCGGCCCACGTGGTGCCCCCGTCGAGCGAGCGCCAGGCGACGGCGTCCATGTCCTTCGACCCCACCATCCAGAGGTCGGTACCCGTCAACGTCGCCACGTCGAAGACGTGGCTCGCACCCGCCACCGAGGCCTCCGCCCACGGGCCTCCCGCGGCGTAGTCCGCCGCGACCCGTGGGTCGATCGACGGGGCGATCAGCCGGTTGCCGATGGCGCGGTAGTTGTAGACGGCCTCGGTGTCCTGGACGAACTCGTCGCTCACGACGCCACGGCGAGGCTCGAAGCTCGAGACCGTGATCGGGCCGGTGTTCGCGCCGTAGTCGCCGTAGCCCATGTACACCTTGCCGTCCCACACCTGCAGGTCGGCGATGGCGCGACCCGTGGACGTGGGCTGCGCCGCGGCGGCGGCGTGGCTTGCCACCCGCACGAAACCTCGCGGCGCCGCCCCGGCCTGACCGCCCACAGCCGACAGCGCCATCACCAACGCCGTCGCCGAAGCGGTCGCTCCGATGATCTTCTTCGCTCGTGCGCCAGACCTCGACATCGGACCTCCTCGTCGGCCCGGCACTCCACCGGGCACGTCGAAAGAGGTCTCGGGGGCGTTTGTCAACACCGTCGCTACGGCGGCGCGAGGGTGCGGCACGATGGAGTCAACGTCCGGACAACCGCCGAGCACGCGAAGGACAAAGCCGCATGTCAGAGGGCACGCCAGCGCTGACGCAACCCGATCTCGAGCGTGCCGCGCGTGCGCTGCGGATCGACGCGCTCGCGGCGAAGGTGGTCGCCGCGCTCGCAGAAGCGGGCATCGACTCGATCCTGCTGAAGGGCTCGACGCACGACTTCCTGTATCCCGGCGCGGTGCGCGGCTACGTCGACGTCGACCTGCTCGTTCATCCCGGCCACCGGCACGCGGCTGGCGGCGTGCTGCGTGCGATGGGCTACCGGAACCTGCTCGAAGGCGCGGCCGAGAACGAGCGGCCGCCCTATGCGGACACGTGGGTACGCGACGGTGCTCCCGCGGTCGACCTGCACTTCGAGCTCCCGCTGGCGGGCGCGCCGCCGGACGACGTGTGGCGCGTGCTCCGCGACGAGTGCTCAGAGCCGTTCGTCGTAGGGAGCGGCGCGGCCAGGGCGCTGACTCGCGATGCGCGCCTGCTGGTCGTCGCTCTGCACGCCGCGAAGAGCGGGCCCCATTCGACCGCGGGCCTGCCCGACCTCGTGAGGGCGGCGTCCGTACCGCTCGGCAACTGGGGAACCGCTGCCGGGATCGCAGGTCGCGTGGGCGCCATCGACGGCTTCACAGCGGGCCTTCGCATGACGGCGCAGACGTCCGAGATAGCCGACCGTCTCGCACTCACCGGAGAGACGCCACTCGCCCTTGCGCTCTCGAGCTCCGGCGCGTCCTCGCCTGCACGCAGCGTGGGGCGCCTCCTCACCACTGAGTCGATCAGGGATCGGGTTCGGCTCGTCCTCCGAGCGCTCGTCCCCACCCGCACGTCGATCCGGCTGACGTCGCCCATCGCCAACCGGTTCGGTGCCGCCGGCCTCGCCCTCGCCTATGCGGCCCGACCATTCAAGGTGGCGTGGCGAATGCCATCAGCGGTTCGGCAGGTGCGAGCCACGCTCGACCGCCGCCATTGACCGTTCAGACGCGGACGGCTTCCCCGGATCGACGCGCCGCCTTCTTCTTGTCGGCCTTCTTCTGTGGCGTGGGCGTGTACTGGTAGCCGTAGCCGTAGCCGTAGCCCTCCGCATCCGTCACTCCGTTGAGGACGACACCGAGGACGGGGGCGTCGACCTGGTGGAGGATCTCCGCGGCTCGGCGCAATTGCTTCTGCCCGGTGTCTCCCGCGGTGGCGACGAGGAGCACGCCGTCGACCTTGCGCGCCAGCACCGCCGCGTCCGTCACGGGCAACACCGGCGGGCAGTCGACGAGGATGACGTCGCAGATGCTGCGGAGCGTCTCGAACACGTCGGCGGTGTGCGACCCACCGAGCAACTCCGACGGGTTGGGCGGGATCGGGCCCGAAGCCATCAGGTACAGGTTCTCGACGCGCGGCACCGGTTGAATCGCCGACGACAGGGGCGCGTCTCCGATGAGCACCGAGGTCAGGCCGACCCGGTTGTGCAAGTCGAAGAACTCATGGATACGGGGCCGCCGCAGGTCACAACACACGATGACCACCCGCTGCCCGGCGCCCGCGAGCGCAACGCCGAGGTTCGCAATGGTCGTCGACTTCCCCTCGGTCGCGGATGGGCTCGTGACCTGAACGATCTGGAGCCGGCGCTCGACACCCATGAACTGCACCGACGTGCGCAGGCTTCGATACGCCTCCGCGGCCGGGGATGTCGGCTCTTCCACCGACGTCACGTACGGCGCGTCACGGTTCTTCCACGTGGTGACCTCGGGGATCATGGCGAGGACGCTCGTGCCCGGAAGCGTGCGCTCAACGTCCTCCTTGGCGGTGAGCGAGTCGTCGAGATAGTCGCGGAGGAACGCGAGGCCGACGCCGAGGAGCAGCCCGACGACGAGCGCGACGGCCGCGTTGCGCGCCGGAGTCGGCCGCACCGGTTCGCTCGGCGCGACGGCCGGCGACACGACCTGAACCCCGCCGGTCTTCTGCGTCATCGCGAGGCGGAGCTGGTCGAGGCGGGTCGTGTACAGGTTGCGTTGCTGCACGAGCACGGCCGTCGCCTCGCTGGTCGCTGCGGGCTGCGACCTCGTTGCAGCGGCGGCCGCGGTCGCCGCGTCGATCTGGCGCGCCAACTCGTCGATCTGCACCTGCAGATCGGCTGACGCTTTCTCGAGGTCGCTGACCGCTTGCCGGCGGCGGTACTCCGCATACGCAGTGCCGTAGGCGTTCGCGATCTCCGCGGCCCGCTCGGGATCGGCGTGTTCGGCCGAGACGATGATGAAGTCGGTCTCCGCCGGGTTCGACGCGCTGATCGCGGGGGCGTTTCCGATCTGCTCGCGCACGATCGCCCTGACGGGGTCGGACTTGACGACCCGGATCTCGGTCGGCGCCTGCTTGCCCTCCGCGAAGGTACGCACGACGGAGGGGTCGAAGATCGACTCGGTGCTGCGCGGCTGGAGCAGCAGCTCTGCGCTCGCTCGGTACACCGGTGTTTGCACGAACGAAACCGCGAGCGCGGCCGCAACGACGAGAACAACCGTCAGCAGGACCGTCCACTTCCGCCGGCGAAGGACGCGGAGGTAGTCGCGGAGCTCGAGCTCGTCGGTCGGCTCCACCTGCGGTAGCACGGGAGAAGGCTACCGGCCACGGGCGGCTACGAAACCTCGATACCCCCACTTGGGGGAGGCTTCGGCTCAGAATGGGGCGTAGCGTGCCGATACGTAGCAACACGGGTAGCTGCAGCCCGGCGGCGCGCCGCGCCAGCGCGGCAGAGGCAGACGACGGCGGAGCAAGGCGAGCAATGAGTCATCTCAAGGGCATCGGCAAGGCATTGGCGATGAAGAACCGGCACGGCATCGAGGCCGCCGCCGACTCCTTCGCGTGGATCGCCGCGCTGGTGACCGCGACCGTGTTTCGCTACGAGTTCGCGCTCGACAGGATCGACGTCGCCGGCCTCTTCACCTTCGCTCCCCTGATCGCGCTGCTCCACTTCGTCGCGGGTTGGGGCGTCGGGCTCTACAACGGCCGTTGGCGGTTCGGCAGCTTCGACGAGGTCGCAGCACTGGCGAAGGCGGCGGCCATCACCTCCTTCGGCGCACTCGGCCTCAACCTCCTGGTCTCCACTTCTGCGGCTTCCCAGTTCGTCCCGCGCACGGTCCCGCTCGTCGCGGGAGCGATGGCACTGGTGTTCATGAGCTCGGTGCGATACGTCTGGCGCCTC
>DASVEG010000312.1:0-6306 GCA_036380695.1 Acidimicrobiales bacterium
TGCCGGATGGCGTCGCGAATCATCTTCTGCTCATCGGACCACTCGAACATGGGGCGAGCCTACGGTCCCGCGCCGGTCGGGAACGAGCCGGCCGGCTCGACGCACGGGGTCGCTGTGTTGAAATTCATTTCAACGTTGGAATAGTCTCCAACGATGGGGAGGCGGAGGGCTGCGGCAGGGGCGGCGCGCGCTGGCGACGACGTCGTCGTCATCCGCGAAACCGCGGCACTGAAGGCGTTCGCCGACCCGATGCGTCATCAGTTGCTGTCGCTGCTCGACAAGCCGACGAGCGTGCGCGAGTTGGCTGCGGCGCTCGAGAAGCCGCCCGATCGCCTCTACTACCACCTGAACGTGCTCGAACGGTTCGGGCTCGTGCGGGCGCTCGTCGAGCGAGGAGCGGAGCGGCGGTACGTGGTGGCCGCCAGGTCGTTCCGCGTCGATCCCGCGCTCACGGTTCCGGCCGCCGACGTCGAGCGCTTGCTGCGCCGCATCCTCGACACGGTCCAGCGCGAGTACGCAGCAGCAAAGCGCGAACGCGACGGCAACCGCCGGAAGATGCTTGCGTTGAAGCACGTGCGCCTCACCGAGGACCAGCGCGCCGATCTGATGCGCCGGCTCGAATCGATCGCCGACGAAGCCGAGGAAGCAGGGCCGGAAGCGAGCGCCGACGCGGGAAATCCAAGCGACACCTCGACGGGAGGCACGCGAACGTACGGCGTGCTCACCGGCCTGTGGCCCGTCGAAGAGGAGCGCCGGTGAACCGGCTCCGCACGAAGTGGCGAACGTCGCCGCGCCTCGTGCTGCTGCGCACCATGCCTGCGGTCGGGTGGCCGCTGACGGCTGTCGTCTCGTTCCTCGTGCTGCTCGCGCCGCTTCTCACCCTGACGTTCACGCTCGCGAGCGGCGAGCTGGTAGGGAACATCCCCGACGCGGTCGCAGGCGGCTTCGGCAGCTCGGCAGGTCGCGCCGTCGTCGTGGCGACGGTCGTCCTCGGCGCGGCGTTCGTGCTGCAACACGCCACCGCAGGCATCCGCGAGGTGATGGCGGCCGACGTCCACCGCCGGCTCGACCGCCACATGGACGCACGGCTCCTCGACGCGACGCTCGGCCCGCCCGGGATCGCCCACGTCGAAGACCCGGAGATGCTCGACCGCATCGCCAAGACCCGGACGGAGCGCCAGGGCTTCTCGCCCGGACAGGCGGCCGCGTCGATGGTGCAGGTGGCGGTGAACCGTCTCCAGGTCGTCCCACCGTTCGTTCTCCTCGGTCTGTTCCGGTGGTGGCTCCCCTTCGTGATGGGCGTGGGGATGGTGTGGACGCGCATCGTCATGCAGCGCCACATCCTGCGATCGGTGCAGGCGTCGATGGGCCAGAGCGGTGCACTCCGTCGCGCCGAGTACTTCGTCGACCTTGCGCTGCTGCCGACCGCGGCCAAGGAAGCGCGGGTGTTCGGGCTCGGCCGGTTCTTCGTCGACCGTTACGCGAGCCAGTACCTCGCGGCGATGGCGATCGTCTGGCGCGATCGATCGCGCGGCCAACGCAGGCTGCTGACGGCTCTCCTGGTGTCGACGCTGACGAACACGCTGGGGTACGTGCTCATCGCCCGCGCCGGTGCGTCGGGGGCGATCGGCCTCGATCAGCTCACCGTGCTGATCGGTGCGATGGCGGGGATGCGCATGATCCTCGCCCTCGGCAACGAAGACGTCGCCGTCGAACACGGCTCGGCGATGCTGCCAGAGGCGCTCGCGATCGAAGCCGACCTGCGAGCGCGCCGCGAGGCGATGGCGGGCGACGTGTCGCCGGCGAACATGCCCGCGACGAACGTGCGCTTCGAGGGCGTCTGCTTCCGGTACCCCGGCACCGAGCGCGACATCTACGACGGGATCGACCTCGAGATCCGCGCGGGCGAGTCACTCGCGATCGTCGGCATCAACGGCGCGGGGAAGACGACGTTGGTGAAGTTGCTCGCCCGTCTGCACGACCCGACCGCGGGCCGCATCACGGTCGACGGCGTCGACTTGCGCGACCTCGACCCCGACGCATGGCAACGACGCGTCGCCGCCATCTTCCAGGACTTCACGCGCTACGAGCTGAGCGCGGCCGACAACGTTGGCCTGGGGAGCATCGAGCTGCGCGACGACGTCGACGTGCTCGACCATGCCGCGCAGCAAGCAGGTGCCAAGGGCATCGTCGACGGCCTGCCCGGAGGTTGGGACACGGTCCTGTCGCGGCGCTTCACGGGTGGGGTCGACCTGTCTGGCGGCGAGTGGCAGCGGCTTGCGCTCGCGCGTGCCTTGCTCGCCGTCCGCGGCGGCGCGGGCATCCTCGTGCTCGACGAGCCGACGGCGAACCTCGACGTGCGCGCGGAAGCGGAGATCTACGACCGGTTCCTCGAGCTGACGCGGAACGTCACGACGATCGTCATCTCTCACCGCTTCTCCACGGTCCGCCGCGCCGACCGCATCGTGGTCATCGACCACGGTCGGGTCGTCGAGGAGGGAACGCACGACGAGCTCGTCGCCCTCGACGGGGAGTACGCGCGGATGTTCCGCCTGCAGGCGGCGCGATTCGAGGTCGTCGATGGCTGACGCGGGCGACGCGAACGTGACGAAGAAGAGCGAGGACACGACCGGGAGCAAGTGGCGCGCTCTCTGGTACATGGTCGTGCTCGCGTTCCGCGCCGACCCGTTGCGGGCCACCGCCGCGCTCCTCGCCGCCGCGGTTGGCACCGGTAGCCAGGCGCTCGTCGTCTATGTGACGAGCCGGATCATCGCCGCCGGCATCGCGGGCGATGTCGACACCGCGACGCGGCTCGCCATTTCGGTCGCGCTGTTGAGCGCGCTCGGATTCACTGCGTCGATGCTGCGGCTCGACCTGCGCTTCCGCATGGAGGAGTCGACCGCGCTGTTGATCGACCGCCAGATCATCGAGCTGTCGACCGGCATCCCCGGCCTGGAGCACCACGAGCGCCCGGAACACCTCGACCGCCTCGAGCTGCTGCGCTCCCAGAGGCGCATGCTCGGCGGGTCGGTGGGCGCGCTGATCGAGAACGTCGGGTCGTTCTCGTCCGCGGGCACGACCCTCGCCATGCTCTTCACGGTCGACCCTCGGCTCCTGCTGCTGCCGGTGTTCGGGATCCCTTCGATCCTCGCCTCGGCGAAGACGCGCCGCACCTGGCAGCGCGTCGAAGAGGAGACGACGGAGCGCAACCGGCTCGTCCACCACTTGTTCGAGCTCGGTACGACCGGCGCGCCCGCCAAGGAACTGCGGGTGTTCGGCTTGCGCGACGAGCTGCGCACCCGCCACCAGGTGCTCACCGCTGCCATCCACGCGATCTGGGCGAAGACCGTGGCGCGGGCCACCACGATCACGACGGCTGGCTGGTCGGTCTTCGCGATCGGTTACGTCGGCGCAATCGTGTTCGTGCTGCGCGAGGCCATCGAGGGCCGGATCTCGGCCGCGGAGGTCGTGCTCGTCGTGAGCCTCGCCGGGCAGGTCAACCAACAGGTCGGCTCGCTCTACTGGATGGTCGGTTGGCTGTTCGACACGTTGAAGACGGTCGGTCGTTATCTCGCCCTGGTGGGCTCGGCCGCCGCCGCACAACCGCGAATCGACGATCCCCGGCCCGCGCCAGAGACGATGCGCCACGGCATCGACCTCGTCGGCGTCACGTTCCGGTACCCGGGCACCGAGAACGACGTGCTCCGCAACGTCGACCTCCACCTGCCTGCGGGGTCGACGGTCGCACTCGTCGGCGACAACGGTGCAGGGAAGAGCAGCCTGGTGAAGCTCCTCTCGCGTTTCTACGACCCGACGTCGGGGGTCATCGAAGTCGACGGCACCGACCTCCGCCGCATCCCGCCGGCCGAATGGCGCTCTCGCATGTCGGCCGGCTTCCAGGATTTCGCGCGGCTCGAGCTCGTGGCGCGCGAGTCGGTCGGCGTCGGTCACCTCCCCGACATGGACGACGCCGCGCTCGTCGGTGCAGCGCTCGATCGCGCTTCGGCCGGAGACGTCGTCACCCACCTCGCCGACGGGCTCGAGACGCTCGTCGGCCGCCGCTTCGACGGTGGCGTCGACTTGTCCGGCGGGCAGTGGCAGAAGCTCGCGCTCGGGCGGGCGATGATGCGCGAGCGGCCGCTGCTGCTCGTGCTCGACGAGCCGACGGCCGCCCTCGACGCCGACACCGAGCACGAGCTGTTCGAGCGGTACGCGGGCGCGGCGCAGGCCGCAGCCCGCGAGTCGGGTGCGATCACCGTCCTCGTGTCGCACCGGTTCTCGACGGTCCGCATGGCCGACCTGATCGTGGTGGTCGGCGACGGTGCGATCCTCGAGCACGGCACCCACGAGGACCTCATGTCGCGCGGCGGCGTGTACGCCGAGCTGTACGAATTGCAAGCCAGCGCGTATCGCTGATTGTCCCGGTTTGCCCGCCCGGCGAACGCGCAGCGTGCACGACTAGTCACCCGTCAACGCTGGTTTTGGTCCGAATGGGTCATGCGGTCGAGCTCGTCCGAACCGATTGGAACGGACGATGGCCGCAAGCGGGACAACAAGCCAAGCGCGGCCTCGCGGGTCGCGTCTCACGCCGGCAATCGGCACTGCGGCCCTGACGATCGCCACCGTGGTGGGGGGCGATGTTGCACTCCTGGCTGTCGTCGGCGTCGTTCGCGGGGCGACACCGAACGTGTTGGCCGTGGAGTGGCTCGTGGCTGCGACGGTCATCGCCGTTGCCACGTTCGCCCTGCTCGGCGTGCCGCAGGTGCGGCTCGCCGCGGCAGGTCGCGGCGGCACCGCTGATCCCGGCGACGGCGCGGAGAACGCGTCGGCAACGGATCGGCGGACCGCATGGGCTGTCGACCGCCTCCGACGTGGTGGACCGCTCGCGTTCGCAGCTGCGAGCGCGGCCGCGGGACCGCTCGTCATCGGGTGGTTCGCCGGCAGGCACGCGCCCGACCGCGCGATCGCGACGACGGCCGCTTCTGCGCTCGTCTTCGGGGCGTTCTGGTCGGCCGTGTACCTCGGCGTACTGACGGCGCTCTTCTGATCGACCGCTTCTCCGATCGACCTTCCCTCACCGACAAGGAGTCATGTTGCGCATCGAGCGCATGTCCGTCCTGCCCGACGACCTCATCACGGCGTTCCGCGGCTTGTATCGCGAGTCCTTCGAGGACATGGATCGGCGCGCCGCCGCGAGGCAGTCGCTCACCGACGAGGAGTTCGTCGAGGAGATGCACCACGAAGCCGTCGAGAAGTGGGTGGCCTGGACCGAGGATGGCCAAGCGGCCGGTCTCGCGTTCATGACTGCCGACCTTTCGCTGGTGCCGTGGATCAGCATCCCGTACTACGCGAACCGGTTCCCCGAGCACTACGCCCGGAACGCGATCTTCTACTTCGGCAGCCTGGTCGTGCATCCCGATCACCGCGGCGGACCCGCGGCGCGGACGCTCATCGCCGAGTGCTGCCGGTACAGCGCGGCGGCCGAGGCGATCATCGCTTTCGACTGCTGCGAGTTCAACGTCGACGTCGTCCGCCTGCCCGAGATGATCGCCCGGATCTCCGGGCGGGTCGCGGTGGTGCAGCCGCACGAACTCGACGCACAGCGTTACTACGCCTACGAGATGAAGGAGGCCGGGTGAACCCGACCACCGTCCCGACCGCGATCGACGACTCGCTCGCCCACGCGCCGGCGACGGCGCGCGCGGGGCGCCGGGCCGCCCTGACGATCGAAGTTGCGACCGGCGTCGGCCGCGGGCCGACGCACATCGCCGCCTTCGACGGCGCCCTGCGCGAAGCGGGCGTGCACAACTACAACCTGCTTCGCCTGTCGTCCGTGGTGCCTCCCGGGAGCGACATCCAGGTGCTCGGCGGGCCGGCCAAGCCGAACGGCGACTGGGGCGACCGCCTCTACGTCGTGATGGCGAGCCAGCAGGCGACGCTGGTCGGCGAGGAGGCGTGGGCTGGCATCGGATGGGTGCAGCAGGAAGGCACCCGCAAGGGCCTGTTCGTCGAGCACGAGGGCCCGAGCGAGGCGTACGTGCGTGGCGCGATGGCGGCGAGCATGCAGTCGCTCGTCGAGGGTCGTGACGATGAGGTCTTCGGCGAGATGCGATCGGTCGTCCGCGGCGCGGTGTGCGAGGGCGAGGCGACGTGCGCGCTCGTCGTCGCCGTCTTCGAAGCCCGCTCATGGGGCCCCGTCATCACCCTGAACTGAGGGCCCGAGAATCGTTTGTGCACCGTTGATCGGCTACAGCCGATCAACGGTGCACAAACGCGATGGTTCAGGCGGCGGGGACGGCGGGGGTG
>DASVEG010000313.1:0-3006 GCA_036380695.1 Acidimicrobiales bacterium
TCGAGCGCACGTCTGCGGCGTCCTAGTTCGCCGCTGGCGCCGCGGTGTCCGTGCTGCTCGCGGTCGTGCAACCGCTAGCTGTCGGCAAGCTACGCTTGCGGGAAGGGACGGGGCCTCCGCTGTCGCAGGAGGAGGTTGCCCCGCCAATCCCGAACTGAGTACGTTGACCGGGGCCTGAACGGCCTTCGGGCCTTGGCGGGCCACACACCTCTCATGACTCGACTGCATCGACTCGCGTCCGCCGTCGCCGTCGTGGCCCTGTTGGTCGTCGGCGTCGCTCCGCCGGCCTCCGCCGCCGACACGACCGCGTCACGCCGTAGGCAGGAGCAGCTCCGCGCCGAGCGGGCCCGCAAGGCCAGGCAGCTCAACGCGCTCAAGGCCTCCGACGCCCAGCTCGAGAAGGCCGTCGCCGCGCTCGCCGCGCAGGTGAACACGCAGTCGGCCAAGCTCGCCTCCGCGCGCCAGGCCGTCGCCGCGGCCGAGGCGACCGTCAAGGCGACCGAGGCGAAGATCGCCCAGACGGAGCAGGAGATGAACCGCCTCCACGACGCGGTCGTCAACCGGGCCGTGCAGGCGTACGTCAACCCGCAGCGGAGCACCCTCGCCGACGTCGCCAACGCCAAGGACCTCGGCGACGCCAGCCGCAGGGCCGCGGTGCTCCGGCAGGTGGCGAACAACGACCGCGACGTCATCGACCGCCTGCGCGCCGTGCGGGAAGACCTCGGGATCGAGAAGGACAAGGCCGCGCAGCAGCGGGCCGTCGCCCAGCAACGGAGGGACGCGGTCAAGAATCAGTTGAACGCGATCTCGGCCAACCTCCTCGAGAAGTCGCGGCTGGAGAAGGCGTTGAGCGCCAGGATCAAGTCGATCCAGGGCGAGGTCGAGGCGCTGTCGGCTGCGCAGGCCGAGGTCGAGCGTGCCCTCGCCAGGGCGCGAACCACCGAGCGGGCGTCGAGAGACGCGAGCGGCGGGGCGACCGCGGTGTCGGGCGCAGGCCTGATCTGGCCGGTGCGGGGCGTCGTGACGTCGGAGTACGGCTACCGCTGGGGCCGCCTGCACGCGGGGATCGACATCGCGGCTCCTGGCGGCACGATCATCCGCGCTGCGAAGGGCGGCGAGGTCATCTTCAGCGGCTCGATGAGCGGCTACGGCAACACCGTGATCATCGACCACGGCGGCGGGTTCACCACGCTGTACGCCCACCAGAGCCGCATCGCCGCGGGCGACGGGGCCAGCGTGTCGCAGGGCCAGGTGATCGGCTACGTAGGCTCCACCGGCCACTCCACCGGCAACCACCTTCACTTCGAGACCCGCTCCGGCGGCTCCCCCCAGAACCCCCGCCGCTACCTCTAGGGCCCCCTCCCTCTCTCGTTCTGGGTGGACCAGTCCGGCGTATCGACGGACTCATCCACCCAGAACGCGTTGTTGGGGGGTGTTGGGGGCTGGTCGGTAGCCTTCGGGGGTGCTCGAGCTCCTCGTGGTCGGTGGCGGACGCATGGGTGAGGCGCTGATCGGCGGGCTGCTCGCGGCCGGTTGGGCGGCCGAGGCGATGGGCGTCGTCGAGAAGATGGAAGGGCGGCGGAAGGAGCTGGCCGACCGGTTCCCGGGGCTCACCGTCACCGACGACGTCGTCGCCTGCGAGGCGGCGGTCGTCGCGGTCAAGCCGGGCGACGTGCCCGCCGCCTGCGCGGCGCTCGCGCCCGTCGGCCCCCGCCGCGTGCTGTCCATCGCCGCCGGCGTGCCCATCGCCGTGCTCGAGGGTGCGCTCGGCGCAGGCGCCCACGTCGTCCGGGCGATGCCAAACACCCCGGCCCAGATCGGCGCGGGTGCATCGGCCATCGCCGGCGGCACCGCGGCCGACGACGACGACCTCGCCTGGGCGCAGCGCGTGCTCGGCTCGGTCGGCACCGTCGTACGCGTGCCCGAACACCTCATGGACGCGGTCACGGGCCTGTCCGGCAGCGGCCCCGCCTACGTCTTCCTCGTTGCCGAAGCCCTCATCGACGCCGGCGTGCTCAACGGCCTCCCGCGCGACGTCGCCGACCTCCTCGCCCGCCAGACGATCCTCGGGGCGGCGCGCCTGCTTACCGAGAGCGGGGCGTCGCCGGAAGAGCTGCGCGCCGCGGTGACCTCGCCCGGCGGCACGACCGCCGCCGGCCTGCAGGCCTTGGAGGACCGTGCCGTTCGCGCCGCGTTCCTGGCCGCGGTCACCGCCGCGACCGAACGCTTCCGCACCGGCGACTGACGCCCGGCGCGGAATTTCACTCCTGCCCCTCTTTTCACTTGCGGCACACGTCCGTACAGTTCGGGGTGCGGAGTAAGGGGAGTTCCACCATGACGGAGCCGAAGGAACGCGGGCCGTACCTCACGGTCGCGGAGGTCGCAGCGATGCTGCGCGTCTCGAACATGACCGTGTACCGCCTCATCAACGCGGGCACGCTCAAGGCCGTCCGGATCGGGAAGTCGTACCGGCTTCTCGAGGCCGAGGTCGACCGCTACCTGCAGGAGGGCGAGACCGCAGCCGCCGGGTAGCGTCGGCCGCGCATGGGCCGGCGCCACGACACCATCTCGTTCCTCAGCGACTACGGCACCGTCGACGAGTTCGTCGGCGTGGTGAAGTCGGTCGTGCGCAGCCTGGCGCCGCACGTGACCGTCATCGACGTCAGCCACGAGGTCGCGCCCCACGACGTGCGGGGCGGGGGCCTCACCCTCATGAGGAGCGCGCAGTACCTCGCCGCGGGTGTCGTCCTCGCGGTCGTCGACCCCGGCGTCGGCACGGCCCGGCGAGCGGTCGCCGTCGAAGTCGCCGGTGGCGAAGCCGTCTTCGTCGGCCCGGACAACGGCCTGCTCGCTCCCGCCGTGGCCATGGCCGGCGGCGCCGACCGCGCCGTCGAGCTCACCAACGCCGACTACCACCTCCCCGCGCCGGGCCCGACGTTCGCGGGTCGCGACGTCTTCGGCCCCGTGTCTGCCCACCTCTGCAACGGGGTCGACCTCCTCGACCTC
>DASVEG010000314.1:0-13516 GCA_036380695.1 Acidimicrobiales bacterium
GCCACAACCAGACGCCGCTCGTGGCGTCGAGCTCGCCGTCGCCGCGTGCCGGCGCGGTGTGGCGGCACCATCGCCCGTCGTCGTGCACCGCGACCTCGTACCGCCTGCTGTCGATCACCTCGTCGAGTTCGGGATGGACGACCGGGATGTGGTAGCCCTCGAGGTAGTTGTCCGCGTACGTCTTCCAGTTGCACTGGATCTCGTGCACCTGTTCGCCGTCGAACGCGAAGTCCTCGAGTGGGAGGTCGCGGCACGCCTCGGCGAACCCGCCGAGCGCGTCGACGAGCGGCGGTGCGTCGCCGTCGAGGTTCACGAACACCAGGCCGCGCCACGCCTCGACGCGGATCGGATGGAGCGCGAGGCCGCGGCCGGCCATCTCCTCGCCGAAGTCGCGCGCCCGCACCAACGACCCGTCGAGCGCGTAGGTCCACCCGTGGTAGCCGCACACCAGCGACGCGCCGCAGTTGCCCTTCGCGTCGCGAACGAGCGGGCCGCCGCGGTGCAGGCACACGTCGTGGAACGCGCGCAGGCTGGCGTCTTCGCCTGCGACGACGACGATGGGCCACCCGGCGATCGTCGATGCGACGTAGTCGCCGGCGCGCGCCAACTCCGACGCACGGGCCACGAGCTGCCACGTGCGCCCGAACACCGACGCGCGCTCGGCGTCGTACGCGCCGTCGCCGCGGTACCAGCTCGCGGGCAGCGTCTCGCGCGTCACGGCTGGCAGGCTAGGACGCGTCCGCGTACGCCTTGGCGAAGGCGTCCGCGATCCTGGCGTGACCCGCGGTGCTCGGGTGGAACCCATCGGCCGCGGTGAGGGCCGCCAGCTCGCCGTCTGCCTCGGCCTTCTCGCTCTTGGCGTGGAGGTCGACGAGCACCGCGCCTTCGGCCCGTACGACCTCCTCGATCGCCGCGTTGTAATCGTCGACCCGCTTCTCGACGAGGGCGGCCGGCACGCCCGACCGGCGGATCACCGGGAGCTGGTCGACCTCCGGCGTGTTACCGACGAGCACCATCGTGTCGCCGCCGCGGCGCAGAGCGTGTACGACCTGGCGGAGCTGCTCGCCATACGTCTTCGCGTCGACGAGCCCTGTCAGGTCGTTCACGCTCAACCACACGGTGACGACGTCGGGGTTGGCGGCGACGGCCTTCGGCACCTGTTCGGTAAGCGCGCGGTCGGTACGCGTGCCGGACACGGCCACGTTCGTGAGGCGGGAGCCGGCCGGCAACGCCTCTCGGAGGAACACCTGCGGCCACGCCTGCGTCTTCGGGTCGGTCGCGCCCACACCGACGGAGTCGCTCGCGCCGACGGCGACGTAGACGACCGGCTGCGGGGCTGGCCGCGCCCCCGACCCGGACGACGAACCGTCCCGGTCGCAGGAAGACAGCGCGACCGCGGCGGCCAGTGCTACCGCGACGATGGCAGCGAGGCGTCGGCGCCGGACGAAGACCACGCCCCAAGGTAGGGCGCCTCGTCGTTCTGGGTGCAGAACGGAGCGTGGGGCGCCGCTCGCGGCGTGAGCGAGACTGCTGGCATGGACGAACGGGCGTTGTCGGGCGAGGTCACCGAGCTCTTGCAGACGATGATCCGGAACGAGTGCGTCAACGACGGCGCGCCGGAGTCGGGCGGGGAGCGCCGCAACGCCGACGTCCTCCGCGGCTACCTCGAGGGCGTTGGCCTCGACCTCGAGACGTTCGAGCCCGCCCCTGGGCGGGTGTCGCTCGTCGCCCGCATCGAGGGGTCCGACCCCGACGCCCCCTCGTTGTGCTTCTGCGGTCACACCGACGTCGTCCCCGTCACGCCTGCGGGATGGCAACGCGACCCGTTCGGCGGCGAGTTGGTCGACGGCGAGGTCTGGGGCCGCGGCGCGCTCGACATGCTGAACATCACCGCGTCGATGGCCGTGGCGGTCAAGCACCTGGCGCGGAGCGGCTGGAAGCCAAGGGGAACGCTGGTGTACTTCGCCGTCGCCGACGAGGAGGCCGCGGGCGAGCACGGGGCGAAGTGGATGACCGAGCATGCGTACGACGCGGTCGGCGCAGACTACGTGCTCACCGAGTCCGGTGGCGTCGTCATGCCCTCCGACCGCGGCGAGCGGGTGACGGTGACGACGGGCGAGAAGGGCGTCGCCTGGCGGCGGTTGCGGGTGAGCGGGTCGCCTGGCCACGGCTCGATGCCGTTCGGGTCCGACAACGCCCTCGTCAAGGCCGCCGAGGTCGTTCGCCGCCTTGCCGCCTACCGGCCGGCGACGGTCGTCACCGACGCGTGGCGCGCCTACGTCGACGCCCTCGACCTCGACGACGAGACGCGATCCGCGCTCGCCGACCCCGCCCGCGCGTACGACGCGTGCACGTCGATGGCCGACGTGCGCCTCGCGAAGATCGCCCACGCGTGCACCCACATGACGTTCTCGCCCAACGTCGTGCACGGCGGCGTGAAGACCAACGTGATCCCCGACGTCGTCGACGTCGACGTCGATATCCGGACGCTGCCGGGGCAGACCGATGCCGACGTTGCGGCCAACCTCCGCGAGGCGATCGGCGACCTGTCGGACGCGGTCGAGGTCGTCACGATCACCTCGAACGAGGCCACCGCCTCGCCGACCGAAACCCCGGTGTGGGACGCGTTGCAACGCGCGATAGGGCGCGTGTACCCGGAAGCCACGCTGGTGCCGCGCCTCACCGCAGGCGGCACCGACGCGCGGTTCTTTCGGGAGAAGGGCGCCGTCGCCTATGGCGCGGGGCTGTTCACCCCGGGCATGACCCAGCAGGAGTTCGCGTCGCGGTTCCACGGCCACAACGAGCGCATCGACGTCGAGTCGCTCGACCTCACCCGCCGGCTGTGGGTCGACGTCGCCCAGACCGTGCTCGGGTGAAGCCCGCGACGCGGCCGTCGCGGGTCTCGACCCCTTCGGCACGCAACCGCCGCGCGTGCTCCCGTTCGTGGCCGGGGACAAGGCGGCCCTGCGAGTTGACCACCCGCCACCACGGCAGGCCGTCGCTCGACGCGAGCACCGCACCGACGGCCCTGGCTGCGCCGGGTCGGCCCGCCAGCGCCGCGACCTCGCCGTAGCTCACGACGTCGCCCGCGGGGAGCGCGGCGACGACCTCCGCCACGCGCGACGCGAAGGGCGTCACGCAGGTGGGAGCGGCGGTTGGCCCTCCTCGGGCTGGATGCCGAGCGAGGCGATCACCCCCGCGAGCATCCGGTAGTGCCCGCTCACCATCGGCACCTCCACGAGCTGCGCCGCGGTGAGCTCGGCAGCCAGGACCGCCCACGTGTCGTCGCCGACGGCGCCGTCGCGATGCAGGTCGTCGCAGGCCCGAAGCACCGCGGCGTCGAGCCCGGTCCACGACGCATCCGGGCCCGTCGCGACCCTCGCGATCTCGTCGTCGGTGAGGCCGGCGGCGCGCCCGATCTCGACGTGGTGGCCCCACTCGTACGCCGCGCCGGTGAGGTAGGCGGTGCGCAGGATCACGAGCTCGCGGAGGCGCTCAGGCAGCTTGCCGCCTCGAAGCAGCTTGCCGCCGAAGGGAAGCCATCGCCGGAGCAGGCCGGGGTGGTGCGCCAGCGTCCGGAACAGGTGGAACGAGGGCGCGCCGGAGGCGGCGAGCAACTCGCGCTGCTCGTCGGTCACCTCGTCCTCCCGCAACGGCGCCAGCCGCGGGGTCGCCGGGATCGGGGGGCGGGCCGCGAACGTGCCGGGCTTCGCCGAGGCGCGCCCACCAGCCGCGCTCGCGCCTGCGACGGCGCGGCCTGGCTCGGCGGCGGGGACGAGCGTGCAGGCGAAACGTTCCTCGCGCTGGCCCGGTTGGCGCCCAAGGCGGACGACGAGCGCGGGGGCGCGAGAGGTGAGCCGTTCGATGTCGTGCTCGATCGCCGCGACGCCGTCGAAGCCCGCCATCCGCTCGGTTCGCGCTCGCAGTTCGTTCAGCGTCTGCGGCCCGCGCAGCAACATCACGCAAAGGATCGCCAGCTCGCGCGCGTCGAGTCCGAGGGCCTCGTCGAGCACCTGCCGGTACTTCGACACGCGCGACCCGGACCCGGGATGCACGACGCGCGCGAAGCCCTTGGCGCGCAGCGACTGCAACGTCGCCTCGACGGTGGCTTCGTCGTACGCGACGACCGGGTCTCGGTTGTTCGACTGGTTGCACGCGTTGACCAGCGCGTTCATCGTCAGCGGGTAGTACTGCGGCGTCGTCAGCTGCTTCTCGGCAAGGCTGCCGACGACGCGCGCCTCCTCCGCCGTGAGCATCTCCGTCATTGCGTCGCCACGCAGCGGAAGACCTCGGCCAAGCGGCCATCGCCGAGGCCACCCGCGGTCGCGACCATCTGGCCCCAACCGCGCATGCGCTCTTCGAGCGTGTCGGGCGCGGGGTGCTGGCTGACGTGGCAGAGCAGCGCCTCGAGCTTGCGCTCGAACACGTCGGTGATGTCGACGTACGTGTCGGGGTCGGGGCCACCCATGATCCACGTCTCCGGCACGACGTGACCCGGCAGCCCCTCGTCGAGCAACTCGGGGAACGCGAAGTCGTTGCGTGCGTCCGGATACACCGCGCACAACGCGGCCTCGCCCGCCGCCAGATGGTCAGGGTGGCTCGCGTACATGCGGCCGAGGTCTCGCACGGGCGAGTGGCAGACGACGCGTTGCGGCTTCACCTTGCGGATCACGCGCGACAGGTCGCGACGCAGCTCGATCGTGACCGTGAGGCGACCGTCGGGGTACCCGAGGAAGTGGACGGTGTCGACGCCGACGGCTTTCGCGGCCGCCTGTTGTTCGGCGCGCCGGATCGTCGGGATCTCCGACCGCGGGACGTCCGGGTCGAAGCCGCCGGCATCGCCGTCCGTGACGATGCAGTACGCGACGTCGATACCCTTGTCGGTCCACGTCGCGACGGTGCCGGCCATCCCGAAGTCCACGTCGTCCGGGTGTGCGGTGATGACGAGCACCCGCTCGACGTCGTCGTCGTTCAACACACGAGCGACCCTACCGCCCACCCCAGGGGGACACGCGACCGCGCCGCGTAGGCTCGCCGCGATGGGACGCGAGTACGTCGCGATCAGCGAGATCGCCGTCGCTCCGGACGGTGCGGACGCGCTCGAAAGGGCGTTTCGAGCGCGCCTCGGAGCGGTCGACGGCTGGCCGGGGTTCCTCGGCCTCCAGGTGCTGCGCGACCGCAGGCGGCCAGGCTCGTATCTGATGGTGAGCCGCTGGGCGTCGAAGGAGACGTTCCAGGAGTACATGCGGAGCGACGAGCACCGCCGGTCGCACGCACGCATCCCCGGCGGCGAGCATGCGCCGCGGCCGGCCGGGTTCGCGGACTACGACGTCGTCGCCACGTGAACGACGCCGAGCGCGATCCGCGGACGGTCATCACCGAAGCGCTCGGCATGCTGTCGCTCGTCGCCACGCGCCGCCTCTACGAGGAGCAGCCGGCGTTGTGGGACCTCGGTGAGCACGGCAGGGCGCGGACGCTCGAGGACTTCGGCCACCACTTCCGTGCCATCGCGGCGCTCGACGAGCCGGCGTTCCGCCGCCACGTCGACTACTGCGTCTCGTTGTTCGACCAGCGCGGCTTCCCGCGGCGGTGGCTCGACGACGCGTGGCGGACGATGGCCGGTGTCCTCCGCGACGAGCTGCCGGCACCCGCGGCCGAATCCGCGCTCGCCACGCTCGACGCGGTCACCGGCGCGGGCGCGGGCGGGGGCGGGGGCTGACGCGAGCACCGTGGTCACGTTCTTCCTCGCGTCGCTCGCCGTCGTGGCGCAGGCCGCCGTCGCGGTCGCCGCGGCGCTCGGCATCGCCGGGCGATGGTCCGCGGGCGCCCGCCGCGCCGGCGCCCGCTTGCGGGCGGCGGTGGCTCCCGACGCGTTGCTGCTCGCGCTCGCCGTCGCCGTCGTCAGCACCACGGGCAGCCTCTACTTCTCCGAGCGCTTGCACTTCACCCCGTGCAAGCTGTGCTGGTACCAGCGGATCGCGATGTACCCGCTCGTGCCGATGCTGGCGGTCGCGGTGTGGCGGCGGGACGCAGGCGTTCGCCGGTACGCGATGCCGCTCGCACTCGCCGGCGGCGCCATCTCGGCCTACCACGTGGTCGTCGAGCGGTTCCCGTCGCTCGAGAGCGGCTCGTGCGACCCCAACAACCCGTGCTCGATCATCTGGGTCGAACGGTTCGGGTACCTGACCATCCCCACGATGGCGTTGTCGGCGTTCGCGCTCATTGTCGCGCTGCTGCTCGCCGTCCGGACCGAGAGCGAGGCGTCTTGACCGAAGAACAACCCGAAACCAGGCGCCGCTTCCCCGTCATCCCGGTCGCCGTCGCGGTGGCGGTCGTCCTGGCCGTGGTCGCGTACGTCGCGTCGGACGGCGAGCCCGACCGCCCCGAGCGCGACGCCGTCTCCTCCGAACACACGGAGGGAGACGGGACGGTCGAGCAGCTCGAGCAGGTGCGCGACGTGTCGTTCACGGGGAACGCGCTTCCGGACTTCGTGCGCGGCACGCCAGACGCGGCGGTGGGGACGCCCGCGCCGACCATCTCCGGCCAGTCGTTCGACGGGGAGGAGGTCACGATCGGTGGTGCGGGTTCGCCCCAACTCGTCTTCGTCGTGGCCCACTGGTGCCCGCATTGCCAGAAGGAGGTGCCCGTCATCGCACGGTGGATGGAGCGAGGCGGCCCGCCCGACGGCGTCGAGCTCCGCGCCATCTCGACGGCGGTGAACCCGGACGCGCCCAACTACCCGCCGTCCGAGTGGCTCGACGGCGAAGGGTGGGCGGTGCCGACCATCGCAGACGATGCGCGGTTCGAGGCGGCCCAGGCGCTCGGGCTGTCGGGTTACCCGTTCTTCGTCGCGATCCGCGCCGACGGCAGCGTGGCGGCGCGGGCGAGCGGCGAGCTCACCGTCGAGCAGATCGAGGCTTTGGTCGCGCTCGCGACGGGCGCGACCTGACCGGGGGACGCCGTGTCGCGAACGTCCGTTCAGTCGTACGGCTGGTCCCAACCGTCGGGGAGCGCCGGGTCGCGCCACGCCGGGTCGGGCTGCCACGCGACCCACGCGTCGTCCCACCACTGCGTGCCGGCGGCGATCTCGGCCGCGACCCGTTCGCCGAGCGTGCGGATGTCCGACGCTTCGCCGGGCGTGAAGCGCCCCTCCGCGACTCGCTGGTCGACGAGGTCCCAGTCCTTGAACGTCCACGAGCCGTCGGGGGTGACGACGATGTCGAGCTCGTGGTCCTGGGTGTCGACGCCCCGTGACGTCCGCCGGAAGGGCTGCTGCAGGTTGACGTACCAGTGCGAGAACGTGCGCTCGGGGCCGGTCCAGAAGTGCCACACCGCGTAGGCCTCGCCGGGCCGCTGGAGCATCAACGTGCCGTGTCCGTGCCACGCCGCCTGCCGTTGCCAGGGGTGGCGGCCGTCCGCCGTCGGCCACTCCCCCGGCGGGAAGCCGAACCGTGCCCCCTCGGCGAGGTACGTCACGAGGAGGTCGTCGCGATCGTCGACGACGCGGACGGGGACGACGAGCCACGGGCGCCCGCCGCGGAGGACCTCGCGCTGGAGGATGAGGTCACCGGCGCGCCACGGCATCCGGCGACGGTAGTGGCCGGCCGTACGGTGCAGACGTGACGGCCGGCGCCGCGCAGGCGATCGAGAACGCGGTCGCCTGGTTCGAGGTCAACAGCGGGTGGGCGCCGCCCGACGTCGACGAGCTCGCGGAATGGGTCGCCGACGGCGTCTGCCGGTGCCCCGACGACTGCCTCGTCGCGCCGGAGGCGTGGTGCGAGCACGGCCTGGCGTCGTGGTGGCTCATCCTCCGCGACCTCGGCGCCGTCTGACCCGCCAACGGTTTTTGGGCGCGCAGAGTGCCGTATATGGCTGTACGCGCGCCCAAAAACGGATCAGCGGGCGGCGGCTAGGAGGCGGTGGACTTCTTCTTGCCGTCGAGCCGGATGCCCTGCGGCGGGGTGAGGTCGCCGAGCTGGCGGGCGAGGCGGAGCAATGCCTCGGCGTGGGCCTCGAGCTCTTGCGCTCGCGCCGGGTTGTGGCCGAAGCCCTGGTGGCGGAGGGTGGCGGCGTGCTCGCGAAGGCAGCGGATGCCCGACCGCAACGCAGGAGCCCACTCGTCGAAGTCGATGGGGTCAACGGCGCGGGGCGTCACAGGCTGTGGTCTTCCCACCACAAGACCGGCGTACTCGCAATCGGTCATCCGGGGAACAACCGGAGGCATGAGCGACGGCCGGCCGTACATCGGGTGTTCGGGGTGGATGTACAAGGACTGGCGCGGGATCGTCTACCCCGAGGGCGTCCCGCAGCGCCGGTGGTTCGAGCACTACGCAACGAACCTGTTCGACACCGTCGAGCTCAACAACACCTTCTACCGGCTGCCGCCGGAGTCGACCGCAGACGCATGGGGCGCGCAGGCGCCGCCCGGGTTCACGTACGCGTTGAAGCTCGGCCAGTTCGGGTCGCACCGCATGAAGCTCCGGGATGCCGCGTCGTGGCTCCCGAACCACATCGACCGCGCCCGGCGCCTCGGGGCGGCGCTGGGGCCGACGCTCGTGCAGCTGCCGCCGCGGTGGAAGCGCGACACCGGTCGCCTCGAGGAGTTCCTCGGCGTCGCCAGGCGGCTCGCGCCCGACCTGCGATGGGCCGTCGAGCTGCGGGAGGAATCGTGGGCGCACGAGGACGTGTTCGAGGTGTTGCGGGCGCACGGCGCGGCGCTCTGCATCCACGACCTCCTGCCCGACCACCCGTGGGAGCTGACGACCGACTGGACCTACGTGCGCTTCCACGGCCCGAACGCGCTCGAGGTCAAGTACTGGGGCTTGTACGGGCCGAACCGTCTCGCGCCCGTCGCGGACCGGCTGGCGTCGTGGCTGTCGGCCGGCGTCGACGTGTACGGCTACTTCAACAACGACTACGAGGGGTTCGCCGTGCGCGACGCCCGCTCGCTGCGCGACGCCCTGGCCGCCCGGCTCGACGCGTCGCACGGCGGGTCCGCAAGGGCTGCAGGGGGCAGTCGGTAGACTCGACCCCTTGTGAGTGACGGGCCCCACGTGCAGCAGGAGGCCCGAAGGCGGCGCACGTTCGCCATCATCAGCCACCCGGACGCGGGCAAGACCACGCTGACCGAGAAGTTCCTCCTGTACGCGGGCGCGGTCGCGGAGGCGGGCGCGGTGAAGGCGAGAGGCGGCCGCCGCAAGGCCACGTCCGACTGGATGGCGATGGAGCAGGAGCGCGGCATCTCCATCACGTCGACGGTGCTGCAGTTCACCTACCGCGACCACGTCGTGAACCTGCTCGACACACCGGGCCACCGCGACTTCTCCGAGGACACGTACCGCGTGCTCGCCGCGGCCGACGCCGCGGTCATGGTGCTCGACGTCGCCAAGGGCATCGAGGCCCAGACGCTGAAGCTGTTCGAGGTCTGCCGCGCGAGGAACCTGCCGATCCTCACCTTCCTCAACAAGTACGACCGCCCCGGCCGCGACCCGCTCGAGCTGCTCGACGAGATCGAGCAGCAGATCCGGCTGCGGCCCACGCCGGTGACGTGGCCGGTGGGGATACCGGGCGACTTCCGCGGCGTGGTCGACCGCCGCACCGGAGACTTCGTGCGCTTCACCCGCACGGCCCGGGGAGCGACGGCCGCGCCCGAGGAAGTGGTCGAGGCCGCCGAGGCGGCGAGCGCCGAGGGCGCGGCGTGGTCGCACGCGATGGACGAGACCGCGCTGCTGAGCGGCGTCGGGTCCGACCTCGACCTCGACTCGTTCCTCGCCGGCGAGAGCACCCCCGTGTTCGTCGGCTCGGCGTTGACCAACTTCGGCGTGCGCCACCTGCTCGACGCCGTCGTCGACTACGCGCCCGCGCCGACCGCAAGGGCCGACGCCGAGGGCAAGCCGCGGTCGCTCGACGCGCCGTTCTCCGGGTTCGTGTTCAAGATCCAGGCGAACATGGACCCTGGACACCGCGACCACGTCGCCTTCGTGCGGGTCTGCTCCGGTCGGTTCGAGCGGGGGATGGTCGTCACCCACGAGCCCAGCGGGCGGCCGTTCTCGACGAAGTACGCGGCGTCGGTGTTCGGGGCGGAGCGCGACACGATCGACGAAGCCTTCCCTGGCGACGTCGTCGGCCTCGTCAACGCGAGCGACCTGCGGATCGGCGACACGTTGTTCGAGATCGACCGCGTGACGTTCCCGACGATCCCCACGTTCGCGCCCGAGTTGTTCGCGTCTGCCAGGGCGCGCGACACCAGCCGCTACAAGCAGTTCCGTCGCGGCCTCGACCAGCTCGAGCAGGAGGGCGTGATCCAGGTGCTGCGCGACCCGGAGGGCGACCCGACGCCGGTGCTGGCCGCGGTCGGCCAGATGCAGTTCGAGGTCTTCACCCACCGGCTCGAGCACGAGTTCGGCGCCAAGGTCGAGCTGATGCCGACGCCGTACAAGCTCGCCCGCCGCACCGACGCCGACACCGCCGACGAGCTCCGCCGCATCAGCGGTGTTCGGGTGCTCGCCCGTCGCGACGCCACGCTGCTCGCGCTGTTCGAGAGCCCCTACCGGCTGCAGCGCCTCGAGGCCGACAACCCGTCGTGGTGCCTCGACGCGATCGTCACCGCGGGCGGGTAGACGCGGGGCGGGACGCGGTGCGGCGCGCCGACGTCGCAGGTCGCAGCAGCAGCCGCTGCCATGGCCGACGGATTCGCCGTAGGTTGCCCGTCGATGAACGCCACCCCGCCGACGACCCCTCGCCGCGGCTGGCTCCGGCGCTGGCTCGAGGAGTGGAAGCCGAGCACCGTCACGCGCGGCGCGGCGACGTTCCCGCTCATCGTCCTGTTCGGGTTGAACGCGGTCGACGAGCTCGACCGGGCGGCGTTCTCCGTCCTCTTGCCCGACATCCGCGACCACTTCCACCTCACCGACGCGGGCGCGCTCGCGATCGTCTCGCTGACGACGATCGCTGTCCTCCTCATCGAGGTGCCGCTGTCCTTCTACTGCGACCGTGCGAATCGCGTCCGCATCGCGACGACCGGCGCCGCGATTTGGGCGTTGTTCTCGGTCGGCACCGGCGCGGCGATCTCCGTCGTGATGCTCGTCGGGATGCGCATCGGCGCGGGAGGCGGGAGGGCGGTCGTCACCCCGACCCACTCGTCGCTCCTGTCCGACTACTACGAGCCGGCGGCGCGAGTGAAGGTGTTCTCCGCCCACCGGCAGGCCAACTCCGTTGGCCAGATCCTCGGCCCGCTCGCCGCCGGGTTCCTCGCCGTGTGGTTCGGCTGGCGGTTCCCGTTCCTCGTGTTCGCCATCCCCACGGCGGTGTTCGTCCTCCTCGCGCTTCGGCTCAAGGAGCCCATCAGAGGGCGGCACGAACGCCTCGCCGCCGGCGCGGACGAAGACGCCGCCAACGTGGAGGAGCCGCACCTGCGGGCGTGGCCGACGATGAAGGTGCTGCACAACGTCCGCACGATCCGCCGCATCTGGTGGGCGGTCCCGTTCCTCGCCATCGCCCTGTTCGGCGTGCAGAACCTGCTCGCGCTGGTCTACGAGGACGTGTTCGGCCTCAGCAGCGCGGCCCGCGGCACCATCGCCGCCGGTGTCGAGCCGCTGCAGGTCGCAGGCGTGTTCCTGGCGATGCCCTGGGTGTCGAGGACTGCGATGCGCGAGCCCGGGTTTCTGCTCCGGTTCGTCGCCATCGTCGGTGTCGTCGACGGCGTGCTGCTCGTCGTCCTCGCCTACGCACCGCACGTCGCGATCGCGATCGCCATGCACGCCCTGCTCGCCGCGTCGATCGGCACGCTTGCCCCCGCGTTCTTTGCGTTGATCTCGATCGTCTCGCCGCCTCGCGTGCGCGCCGCCGCGTTCTCGACGATCTCCGTCTTCGCCATACCCGGTATCGCCATCTTCCTACCGGCCATCGGCGCCGTGTCCGACCGCCTCGGCGTGCAGGTGAGCATGGTGCTCCTCGTGCCCATCGCCCTGACCGCGGGGTTCCTGCTCTCCTCCGCGGCCCGCTTCGTCATGCCGGACATCGCCGCCGCCCACGCCGTGCCTACGCCTACCGCTCCCGACGCGCCCGCCTGAGCCCCGACTCCTTCACGCGCTTGTGGCCACAAGCGAAGGTCAGCCGGCGGCTCAGAGCCAGCTGACGCCGGCGCGGGGGCGGCGGCGGCCGGGCGACGTCACGAGCACCCGCTCGTGGTGCCGCACGACGGGCAGGCGTGGCAGCTGCCTGCCCGCTGCATCTGCACACCGCACTGCATGCAGAACGGCGCATCGGAGTGCGCGGAGGCCGGTTGCGACGGCAGGACGGAATCGCCCGTGCCCGCCGCCCCCGAAGCCCCCGAAGCACCAGACGCACGCACGTCGACCACCGGCGTAGCCGCGCCACCGCCCTCGCCGTCTCCCCGCCCGTCGACGACGCCGTGCGAGGTGGTGGTCGCCTCCTCGACTCCGGGCAGCATCGGCTGGATGCGCTCGCCGCTGGTGAGCACGCCGAGCTCGGACCGCTCCTCGAAGGAGAGGTAGTCGACCGCGAGCCGGCGGAACACGTAGTCGACGAGCGACGACGCGATGCGCAGGTCGGAGTCGTCCGTCATGCCAGCGGGCTCGAAGCGCATGTTCGTGTACTTCTGCACGAACGTCTTCAAGGGCACCCCGTGCTGCAGCCCGAGCGAGATCGAGATCGAGAACGCGTCGAGGATGCCGGCGAGCGTCGAGCCCTGCTTCGAGGCCTTGAGGAACAGCTCACCCGGCCGCCCGTCGTCGTACTCGCCGACCGTGAAGTAGCCCTCGCAGTCGGCGACACGGAAGTGGTAGGTCGCCGAGTTGCGACGCTTCGGCAGCCGCTCACGGATGGGCTGCTTGACCACGACGGTCGTCTGGTTGGCGAGCCTCTGCTCGAGCTCCGCGACCTTGGCCGCGAGCTCGGCGTCGTGGGCCTCGGCCTCGGATGCGGGCGTGCCGTCCTGGGCCGAGCCCTTCTTCACCGTCGACAGCGGCTGCGCCACCTTGCAGTTGTCGCGGTAGATCGCCACCGCCTTGAGCCCGAGCTTCCACGCGTCGATGTGGAGCTGTTCGATCTCCTCGACGCTGGTGTCCTCCGGGCAGTTCACGGTCTTCGAGATGGCGCCCGAGATGAACGGCTGCACCGCGCCCATCATCCGGATGTGGCCCATGTAATGGATCGTGTTGTCGCCCATCGAGCAGGCGAACACCGGCACGTGGCCGGCCGCGAGGTGCGGTGCGCCGAGCACCGACTTGTTCTCCTCGATGTAGGCGAGGATGTCGTCGATCTGCGACGCCGAGTACCCGAGGCGCCGCAACGCACGCGGGATCGTCTGGTTGACGATCGACATCGTCCCGCCGCCGACGAGCTTCTTCATCTTGACGAGACCGAGGTCGGGCTCGATGCCCGTCGTGTCGCAGTCCATGAGCAGGCCGATGGTGCCGGTCGGTGCCAGCACCGACGCCTGCGAGTTGCGCACGCCGTAGGCCTCGCCGAGCTCGACCGCTTCGTCCCACGCTTC
>DASVEG010000315.1:0-15834 GCA_036380695.1 Acidimicrobiales bacterium
CGCCGGTGTGCGGCAGGCCGCCAACCCGGATCGGCGAGCTGTAAGTGCAGACCGCGATGCACACGCGTTGGCGCCGCACGTGGCTGGCCGCGGCGCTCGTCGCCAGTTGGCTCGTCGCGACGCCGACGACTGCTGCGGACGTCCCGATGCTTTCCGCGTCCGGCGCGACCTACGACGACGTGCTCGTCGCCGTCGCCGAGTCGGTCCCGGGATTCGCGGGTGCGTGGCTCGACGGCGGTTCGCTCGTCGTGCGGCTGGTGCACGCACGTGAAGGCGCGGTGGCGGCCGCCGACGGCATCGTCGCGAGGCGAGCGCTCGCCGGCGCGCTCGGGCGCCCCGAGATCGCGGCGATGCTCGTCGTCGTGAGGTCGGCGGCGTTCTCGTTTCGCGAGTTGAAGCGGTGGCACGACGCGGTGAGTCGTGAGGCCCTGGCGCTGCCCGGCGCCGTCTCCAGCGACGTCGACGAGACCAGCAACGTCGTGCGCATCGGGACGACCGACGTCGCCGGAACCGAGGCGCGCGTTCGCGCCATCGCCGAGGCGAACGGCGTGCCGCAACGCGCGGTCGTCGTCGAGCATGCCGATCCGGTCGTCGACCAGCTACGCGACAGGAACCTGCCCGTCGCGGGCGGTGTCGAGATCAGCTGGATCGGACCGAAGGAAGCCGCGTTGTACCAGTGCACCTTGGGCTTCAACGCGATTCGCGCCGGCGTCCTCGGATACGTCACCAACTCGCACTGCACGTTGAAGCGCGCGTCGGTCGACAGCGGTGTGCACCAGCAACCGCTCGGCGGCCAACCCATCGGCGTCGAGATCGCCGACCCGGCGCACCTCGCAGGCGGCGCGTGCCCCGTCGGGCGGTACTGCCGCTACAGCGACTCCTCGTTCCACTCGCTGCGCGTCGACGCGTTCTACGACCACGGGCGCATCGCACGCCCGCCGGAGGGCGGCATCGCGTGGAACGGCGTCGACACCTTCCGCATCACCGCGGAGGCGACGCCCTTGGCCGGCGAGACCGTCACCAAGGTCGGCCGCACGACGGGTCGCACGTCGGGCGCGGTGCGCTCCACGTGCAAGACGTTCAACGTCCAGAGCGCGAACCTCACGATGCTCTGCCAGGGCCAGGCGGACTACTTCTCGTCGAGCGGCGACAGCGGGTCACCGGTCGTTGCGGTGACGTCGGGCGACGACGTCACCCTCAAGGGCATCAACTGGGGGAGCGGGGGCGTGTTCAGCCCCATCGACGGCGTCCAGCGCGACAGCGACCTCGGGCCGCTCACCACGTGCGCAGCCGGCTTCAGCTGCTAGCTGGCTTCAGCTGCTCGCCGGCGTCAGCTCGACGTAGGCGGCTAGGTCGTCCGGACCGCCCACGAGCCGCTCGGAGATCCGCCGCCCCGCTCCGTAGGCGGACGTCAGCGTCGCCTCGGCGTGGGGCCACTCCTCCTTTGGCAGCACTCGCGCCCTGGCTCGGACCGCCGGTCCCGTCGCCTTCCCTCGCGCGTTCGACGGCGCGACGAGGGCCCGGTCGTCGTTGCGGATCCGCTTCACCTTGCCAGCGTCGCGCCGCGTCTTGACGTAGGCCTTGCCGCTGCCGTCGACGCCGATCCACACCGGCGAGGGGACGGCCTCACCGCTGCGGCGGAAGGTCACGAGGACGGCGTACGTGCGACCCCGCAGCGACTCGAAGTCGCCGACGACCGCATCGGCCTCGCCGACGTCGAACGCACGCTCGTCGCGCATGCGGTCGAACATCCGGTCGGCGAGCCGAGCCATGCGCTCGAACGGCGTCATCGGTCAGCCGTCGCGCCGGCTCCCGCGTGCGCTGGCAGCCGCGATCCCAGGGATGAGGAGGCGGTACACGCGCCGGACCGCCCACGCCGGCAGGTGCCGATGGCGCTCCTCGCGCCACACCCTCGCCCTGGCGTGGGGTTTGACCACGCGCAGCCCGAAGTCCATCAGGGGGTTCGGGTGGTAGCGACCAGCCGGTTCCGACGTGTGCAGCTCGATGCGGCACAGGTGCTTCGTGCTGACGAACCCGTACTGGCTCGGGCTCACGAGGCGCAGCGGCGCGCCGTGGTCGCCGTCGAGGGGGCGACCGTCGAGCCGGTCGGCGATGAGCACGTCGTCGGCGAGCGCGTCTTCGAGCAACACGAACGACCGGTACCCGTCGAGCCCCCCGAAGGCCAAGTGCGTGACCGGTCCCGCCAGCTGGCTGGCCGCCGGCTCCACCACGCTCCGGTAGAACGTCTCGAACGCCACGCCCTCCCACCGCAGGCCGGTCGCCGACCAGCCCGCGACGCAATGGAAGTCGGCCGTCATCTCGCGGCGTGGCAGCGCGGCGATCTCCGCGGCGGTCGCCACGAGACGCTCGACGCCGGCCCCCACGATCTCGATCTCGGGCGCGTCGGGCACGGCGGGCGCGGGCCGGTGGAAGTGCGTGCCGAACCGCGGGAACCCTTGCACCCGTCGTTGGCCCGGAGGCAGCCCGGTCCGCCGGTTCGTCGTCGTCATCTCGCCTCCGTCCCTGCGTGCGTACCGCGACCCTAGGCAGCGACCCCGTCGAAGTCGCACTCGGCCGCCCGCTCGCCCCACGCCCCCCCGGCCCGCGCGCTTTCTCGCAGTAGTACTGCGCAGAACGCGGACTACTGCGAAGAAGCGGCTCGACGCGCCCGCCCGCTCGCCCCACGCCGCCCCCCCGACCGGCCGACCGCCCGCCGGCCCGCACGCCGGCCCGCCGGCTGGAGGCCCGCGCGCTTTCTCGCAGTAGTACCGCGCAGAACGCGGACTACTGCGAAGAAGCGGCCCGCCGGTCGGCCCGCCGACCCGCCGACCCGCCGACCCGCCGACCCGCCGACCCGCCGGCCTGCGTGGCCTGCGCGGCCCGCGACCCACGGGCGTCGAAAAAAATCCATCAAACGAGATTGATGGAATCGCGATAGGGTGTGTGCGTGGTTGCGTCCGGTGCCGTCGAGGTCTCACCGCAACGGTTCCTGCACGTGATCGGCGACCCGCGCCGCTGGCGTCTCGTCTCGGAGTTGGCCCGCAGCGACCGGCGCGTTCGTGAGCTGACCGAGCTCGTGGGCGAGCCGCAGAACCTCGTCTCGTATCACCTGCGCGAGCTCAGCGAGGCCGGGCTCGTGTCCTCGCGACGCAGCTCGTTCGACGGCCGCGACGTGTACTACCGGGCGAACGTCGACCGTTGCGGCGAGCTGTTCGAAGCGGCGGGCGCGGCGCTGCATCCGGGCTTCCGCGTGGAGATCGCCCCGCCGCCGCCGCCCGCGCCGCGGCACGGCCCCACACCACGCGTGCTGTTCCTGTGCACGGGCAACAGCGCCCGCTCGCAGATGGCCGAGGCCCTGCTCGAGCACCTGTCGGGCCACACCATCCGCGCTCGCAGCGCTGGCAGCCACCCGAAGCCGCTGCATCCGAACGCGGTGCGGGCGATGGCCGAGCGTGGCATCGACATCTCGGCCAACAGCCCGAAGCATTTCCGGCGCGTCGCCCGCGCCCGCTTCGACCGCGTCGTGACGCTGTGCGATCGCGTCAAGGAGGTGTGCCCCGAGCTGCCCGGCCACCCCGAGGTCGCCCACTGGAGCATCCCCGACCCCGCCGCCCACCCAGCTACCGACGGCGAGACGTACCCCGCCTTCGAACAGGTCGCGAGCGACATCGAGCGCCGCATCGTGCACCTGATCGCGAGCCTGTCGACAACCAAGAAGAGGTAACGCTGATGCTCACTGAAGACACGGTCAACGTGCGCTACATGGTCGACGACGTCGCCGCCGCGGTCGACTTCTACACGACCCACTTCGGGTTCACGGTCGGCACGAACGCCCCGCCCGCGTTCGCAGAAGTCACCCGCGGCAACCTGCGCGTGCTGTTGAGCGGTCCGCGCAGCTCCGCCGGCCGGCCCATGGCCGACGGTGCCCGCCCAGGTCCGGGCGGCTGGAACCGGCTGCATTTCGTCACCGACGACCTGGAGGCCGACATCGAGCGGCTGCGCAGCGCAGGCGTGCGGTTCCGCAACGACGTCGTCAGCGGGCCGGGCGGATTGCAGATCCTCGCGCTCGACCCCGACGGCAACCTGATCGAGCTCTTCCAGCCGGCGGCGCGCTGACTCAGCCCGAGGCCGACAGCTCGGCCTCGTGTTCCTCGAGCCGGTCGAACAGGTGCGTCCATGCCTGGGCCGTGTACCGCCCGCGCCCGCCGAGGTAGTCGGACTGCTTCAGCACGTCGCCCCAGTCCCAGATCGTTCGCGCCGCGGACATCGCGGGCGCGGCGCGCACCTCCTCTTCGCCGAACGAGCGCGTGCCGCGGTACGCCTCCAGGAACGGCTCGCGCATGTCTTCGTAACGCAGGATGGGCACGAGGTCGTAGGCGCGCAGCCCGAACCCGCCATGGTCGAAGTCGAGGAACGTGATCGTGTCGCCGCTGGCGATCATGTTGCCCATGTGCAGGTCGGCGTGGATGACGCCGAACGCCGGCGGGGACGTGCCGAGCGCGTCGATCGCGTCGGCCGCGAGCGAACCGACCCGGTCGAGCAGCGCGAGACCCTCGTCGTAGCCGTCGCCCGCCGCATCCCTGATCTCCGCCGTGCTCGTGTCGATCAGCAGCGAGCGGTCGAGAGAGTACCGGTGGTGCGGTGACGTGAAGCCGTCCATCGCGTCGTGCATGCGGGCGACGAGCTCGCCGACCTGGGCGGCCGTCGAAGCGTCGGCGGACGGAGGTCCTCCCTCGACGAACGGGAACAGCGCAATCGAACGCGGCCCTTCTGGCGCGTCGATCTCACCGCGGAGCCCTCCCTCTCGCCGCGTGATCGCCGCCGCGACGGGCACGCCGGAGGCGTCGAGATGGGCGAGCAGGTCGAGCTCGAAGTCGAGGTCGCCGGTGCCCGACACCCAGTACTTCCCTGGTGAGTACACGCGGAGCAGGTAGCGCTCATCGGTCTCCACCAGGAAGTAGTCGTTGAACCCGCGATGCCAAACCGCGCATCGCGGCGTAGCGCCGATGTCGTAGTCGGCCTCGACGACGCGGGCGATCGACGCGGGGTCGGGCATCGAGTGCAACGCGCGGACGGAGCGATCTTGCATCCGGCGAGTCGATCACAGACTCGACGCGGGGCGCGCGTCGTCGCGAACGAAGATGTCAACCGATGCCGCCGGCCACGCGTTGTACCCGATGATGCCCGGGTTCGATGAGGTTGCGGCGGACGTCCTGCGCGTCGCGCACCGCGTGGCGAGGGCGATCGTGCACGACCCGCAGGACGCGCTCGACATCAGCCAGGAGACGGCGGCGCGGGCGCTCGCGGCGTGGCCCGCGATGGCGACCCATCCCGAGCCGTGGGCGGCGACCGTCGCGCACAACCTCGCCATCGGCGTCCTCAGGCGGCGTACCCGCGACGACCGCCCGTTGCCCACCGGGTCGCCGACCGACGTCGACGGCACCACGATCACCCGCGCCGACCTCGCCAAGGCGCTCGAGCAGCTCCCGGAGCGTCAGCGCCAGGTGCTGTTGCTCCGCTACTGGGCGGACATGAGCGAGCGCCAGATCGCCGACGCGCTCGGGTGCACGCCGGGCACCGTCAAGACGCACACGTCGCGGGCGCTCGCTCGCCTCGCCAAGGGCGCCCGAGCCGCGCTGGCCGGCTATGCGCAGCCCGACCGAGAGGAAGGACTCGAACCTACGATGCCAAGCCAGGAAGGACGGCCGACCGCGTCGTCGACGCCGCCGGCGACCGTGGACGACAGCGTCGCCGCCGCGTTGCTCGACGTGTACGAAGCCGACGTCATGGGCCCTCCGGACGTATCACCTGCGGACGCTTCCGAGCTGGCCGACCTGTTCGCCCGGTACGCGAACGCCGCCACCGTGAAGCCCCCGGACGCGCTGCTCCGAGCGCTGCTCCGGCGGGTGATCGACCGGTGCCCTCGCCCCCGCACCGAGCCGCGCCGACGGCTCGACTGGATCGAGCAAGGCAATCTCTGCGCGCTCGTCGCGCTCCAGAAGCGGCCAGGTGCGGAGCGCACGTTCGACGACGTGCTCGCCGAGCTCGAGCACGCCCTGGCCAAGCTGTCGGAGGTTGGAGCGCGGAGCTGAACCGCCGGCGCGGCGATCCGCCCCCCGTCATTGCGGCCCCTGGAGGTCACGTCATCGCCGGAAAAGCGCCCACCGGCGCCGGGAGCGGGTGAGGTGTGGCTAGGCGATCACGGCGCAGAACGGCCGCTGCATGCCGATGCCGACGCAGAGCTGGCCGGTGGTGCCGTAGTAACGAACGGCGACGATCGAGCCGGTGCCGATGCGCACACCCGCGCCGATGCTGCCGTCGGACGGGTCGGCGTCGACCCACACGGGCGACGGGATCGCCGCCGCGGCGACGCTGAACGACAGGTCGGTGGTGCAGGTCGGCATCTGGTAGCTGAAGCCGAGGCAAACGCGGCCGGTGCCGGTGTCGACGGTCGCGCCGACAAGCGGCTGCCCGGGTACCCCCGTGCCGACGTGCACGATGCCGCCGTTGTTGCTCACGCTGACGTAGTCGTCGAGGTCGGCCGACGTCGCGGCTGCTGGTGCGAAGGCGATCACCGCCGCCGCTGCGCCGGCGACGAGGGTGGCGAGCATCCTGCGGGTCTTGGTCACTGGTGTCCTCCACGGTCACGGCCCCACCCGGAAGGACAAGACTTCGTGATTGCCGCCCCTACTCCTGCGGCCGGGCGGCAAGCTCCCGCGCGCTCAACGGTCGTCCGTCCACGCGCGGGGCACCCACCACCACCACGCGACCGCCCGCGCGCTCGCACTCGCGGGGGACCCTCGCGGCCAGGTCGGGGTCCGCGATCTCCTCGACTCGGCGGACGCGGTAGCAGCGTCGCGGTGATCGCCTCCTGCTTCGCACCTCGTCGTCGAGAGGCGCGCGGACGAGCGCGAAACACGCTCCCGCGCACGCGATCACCCGTGTCGTACGCCATCACCGCGTCGAGGCACCTCCCACAGGTTCCGGTCCGACATCCTCTATCTCTGCGGGGCTACACCCACCTGGGGGCTTCGGTCGGCCTCGGCTAGGTGCGCTCGACGACCCGGTGCCCGCGCTCCGGTGTCCACGACTCGATCACGAGCATCGTCGCCTCGGGGTCGAGCCGGGTGATCACGACCTCCGCGATGTCGGCGACGAACACGTTGCCGCTCGGTTGCTCGCTCGTCTCGTCGGCGGACGCGGAGCCCGCCGGGATCGCTCGACCGGCGATCTTCGCCTCGCCGGGCCACTCGCGTTCCTTGCCGTCTCCGGGGTGCGACGTCGGGCTGTGCAACGCGAATCGGGGATCGCGTGCGAGGTCGGCTCCCTTTCGTGCGCCGGGCATCGACCCGAAGCGCAGGTCGCCGTCGGCGAACTCGCTCTCGATGCCGGAGATGCGCGGCGAGCCGTCCGCGCGCAGCGTCGCGATCGTCTTGTGGCGGCCGGCGTCGAACAGCGCCCGCACCCGGGCGGCGAACTCGGGTTCCGCCTTCTCGACGTCGCGCCACGCGGCCACGGTGGCGCAGCGTACCGACGCGCACGCGCGGCCGTCGGGCGAGACTGCCCGGATGGGATACGACCTGCACCTCACGAGAGCCGAAGAGTGGTTCGACAGCGAGCTCGTCCCCATTCCGGAGCCCGAGTGGAACGCGATCGCCCGTAGCGCTCTCCAGGTGTCGACGCACTATGCCGCTGGCGAGGCATCGCCCGTCTACCAGTTCGAGGACTCGGCCGACTCACCCACGATGCAATGGGGCCACGGCCAGGTAACGGTGTGGGGTGCCGGCGAGACCGACATCGCCGCCCTCGTCGCGCTGGCGGAACGTCTCGATGCGCGCCTGATGGGCGACGACAGCGAGACGTATCCGCTCGAGTGACGGTGGTGGTTTCATTCGAGAAAAACCGACCCGTTTTGGTGGCGCGCACGTACCAGTAGTCAGGACTGCCAGCCGGTAGTCCACGCAACCGAGACAAGGGGTCAAACACCAATGCGTCGCTTCATCACTCGCGGAGTTCCGGCCGCGGCCGCGGCCGTCGCCCTCGTTGTTGGGCTTTCAAGCTCGCCAGCGAGCGCCATGGCGAGCCCGATCGTCATCTCGCCCTTCGCCGACCTCAATACCGGTCTGAGCGGGAGCTGCACCATCGTCGGCGGCGTCGCCACCACGACCTACGTCGACTACGCGGTCGACGGCACCGCGACCGCCACGGGCGGCGTCGCCCTGTCGACCGGTGTCACGTGCACCGTCAAGACGAGCTACGGCACCTGGGGCGGTGCGTCCGGCGGCCTGCCCGGCGCCGTCGCGGTCGCGGCCGGCACGGTTCGCATCCCCGTGTGGGCGCTGAGCGGCCTGCGGGTGTGCGCCAGCGCGAACACGCTGTACCACCCGAACACGCCGCGGTCGTACACGCAGCCGAACTGCTGACCGAGCGGTAACGCAGGCACCGCCGGTCGCGATGCGCGACCGGCGGTGCTTTCGATGGTGACGACGGCGGGGCCGGTTGGCCCCGCCGTCGCTCGCCCTAGGTTCCGACCGGGCAGGGGTACGACTCGACGTAGGGGTCGCCGTCGTCGAGCCAGACCTGCGGCGGGACGAGTTGACCGCCCGCGTTCGGCAGGTGGTCGAAGCCGGCGCGGTAGCACGTCAGCGCCTGGGCGGGCGCGGCTGTAACCGCGGCCAGACCGATTGTGAGCGCGCCGGCGCTGATCGCGACGGCGATGATTCGCTTGACCATGTGGGCTCCTGTGTTGCGACATGGTCCGGACGTTCCGGACGACCCACTACACGGGCGAGGGCCGGGGTGCTTACACAGAAGTTTGTGACCAAGCCCTCGCCCGGCCGTTGGCTGGCACACTGGTGCCGCAGTCGGCTGATTCTGCCGGGCGAAAGGGGCGGTGGTCTCGCGCAATGGCGTTGACGACACAGAGCACGGGCCCGGCGATGGCCTATCGCTGGGAGCCGCACCCGAGGGCCGCACACGTCACGCGAATCGTGACCCTGATCGTCCCTATTGCCGCGTCCGTGGCCGCTGGTGTGGCGATCACCCGGATCGTCGAGCGGCCGAGCGGGTCCGGCGCGCGAGCGCTGTGGCTCCTGCTCGTGTTGGCCACCGCGATGCTCGTCCTCGTCGCCGCCGAGCGGTTGGCGCGACGCCTGCTCCCGCTGGCCGCGTTGCTCGAGCTCTCGCTCGCTTTCCCGGACCGCACGCCGTCGCGTTTCGCGGTCGCGTTGCGCGCCGGGGCCATGCGGCGGCCGAGCGACCGCGTCGAGCGGCTCGCAGGGTTGCCGCGGGAAGAGGCCATCGAGAGCGTGCTGTCGATCGTCGCGGCGCTCGGCGTGCACGACCGCCGCACGCGCGGCCACAGCGAACGGGTGCGGGCGTACGCCGAGGTGATCGCCGAAGAGCTCGACCTGTCGCCCGACGATCGCGAGCGGCTTCGGTGGGGCGCGTTGCTCCACGACGTCGGCAAGGTCGCGGTGCACCGCGACGTTCTGCAGAAGGACGGTGCGCTCGACGACCACGAATGGGAGGAGATTCGCCGGCATCCCGAAGCGGGAGCGAAGATCGTCGCGAACTTCGTGCCATGGCTCGGGGAGTGGGCGACGGCCGTCGCCGAGCACCACGAGCGCTGGGACGGCGACGGCTACCCGGCCGGGCTCGCCGGCGCCGACATCTCGTTGGGGGCGCGCATCGTCGCCGTTGCCGACTCCTTCGAGGTGATGACCGCGGGCCGTGCGTACTCCGGGGCCATGAGCTCGCCGTCGGCCCGTGCCGAGCTGCAGCGCTGCGCCGGCAGCCAGTTCGATCCCGCGATCGTGCGCGCGTTCCTCAACGCCGGCATCGCGCCGATCGGCTGGGCGGCACGTGTCCTCGCCTGGGCCGGCGCGCTCACGCTGACGGGCCGGCAACCGAGGCGCGACGCGATCAGCAGGTTGGCCCAGTCGGCCGTCGTGATCGCCGCGGTTGTCGCGGTCGCGTTGGCCGCGGCGCCTGCGGTCACGCCCGCCATCGCGCGCGACGGTGCGGCCACGGAGGTCGCGGGAGTGACGTTCGAACGCGATGGCGGCTCGCCTCCGCTCGAGGCCGGCGACGCCCTGTCCGTCGACGCCGTGCCGGTCGAACCGCCGGTCGCGCCGCCTGTCGAAGCGCCGGTCGCGGCAACGCCGCCGCCGGCGGTGTCGCCGCCGCCGCCGGTGTCGCCGCCAGCTCCCGCGCCCGTTCCGGTGCCGGTCGCTCCCGTTGCGCCGCCGGCGCCTGTCCCGGCAGCCACCGAGCCACTGGTCGAGCGGCCACCGCCACCGCCGGCCGCCGAGCCCGTCCCCGTGCCGGTCGTGTTCGCACGCGACGACGCCGTCACCACGGAGGGACGCCCCGTCCGCATCCCTGCGCTCGACAACGACGGCGCCGACGGGCTCACCGTCGACCCCACGACCTTCGAGGTGATCGACGCGCCCGAGCACGGGAACGGTCGACCGGGCGGTACCAAGGGCACCGTCACTTCCGACGGCGTCGTCTTGTACATCCCGTCGCCGCGGTTCAGCGGTGTCGACGTGCTCACGTATCGCGTGTGCACGACGACCGGCGTGTGCCAGACCGCCACGGTCACCATCACCGTTCCCGCGTCGCGCTGACGGCGGCGGCCGGAACACACGGCAGGGCGAGCCGCGAAGATGTGATCGTGGCTGCGTTCGGCGGCGCGAGGCCCATCGACCATCTCCGGGAGGTCTGTGCGCTCGGTCGCGCTCAGACGAGCGGGCGTGCTCCCCGGGGTATCCGCCACGACGACGCTGACGCCGAGGTTGGCACCTTCGCCAGCGACGACGCGATCGGCTTCGACCCGTTCCCCATGCTGGCTGTCATGCAGACGACGGGTGCGGACTACGCCGTGTTCGGGCAGGTCGCCGGAATCCTCCACGGCTCGTCCGACCCGACGGGTGACCTCGACATCCTCTGGGATGGGAGCGCGGACGCGATCGACGCGATGGCGCACGCCTTCGAAGCCGCCGGCGTCGTCCTACGCGACGAGGAGTTCGATCGGGTGGAAGCTGCCAACTACCAGGCCGCGCTCGCCGGGGCGAAGGTGTACTTCGAGGGGCTCCACTGCGCCGGCGATCTCTGCACGCCGCGGTTGCCATGGGGGTCGCTCGACGTCGAGGCATTCCTCGGTCGCAAGGTGTGGGCCCACGGCGACTTGCTCGCGGTGCCCTATCTCTGCCGGGAGGATCTCCTCACGATGCGCATGGCCGTCACGGGGCCGAAGCACGCGCGCCGGGCTCGAGAGCTCGAGCGCCTGGCACGCGAGGGCTGGCAGGGTCACGACACCGCCTCCGGCTGAGGCGTACCCGTCGTTCGCATGCGCGCAGGCGGCGACGGCACCGACCGTTCTCTCGTCGTACGCTCGCCGCAATGCCGCGGCTGAGCAAGAGCCGTCGGACGCTCGACGCCCTCGTCGAGGCCGCCGGGTTTCGAAGCGACGTCGTCGGGGTCGAGTCGCTCGCGATCGGATGGCCCGGCAAGGGCGGCTACCGCGACGACGACGGAACCCACGCACGCGCGCACCTCGGTCAGCACGGCTCGGTGATCTTCCGGGAGTACGGGACCACGCTGGCGATGCCGGCGCGGTTCCGTGTGAAGGAAGCCGCGGTGTTCGAGCACCTCGCAGCGGCCGGACTCCCCGTGCCGTCGATCCTCGCTGCCACCGATGGGATCGCAGACTTCGCGGGCCCGCCGGCGATGCTGCTCAGCGACGCGGGCGGTGAGCCACTCGAAGAACTCGACCGCCGCGGCGCGTTCTCCGACCCCGCCCTGTGGCGTGCGGTTGGTGCAGCGTTGCGCCAGCTCCACGACGTTCCCTTGACCGGGCGCGAGCCGTTCGCCCATCGCGACTTCGCCCGCGCGTGGATGGATTTCGCTCCCTACTTCGGGCGCACCATCGCGCAGCTGCGGAAGCGGCACCCCGCACTGGACTCCCCGTTTCGCGAGTTGAACCGGCTGCTCCGCGAACAGGTTGCCGACCACCTCGCCACGCGCCCTCGCACGATCTGCTGCGGCCACATCGGCGGCTTCCCCGGCCTGATGCTCGAACCCGATGAGGGCGGCTGGGCGACCGTCGGCTGGCTCGGTCTCGGGTACTACGTCTCCATCGGCGACCCCGACCGCGACGTTGTGGCCATCGCCGCGCGCCACCAACTGCGAACCGGCCGGGACATCCCCGGGGCGTTCTATACCGGCTACGGACGGCGGCCGGACCACGTGGCGGCGGTCGTCTACGACGCGTACCAGCGGCTGCGGGTCCATCCGGATCAGGTCGCGGATGTCGTCGAACGCCTCCGCGTCGTGCTCCCGTAGCGCTACACCTCTCGGGCAAATGAGGGGGGAGCGTTGCGCGTAGGCGTCTCGCCGGCATGGTCGTGGAGCTCGTTCCGTAGCTCGACGGGGACGCCGAGCTCGGCGAGCAGTGAGAGCACGCGCCGTTCGATGTCGTCGACGATCGGTCGGACCTCCCCGACCGGCTTCCCCGCGGGGTCGACGAGATCCCAGTCGAGATAGCGCTTGCCTGGGTAGACCGGGCAGGCGTCGCCGCACCCCATGGTGATGAGGATGTCGGCCGCCCGCGCCGCCTCGTCCGTGAGCGGCTTCGGGAACTCCTTGCTCACGTCGAGGCCGCGCTCGGTGAGGACTTGGGCCACGGCGGGGTTGATCTCGTCGCCCGGTGAGGAGCCGGCGGAGCGCACCGTGACACGCCCTCGGCCGTAGTGGTCCAGCAGGACGCGCGCCGCGACCGAGCGTCCGGCATTGTGGGTGCAGACCACGAGGATCTCCGGGACGTCGGACACGATGGCTCCTTCGGTTTCGGCGAGCATCTCGTAGGACGTGCATCTCGATCTGCCAACGCACGGGTTCGGCGTCCGTTTTAGGCGAGCGCGACGCCGAGCGCAGCGGCGGTGATGCCCGCACCCAGCGAGATCGCCACGTACGCGGCGAGCATCGCCAACTTGCGCCCGTCGGCAAGCGCGACCACGTCGCGGGCGAAGCTCGAGAACGTGGTGAGAGCGCCGAGCCCTCCTACGCCAACCACCGTGATGACCGGAGGCGTCACATGGTGGAGGAGGCCAAGAGCGAACGAGCCCGAGACGTTGACGGCCAGGGTCCCCCACGGCATCCCGTCGCGTCGGTTCCATCGGCGCCCCGCTGCGGCGCGGGCAAGCGCGCCGGCAGCGGCCGCAGCCAGGAAGGCGAGCGCCGTGGTCACGGCGCCCCTTCGACTGGCATCCGGACGGCCCGCGCTCGTCGCAGCAGCGCCGCCCCGCCGAGAACCGCGCCGACGGCGCTCAGGAGTGACACCAACGCGTAGGAGACGGCGGTTCCCGGTCGCCCGCGCTCGATCAGGTCGACGACCTCGACCGCAAATGTCGAGAAGGTCGTCAGCCCGCCGCAGAAGCCAATCGCCCCGAAGTCATGCAACGCGACGCGAGAGCGTTGGTGGGACGGCTCCTCGGCAAGGAGCACGCCGAGCACGAAGGACCCCGCGACATTCACGACGAGGATCGTCCAAGGAAAGGAGTCATGCGGTCCCGCCGCCTGCACGGCAGCCCACCTGCACGACGCGCCGACGGCGCCACCCGTAGCGATCGCCGCTCGGCGTCGCCATCTCCTGTTCACCGGCATCGCGCATCAGCATTGTGGCCCGGCCAATGGCTAGGACGCGTTTCCGGTCCACCCGCCCGACGGTCTCCTGGACGCCGCACGTCGTCGGGGAGGCTCCGAGACGGGTGCCTCGTGGCGTCGCGGGGGTGGGCTCGTGTCTTCGGTGCCGTTCTCCGCTCGGTTTCACGTGCACCCCGCCGGCGACGACGAGGACCGCAACGATGCACGACCAAACCTGCCGCATCGACGCCAAGCCGCGCGCACCGCGTCGGGAGCGCTACGGCGGCTCCAGCCGAGCCCGCGCCGATCGTGCTCGCATCCAGCGCTCGTGAGTGATGCGAGCTTCGAGGGAGACAAGACTGTGGCGCTCCTGGCGCATCCTGTCGGCAGGGTGTGCGCGCACAAAGGGGTGAGCCCGTGGGGTGGATCGAGCACGTAGGTCTCAACGTCCCCGACGTCGAGGCAGCCTTGGCGTACTACGACGAGTTCATGCCCCTCGTCGGCTACGCCCGCTACTTCCCGACCGGATACGTGCCGACCGACTGGAACGGGTCGCAGATCTTCATCTATCCCGCGGTCGAGGACGGTCCGCACTCGCGTTTACGCAGCGGGCTGTCTCACATCGCCTTCCTGGTCGCCACACGTGAAGAGGTGCACCGCGTGCATGACTGGGCCGTGGGCCGCGGGCACGAGATTCTCGATGCGCCGAGAGCGTTTCCTGAGTACGGCGAGCACTGCTACGCGACGTACTTCCTCGACATGCATGGCTTCATGCTCGAGGCGACCTGCCACACGTCGTCGGAGTCGCCGAGGTAGGACCGGATCGGACAAGGCGCCACCCCATGGCCGAAGCCGCGCCCGGCGGCGGCGGCACCGCCCGAACGGCACGGGCCCCGCCGTAGTACCGTGAACGTTCTTCACACGGCTGGGGGGCGGACACATGTGGACATTGAAGCGACGCGTCGTCGTCGCGGTGACGATCGCTGCGTCACTGCTGGGGCTGGGCGGCGTCGTCGGGGCAGGGTCGGCCAGCGCCGGCCGGTGCAACGACGGACCTTCCTCAGCGACACCTGGGTGACGGCCGGCGGCGAGCCCGTCGGGGTCTTCGTGGGCTACGACACCGATTTCAACGAGGGCGTCGGCTGGGAAGACGGGCTCAGCGTCTGCTGGGGGGTGTCCGACGACACCGAGTCCCACGAGCGGTTGACCTTCATGGTGACCGACCCCTATTACTCGTCGGATCGCGACAACGTGTTGGTGGAGCTCCAGCACTGCAACGACGACGCCGGCACCTGTTCCTATGTCGTCGGCCCCACTGGCAAAGAGACGGGGGTGCCCTACCCCTGGTTCGACTTTCCGTATGGAGTGCCGTGGGGAGACCCGGAGGAGTGGCCGGATGGCCTCGGCGAGGGCGCGGGCGTTGGCGTCACGATGCCCGAGGGCAATTGCCTCTGGCTCGACGGCCAGCGGGCCTGCTGGCCCAGGTACGAGATCCTCTCCGTCATGCGGGGCAGCATCGAGGGGGGAGACGTGGTCACCATCGTCATCCTCGACGACGGTGCGTGTGGGCCTGAATCCGACCTACTCCGGCAGTACCACCCGGTCGCCGGGGTGCACGTCTACACCTGCACGTAGGCCGCGGCAGCAGCGCGCCCTGGCGGTGCCGTTGCGGCTGGCTGCAGGGGGCAACTCTCCGCAGGCTCGCGGCCGTGTCGCCCACCGTGGTCCTTTGGCACCGCGATCGTGCCGTCGCAGATTCGCAGCTTGTTCGTATGCGAGCGGCGCTCTCGACAGGGGAGCGCACCCATACGAACGGCGCCGTGGACGAAGGCGTTCGTTGACGATCGAAGCGACGGTCACCGTGACGTTGCCCTGAGGATCCATGTCCAGCGCGAGCCGCGGCTGCGAGGGGCAGCCTCGGCTCGTGCTGGGCGGTCACGACGGTCTAACGGCGACCGCTCGCGACGACCATGGGCTGCTCGACCGGCGTGACGCCGTCGACGACGTAAGGCTGCCAGGTCTCGACGACTTGCAGCTCCATGGCGGCCTGGGCCTGTTCGGACGCTTGGGCGACGAAGGGTCCCATCGGCGTGAGGTTGATGTACTGCCAGAGGAACTCGGCCGGTCCAGCGAGTCGGAGTGTCGCGGTCGATACCTGCGCGTCGACATCGCGGAGTCCGGCGTCGC
>DASVEG010000316.1:0-29595 GCA_036380695.1 Acidimicrobiales bacterium
GAGGGCGTGCCGTCGACGGTGCCGACCGAAGAGCAGTTGCACATCCTGCGGCGACTCAACGCGGCCGAGGCGTTCGAGCGGTTCCTCAACACCAAGTACATCGGCGCCAAGCGCTTCGGGATCGAAGGCGCCGAGTCGGCCATCGTGATCTGCGACACGATCCTCGACGAGGCGGCGAAGGCCGGCATCACCGAGACGGTCATGGGCATGGCGCATCGCGGTCGGCTCAACGTGCTCGCCAACATCGTGGGCAAGTCGTACAAGGAGATCTTCCGCGACTTCGAGGGCGACCTCGACCCGTCGACCGTGCAGGGCTCCGGCGACGTGAAGTACCACAAGGGCTTCAACGGCAAGTTCGAAGGCCCGTCCGGCAAGGACATCAAGGTCACGCTGGCTGCCAACCCGAGCCATCTCGAAGCCGTCGACCCCGTCGTCGAGGGCATCACTCGAGCGAAGCAAGACCTGCTCGACCGTGGCGCCGAGTACCCCGTGCTGTCGTTCCTGATGCACGGCGACGCCGCGTTCGCCGGCCAGGGCGTCGTCGCCGAGACGCTCAACCTGTCGCAGCTGCGCGGGTACCGCACCGGCGGGACGATCCACCTCGTCGTGAACAACCAGGTCGGGTTCACGACGAACCCGGACGAGGCGCGCTCGTCGGTCTACGCGACCGACGTGGCGAAGATGGTCCAGGCGCCGATCTTCCACGTGAACGGCGACGACCCGGAGGCGTGCCTGCGCGTCGCCCGCTTGGCGTTCGCGTTCCGGCAGAAGTTCCACAAGGACGTCGTCATCGACATGGTCTGCTACAGGCGGATGGGCCACAACGAGGGCGACGACCCGCGGCTCACCCAGCCGAAGATGTACGAGCGGATCGACAACCGCCGCACCGTGCGCAAGCTCTACACCGAGACGCTCATCAAGCGCGGCGACATCTCGCTCGAGGACGCCGAGCGCGCGATGGAGGACTTCTCGGCCCGCCTCTCGGTCGCGCTCGAGGAGACGCGGTCGACCGCCGCGCCAAAGTTCGAGTCGGTGCCTCCCGCTCCGACCGAGCGCCTGTTGCCGGAGGTCGCGACCGCGTGGAACGACCGCGAGGTGCTCGACCGCATCCTCGACGTCGTCACCGGTGGCCCAGAGGGCTTCAACGTCAACCCGAAGCTCGAGCGGGTCTTCGACGCGCGCCGCAAGCTCTACGCAGACGGCCAGGTCGACTGGGCGCTCGGCGAGATGTTCGCGTACGGCACGTTGCTGCTCGAAGGCCACGACATCCGGCTCGCCGGCCAGGACTCCGGGCGTGGCACGTTCGGCCACCGCAACGCGGTCCTCGTCGACGCCGAGACCGAGAACGAGATCCTCGTCCTCAACCGCCTCGAGGGCCGCCAAGGCCGCTTCTTCGTCTACGACTCGCTGTTGTCGGAGTACGCCGCACTCGGCTTCGAGTACGGCTACTCGGTCGCCGCGCACGACTCGCTCGTCGTGTGGGAGGCGCAGTTCGGCGACTTCGTCAACGGCGCGCAGATCGTCATCGACCAGTTCCTCTCGGCCGCGGAGGACAAGTGGGGCCAGACGTCCGGCCTCGTGCTCTTCCTGCCGCACGGCTACGAAGGCCAGGGGCCCGAACACTCGTCCGCCCGCATCGAGCGCTTCCTGACCCTCTGCGCCAACAACAACATGCAGGTCGTCAACGTGACGAGCTCTGCCCAGTTGTTCCACGTCTTGCGGCGCCAGCTCAAGCGCGCGCAGCGCAAGCCGCTGGTGATCTTCACCACGAAGTCGGGGCTGCGGGCGCCGTGGTCGCGCTCGGCGATCGGCGACTTCACCGACGGTCGCTTCCAGCTCGTCGTCGACGACCCGACGCTCGACGCGGAGGCGGCTGCCTCCGTGCGGCGTGTGCTCCTCTGCAGCGGCAAGGTCGCGTTCGACGCGATCAAGGCGCGTGACGAACGGTCTGCTCCCGCGGCGATCGTGCGCGTCGAGCAGCTGTATCCGTGGCCGGAGGAGCAGCTCGCCACGCTGTTCGCCGAGCGCTACCCGAACGCCACCGAAGTCGGTTGGCTACAGGAAGAGCCGGAGAACATGGGGCCGTGGACGTTCGTGCACAGCCGCCTCCACCGCCTCCTCCGCGACGACTACACGCTCGACCACTACGCGCGTGTGGCCTCCGGTTCGCCCGCCGCGGGGTCGGACTCGCTGCACCGGCTCGAGCACGCCGACTTGATGCAGCGCGCGTTCGACGGCCTCTCGTGAGCTGACGACCGGCTCGATCAATCGGCGCGGAACGCGCCGCCCACCAGGAACGCGATCAGCACGAGCGTCGCGATCGCGCCCATGACGATGCCGAAGACGGCGCGGCCGGTGCCGCCCTTCTTCGTCCGCCTGATGTCGAAGATCGCGACGATGCCGAGGACGAGCGCGATCGGCCCGGGACACACGACGAGCGAGAACAACCCCGCGTAGCCCGCGGCGATCGCCCATACGCTGCGGTCGACCGGCAGCGCCCAGCGCATGAGCGGGTCGTGGGTCTTCCCGGTCGCGGGCCCCGGCTGCTGGTGGCGCGGGTCGTACGGCTGGTACGGCTGGTACTGCGGGTGCTGGTGCTGGTGCTGGGGCTGCTGCTGTTGCGACGCGGCGAGGTGGTCGGTCCACTGCTGGCCGTCCCACCAGCGCAGCGACGGCGAGCCTGCGGGGTCGGGGTACCAGCCCGGCTCCGTCATCGCAGGGCGAACCCCACGACCTGTTCGAGCTCTTTGATGGCGAGGTCGGGTTCGGTCACCTTGATCGTCGTCATACCCAGCTCGCGCGCCGGCTTGAGGTTCACCCCGAGGTCGTCGAGGAAGACCGCTTCCCGAGGCTCGATGGCGAGTTGCTCGCACGCGAGGAGGTAGAAGCGCTTGTCGGGCTTTCGCACGCCGACCTTGCTCGACTCGACGATGCAGTCGAACATCCCGAGCACCTCGTCGCGGCCCGCGGCGCGCGCCTTCTCGGGGAAGTCCGCGAAGCCGATGACGTTGTTCGTGAGCATCGCGGTCTTGAGCCCGTGGTCGCGACACCGGCGAAGCGCTTCGACCATCGTCGGCCGGATCTCGCCTGCGAGCAGTGGCATCACCTCACGCGCGTCGATCGTCTGGCCCGCAGCGCGCGCCTCGCCCTCGAAGAGGTCGCAGAACTCGTCGAAGCTCACCTCACTCCGCTCGAACCGCGCCCACGCGTTCGTGTCGGGATTGGTCGCGTTGAGCGTGCGGATGAAGTCTCGCGGCAAGCCGTTGCGCTCCTCGTAGCGTGCGAACGCTTCGAACGGACTCGACAGGATCACACCGCCGAAGTCCCACAGGACGGCGCGTATGGGGTCAACGGCCACCGCGGCATCGTATGGTTGACTGAGCGGCGATGTCACAGCGGACGGTCGTCGTCGACGGCTCGAACATCGCAACCGAAGGCCGGCAGATGCCGAGCCTCAAGCAGCTCGACGAAGCTGTTCGCGCGTATCGCGAGGAGCACCCCGACGACGAGATCATCGTCGTCGTCGACGCCACCTTCGCGCACCGCATCGCGGACGACGAGCGGCCGCTGTTCGAGGACGCGGCCGCGCACAACGAGCTCGTGTACCCGCCCGCCGGTGCGATAGGGCGCGGTGACGCGTTCCTGCTCCGCATCGCGGAGAAGACGAGCGCGGTCGTGCTGTCGAACGACTCCTTCCAAGAGTTCCACGGCGAGCACGACTGGCTCTTCGACAAGGGCCGGCTCGTCGGTGGCACGCCCGTGCCCGGCGTCGGCTGGATCTTCGTGCCCCGCACCCCTGTGCGCGGACCGAAGTCTCGCGAGGCGGTCAAGGAGGCGAAGCGCTCCAAGGCGCGGGTGGGGTCGAAGGAAGCGCTGCAGCCGATGCCGGTGCCGAAGGTGCCGCCGCCGCGACGCAAGAAGGGCAAGAAGGGCGCGGCCGACGGCGAGGTCGACGAGCTCGTGTCTGGCGACGTCGTCGGCACCGCCATCGCGGTCGCGACCGAGGAGGCCGTCGGCGGCGAGAACGGCTCGGCGAACGGCAAGGAAGGCAAGGGCGGGCGGAAGCGCAGGCGGAAGCGTCGCGGCGGCGCCGGCGCCGCCGCCGAGCCGGAGCTGCCCACCCTCAACGAGCCGCTGACGTTCATCGAGTTCATCGCCGACCACAAGCTCGGTTCGACCGTGACGGGCGTGGTCGAGTCGTTCGCCTCCCACGGTGCGTTCGTGCTCGTGGGCGAGGCGCGCTGCTATATCCCGCTGTCGGCGATGGGCGACCCCCCGCCCCGCTCCGCGCGCGAGGTGCTGCGCAAGGGCGAGGACTCGCAGTTCGTCGTGCAGGCGCTCGACGCGGCGCGCCGCGGCATCGAGCTCGCCCTCCCCGGCCACGAGCACCTCTCTGGCGCGCCGACGGCCGAGACCGTCGAGGCCGAGATCGAGGAGGCGCCGCGTCCCGGCCGCAAGGGCAGGGGCAGGGGCGGGAGGAAGGCGGGGGCTGCAGTGGCTGCCACCCCTGTGCCGGTCGCCGGCGCGTCCGAGCCTCCGGCGACGAAGAAGGCCGCAGCCAAACGGACCGCGAAGAAGGCCGCCCCCGCGCCGAAGGCGGCGGCCACGACCAAGACCACGAAGAAGGCGGCCACGAAGAAGAAGGCAGCGGCAGCGGCAGCGAAGAAGACCGCGGCACCCGCGGCGAGGAAGGCGGCGCCCGCGGCCAAGAAGGCCACGGCGGCGCCCAAGAAGGCTGCCGCGTCGAAGAAGGCCGCTCCGGCGAAGAAGGCGGCGACCAAGGCGACGGTCGCGAAGAAGGCCGCGCCGGCGAAGGCCGCGTCCAAGACCGCGGCCAAGACCGCCACCGCCAAGGCGCCTGCCCCGAAGAAGAGCGCGGTGAAGAAGGCGCCTGCCGCGAAGAAGCCCGCAGCCAAGAAGGCGACGAGCACGAAGAAGGCGCCCGCGGCGGCGAAGAAGCCCGCGGCGGCGGCCAAGAAGACGCGCCGCACCTGAGGCCGCGCGGGGTCTGTTTCGAGGCTGACGGTTGCGGAACCCGCAACCGTCAGCCTCGAAAGGTCGAAGACCTCCGCGGGCAGCGCGCCGCCCCTGACAGCGGGCGCGAGGATGGGTCGCCGTGCGCATCGCGACCTGGAACGTCAACTCGCTGAACGCGCGCCTGGCCCGGGTCGAGGAGTGGCTCGCCTACGCCGCGCCGGACGTGATCTGCCTCCAGGAGACGAAGCTGGCGGACGCGGCGTTCCCCGGCATGGCGTTCGACGCGCTCGGCTACGAGTGGGCCCACCACGGCGACGGGCGGTGGAACGGCGTCGCCATCCTCAGCCGCGTCGGCATCGACGACGTCGTCAGCGGCTTCTCGCACGCAGCGGAGGCGGACGACGTCGAGAGCCGCCTGATCTCGGCGACGTGCCGGGGTGTGCGGGTGTCGTCGGTCTACGTCCCGAACGGGCGCGTGGTCGGCAGCGAGCACTACGAGGCGAAGCTCGCGTGGCTCGACGCGCTGCGGCGCCACGTCGAGTCGACGTGCGACCCCGACGGGCGCGTCGTGCTCTGCGGCGACTTCAACGTCGCTCCCGACGATCGCGACGTCTGGGACGCGCGCCGAGCCCACGGCGGCACCCACGTCAGCGGCCCCGAGCGCCAGGCGATCAAGGCGCTCGAGGCATGGGGCCTCGCCGACACGTTCCGGTTGCAGCACGAGGAGGGTGGCCTGTTCAGCTGGTGGGACTACCGCGCCGGCAACTTCCACAAGGGACGCGGCATGCGGATCGACCTCGTGCTCGCGAGCCGCCAGCTCGCGGAACGGGTGACGTTCGCGCTGATCGACCGCAACGCACGCAAGGGCAAGCTGCCGTCCGACCACGCGCCGCTGGTCGTCGACTTCGACCTGGAGAACCGCCGTTGACCGAGCCGCCCGACTTCGCCCACTACGCCGAGCGCCTGCGCGAGGTCCGCCAGAGCGAGCCGACACCGCAGCGCGCGCAGGCCCGCCGGCTCGCCGGCGCGATGCGCGAGGTGGTGGAACACCTCGTCGCGACGAAGGCTCCGGCCGAGGTGCTCGAGGCCGCGGCGGCGCAACTCGAGGCCATCGTCGGGTCGCTCGAGGGATACCCGCGCGGTCACAGCTTCGAGGGCTTCGCCGAGTCGGCCAACAGCGGCGACCCCACCGCGTTCTTCGACCACAGCCCGCTGATCGGCTTGGCGAACCCGCTGGCGCCGCCGCTGCGCCTCGAAGCCGTCGACGGCCGTGTGGTCGGGGAGGTGCGGTTCGGGTCCGCGTACGAGGGCCCGCCAGGCCACGTGCACGGCGGGTTCATCGCCGCCGCGTTCGACGAGGTGCTCGGGATGGCGCAGTCGCTCGGCGGCCGGCCGGGGATGACGGGAACGCTCACGATCCGCTACCGACGGCCCACCCCGCTGCACGCAGACCTGCGCTTCGACGCCGCCCTCGACCGCACGGAGGGGCGCAAGATCTTCACCAGCGGCCGGCTCTTCCATGGCGATGCGCTCACGGCGGAGGCCGAGGGCATCTTCATCAGCGTCGACTTCTCGAAGATGGCCGAGCTCGCGGCGCGTCGAACGGCGGGCGGCGACCGGGCGGTGTGAGGTCGGGGCCGGCCCCGTGCTCGTTCGACCTAGACGGCGGTGAGCATGCGGCGCTCGACGGGCGTCGGCGCGAAGCGCTCCCAGTCCTCGGTGGGGATCGGCAGGGCGGCGGCGCCCGAGCCGATGAGCGGGCGCGGCTTGCGAGGCTTGCGGGTGCCGGAGCTGCCGCCGCGGCCCTTGTAGATGATCACGCCGGAGACGGGGTCGGGCACCGCGTCGAGCGCGGCTTGGGCGGCGAGCGACGTGCGGAAGCGCTCCCACGCCTCCTCGTCGGCGAAGGCGACCTCGAACACCACGCCCCAGTTGGTCGTGTGCCACTCCCAGTCGACCGCGCCGTCGAGCAGGGCGGCCTCGACGAGGGCGTCACCGTGCGCGTCAGCCCACAACGACGCGCCATAGGCGCCGTCGAACACCTCGATGGAGAACCACGCTGGACCGGCCACGTCAGTTCCAGAATACGCAGGCAGTCAAGAGGGACATTTGGAACACCTCGCGAACAGGCGTCACCGGCCCGCCGGCGAGCGATCTGGGGGGAGAAACGCGTCGACCGACGGCCTCTCCGCACCCGACCGGACGGCGTCAGTGCGGGGGCTTCTCGGGCACGTCGTCGGGTTGCTTGCCGACGGTCACCTCCACGCGTACGACGTCCTTCACGTTCCAACACAAGGTGAGACCGCTCGGGATGGTGAGCCTCCCGTCGTCGAGAGACCCGCGCGCGAGATCGTCCAAGGGGATCGACGCGCGATACCCGTCGGCCCCGGAGACGACGGTTGCGTGGTCCGCGCTCGCAACCGGCCGGGCCCTTGCCAGCAGTTCGCGCATCCCGCAGGTGCGGTCTCCGGTCACGAGCGGGGCCTCTACCGCGCCCGCGACCGAGAGCGACGTCACGCCTGCAGGTGCGCCTTCAGCTTCGCCAGACCGGTGCCCATCGCGTGTTGGATATCCGTGTCCGGGACACCCAGCTCGCGGTGAAGCTCGGTCACCGACATCACCTCGGCTCCGCCCAACCCGAAGGACGACTTGATGACGCGACGCTCGAGCGGGTCGAGCCCGTCGAGCAGGTGGCGGTCGGCCGTGACCGACAGCAAGTCGTCGTCCGCCTCGCCGCGCACATCGACCTGGTCCCCCTCGCCGTCGGGGTAGGGCCACCCATCGTCCGCGGGCCAGATGAACGTGCGCATAGGCCAGTTCTCGCGCCCGCTCGCCGCCCGGTCAAGAGGCAGTCGAGAGCCAATCCTCCAAGACCTCCGCTTCGGCTGCGGCGTGCTCTTCGAGCCCCGAGACAATGGCGCGCTCGACCTTTCCGCCGACCAGCGGGACGTTGACCTTGATGTCCGCTTCGGCCGTGCGGCGCGTCCCGGCGGTGCCGGCGCCGACCCCGTCGTCGTCGGTCAACCGGAACGTGCCCGCGCAACGGATCATCCCGCCGTAGTGGTCGGGCACGATCCGCCACGTGGTGACGTGCGTGCGGCGGTCGAGCGTCGACTCCTCGACCCACGTGAGCCGTGCCGGGTCGACGACCCGCCGGACGGCGGGGCTCACGTCGCCCGTGAAGCGGAACCGGATCTTCTGGTGGACGAGGTCGCCGTCGACGACCTGGTCGAGGAGGGTCGGCGCGCCCAGCTTCGGAAGCGACGCCAACCGATCGAGGAAGGCGGGATCGACGTAGGCCGCTTCGACCCCGGCGAGGGGGGCCCGGTACCGCTGCTCGATGCGGAATCGCACCGGCGCAGCCTACGGGCGGGGCATCACGCGCTCCGCCCGTGATCCGCGACGACTTGCAGCAGGGCGTCGCCGTAGCGGTCGGCCTTGACCGGCCCGAGGCCGGGGATGTCGAGCAACGCGTCGCGCGTGGTGGGCCGCAGTTCGGCGACGGCGGCAAGGGTGGTGTCGTGGAAGATGACGTACGCGGGCACGTTCGCCGCCCGAGCGGCCTGCGACCGCCACACCTTGAGGGCGGCGAACACGTCCGGGTCGGGGTCGGCGCCCAGACCCGGCGCCCGCACCCCGAGGCGCCCACCTCGGGCCGTCGCCCCTGCGCCCCGACCGCCCTGGCCCTTCGACCGCCCCCCACGCGGTTCGCGTAGCCGCTTGCGCTCCGCGTCGATGAGCTGGCGGATGTTGCCGGACGGAGCCTCGCCCGTGCTGGCGCTGAACGAGTCTTCGATGAGCGCGAGCCACGGCGACGGCGACCGGTTGACCGTCGACTCCCCGAACGTACGCCGCTCGGCCCACGAGCAGTGGAGCTCGTCCTTGGCTCGGGTGACGGCGACGTAGAGCAGGCGGCGCTCTTCGTCGTCGGCCTCCTGCGAGGAGGCGCGGCCGATAGGAACGAGGCCGCGCTCGAGCCCGGCGAGGAACACGATCGGCCACTCGAGGCCCTTCGCCCGGTGGAAGGTGGCGATCTCGACCGCGTCGCCGCCGGTGCTCGGCTCGTCGCCGTGCATGGTGGCGGCGAGCCACGCCTTGAACGCGGGGAACGACGCGCTCGGGTCGAGCGTGGCGAAGTCGTGGGCGAGGCGGACGAGGTTCTCGATGTTCTGGCGGCGCTCGTCGGTGCCCTCGTCGGCGCGAGCGAGCGCTTCGAGGTCGACGATGCGGGCGGCGAAGGGTGCCCCCGGCGCTGCCCGCCCCATCTCGGCGATGGCCTCGACCACCTCGGGAAGGTCGAGGAAGCGGGTGGCACCCCGGAACCGGAACGGGACGTGGGCGGCCCGCAGCGCCTCTTCGAACGCGAGGGCCTGCGCGTTGGTGCGGACGAGGACGGCCATGTGCGACCACGGCCGCGTGGGGCCGTGGCGGCGGCGGAGCTGGGCGGCGATGCCCCGCGCCTCGGCCTTCTCCGTCGAGTACGAGCGGATCGTCGGTGGCGGCCCGTCGGGGCAGTGGGAGCGCAGCCGCCCGGCGCCTTCGAGGACCGCAGATGCCGCGGCGAGCACCTGGGGCGTGGAGCGGTAGTTGTCGTCGAGCCGGACGACCTGTCCGCCGGGGAACAGCCGGTCGAAGTTGTCGAGCAGGCGCGGGTCGGCGCCGTTCCAGGAGTAGATCGCCTGGTTGGGGTCGCCGACGACGCACAGGTCGCTCCGTTCGCCCAGCCACCCACGCAGCAGCTGGAACTGAACCGGATTCACGTCTTGGAACTCGTCGACGAACAGGTGCCGGAACCGCCATCGCTGCGTCGCCGCGAACTCGTCGTCGGTGGTGATCGCCTTGGCCGCGAGGGTGAGCATGTCGTCGAAGTCGACGAGGCCGCGCTTCTTCTTGTCGGCCTCGTAGCGCTCGTAGATCGCGGCGATCCGGCCAGGGGGCAACGGGGGAGTGCGGCCGGCCTGCTCGGCCTCGACCGCGTACTGGGCGGGCGGCACGAGGCGCGCCTTGGCCCACTCGATCTCGCTGGCGACGTCCATCGCCTGCACGGTGGGGGGCACGCCCATGCCCCGAAGGATCGGGGCCAGCAGGCGGACCTTGCGTTGGAGCAGCTCGGGGGCGCGCTCGCCGCGATCGGCCCAGCGGCGTCGGAGCTGGGCGTAGGCGACGGCGTGGAACGTGCCGGCGACCACGTCGTCACGGACGCCGAGGGACCCCAGACGGGAGCGCAGCTCGCCCGCGGCCTTTCGGGTGAAGGTGAGGGCGAGGACGTGCGGGGCGTCGGCCGCGCCGGTGAGCACGCGATGGGCGATGCGCCGGGTGAGCACCCTCGTCTTGCCCGAGCCTGCGCCCGCGAGGACGCACAGGGGGGCCGCCTCGGTGGTGACGGCTTCGCGCTGTGCGTCGTTGAGGTCGCGGAGCAGGTCCTGCATGCCGGCGACGATACGGAGGGGGTGTGACAGAAACGCGGATGGCCCTGTTCACATACGCCGTTCACCCGGCCCGCACGCTCGCCACCTCTGCTGCCGCGGGCCACCGGCGTAACCGGTCCCTCAGGCGCGGGACGACCCCGAGTAGCCATCGAGCGGGCGCTCTCCTGCTCCTCGGGGTCGTCCAGTCGAGCCGGCGTACGCCGGGCTTCTCGCGCTGCCGTCGGCCTGTGGCTCTCGGTCGAATCGCTCGACGTCCGGTGCAACCGTCTCTCCTCGGATCGTGCGCTCGCGGCACCGAGCCGTCAAGCACCCAATGCTTGCGAACGCGCGTTGGGTAACGTCCGCCCGCTCATGCGCAAGGCCTTCGCCGCCGGCATCTTCGGCACCACCCACGGGTCACCGCCGTGGCGCGTCCTCGCCCTCCCCGGGTGGATGCACACGGTCGGAGACTTCGACGGCGTGCTGTCCGACCTCGGCACCGGTGCCGTCGCGGTCGACCTTCCCGGGTTCGGTGGCGTGAACCCGGAACCGCCGGAGGCGTGGGGGGCGGCTGGCTACGCCGAGTGGGTCGAGCCGGTGCTCGGCGACCTCGACGGGCCGGTGGTCGTGGTCGGGCACTCGTTCGGTGGCCGCGTCGCCGTGCATCTCGCCGCCCGCCGGCCGGACGCCGTCCGCGCCCTCGTGCTCGCGGGCGTGCCGTTGCTGCGTCGCGCCGACCGTCCCGCGGCGAAGCCGGCCACGTCGTTCCGGGCGGCGCGATGGCTGCACCGGCGCGGGCTCCTCGGCGACGACCGCATGGAGGCGATGCGCCGCAAGCACGGCTCTGCCGACTACCGCTCCGCGTCGGGCGTCATGCGCGACGTGCTCGTGCGCGTCACGAACGAGACGTACGAGGACCAGCTGCGCGCCGTGAGATGCCCGGTCGAGCTCGTGTGGGGAGACGGCGACGACGCCGCGCCGCTGGAGGTCGCGCGGCGCGCCGCCGAGATCCTCGGCGACCGGGCGCGGCTCACGGTGCTGGCAGGCGTCGGCCATCAGGTTCCGGTCGCCTCGGCGGCCGACCTGCGCGCCGCGGTCGAACGGCAGCTCGCAGGATGACGGTCGTTGCCGTCGCCGCTTGCCTCGTCGCGTGCGCGCTCTCTGGCCTGAGGTGGCTGCGGGTCGCGCAACGCGAGCACTACCTCGCCGGCTCGGTCACCCGGTTCGCGGCGCGGTGGTGGTTCGGGCTCGGCTTCAACCGGCTGCTGGCCGCGGTGGTGATCGTGCACCTCGTGCTCGCCGCAGGCGCCCCCCTGTTCGCGGTGATCGGCGCCGCGGCCGTCGGCGTCGGGCCGCTCGGGCTGCGCCTCCGCGGGCACGCGCCGGGTCCGATGCGGTGGACGCGGCGCCTCCGCACGCTCGCGGCGATGTGGGCCGCGCTGGTCGTCGCCCTGATCGCGCTCGGCGCGCTCGCCGGCCGCGTCGCGACGTTCGCGTACGTTGCCGCCGTCGCGACCCCGTTGCTCGTCGACGCCGCGCTGGCGATCACCGCGCCGCTCGAACGACGGCTCGGTGCGAAGTGGGTCGACCAGGCCAAGCAACGCCTGCGGTCGGTGAGCCCGACGATCGTCGCGATCACCGGTTCGTACGGCAAGACGAGCACCAAGGGCTACGTCGCCCATCTCGTACAGGGCAGCCGCAGCGTGGTGGCGACGCCCGCGAGCTTCAACAACGCGCTCGGCCTGGCCCGCGCGATCAACGAGAACCTCGCGCCTGGCATTGAGGTCTTCGTCGCGGAGATGGGCACGTACGGGCGCGGCGAGATCGCGGCGATGGTCGAGTGGGCTCGACCAACTGCCTCCGCCATCACCGCTATCGGGCCCGTCCACCTCGAACGCATGCGCACGGAGGACGCGATCGCGGAGGCAAAGAGCGAGATCCTCGGCCCGGCGGAGGTCGTCGCGCTCAACGTCGACGACGAGCGGCTCCGCGCCCTCGCCGAGCGCGCGCAGTCCGAGGGCAAGCGCGTCGTGCGGTGTTCGAGCGTCGACGCCGCCGCGGACGTGTCGGCCGTCCTCGACGGCGACGAGCTCGTCGTGCGCCGAGAGGGCGCGGCGATCGCACGGGTCCCTGCCGGCGACGCGGCGCCGGGCAACGTCGCCATCGCGGTCGCGCTCGCCGCCGCGGTCGGCGTGCCAGACGAAGCGATCGCACGCCGGCTGCCGACCTTGCCCACCGCGCCGAACCGGCGCAGCGTCGCGACCGGTAGCACGGGAGCGACCTACATCGACGACACCTACAACTCGAATCCCGCGGGCGCGGCCGCCGCGCTCGCCACGCTCGCGAAGCTCGCTGGGGACGCGAACCGCGTGGTCGTGGTAACGCCGGGGATGGTCGAGCTCGGCCCGCGCCAGTTCGAGGAGAACGAACGGTTCGCGTCGGCGGCGTCGGAGATTGCCACCGACCTCGTCGTGATCGGTTCGACGAACCGCGCCGCGCTCGTCGCGGGTGGTCATCGGGGCAAGGCACGGGTCGTCGGCGTGACCGATCGAGCGGCGGCGACGGCGTGGGTTCGGGAGAACACGCACGGCGGAGACGTGGTGCTGTTCGAGAACGACCTACCCGACCACTTCCCTTAGTGTCAGCCGCATGACCCGTCCGGCCGTTCTCTTCGGGGGGCCGTCTCCCGAACACGACGTCAGCATCCTCACGGGCCTCCTCGCGGCGCGCGCGCTCGCGACCAGCGGCACCGCGGTCGACGCGATCTACTGGTCGAAGTCCGGCGACTTCTTCGAAGTCGACGCGGGCCTGGAGGGCGAGGCATTCCTCCAGGGCGTTCCGGCCGGCGCCCGCGAGGTGAGGCTCGCGGTCGGCGAAGGGTTCGTGGCCGGCGGCGGCGGCTTCGGCCGGAAGGCGCGCCCGCTCGAGATCGACGCGCTGGTCAACTGCTGCCACGGCGGGCCGGGGGAAGACGGCACGCTCCAAGGCCTGCTCGACCTGGCCGGCATCCGGTACACCGGCCCGAGCGTTGCCGGCGCCGCGCTGGGGATGGACAAACTCGCGTTCGCGTCCGTCTGCGAACGCGCGGGCTTGCCGCACCTTCCCGTCGTCGCGGTCGACCCGACCGACCCCGGCGACGCGCCGTTCGACGGGCCGTTCATCGTCAAGCCGCGGTTCGGGGGCTCGTCGATCGGGATCGAGACGTTCGAGGCGTGGGACGACGTCGCCGCGTTCGTGCGGGCGCCGAACACGCTGCTCCGCCGCGGCGGCGTCGTCGAGCCGTTCCGCCCCGACGCCGAAGACGTGGAGATCGCGATCCGGCGCTTTCCCGAGCTCGAGCTCTCCGCCATCTCGCGCGTCGAGAAGAAGGGTGCCATCTTCGACTACCGCAACAAGTACGTGCCGGGCGAGGGGATGACCTCCGCCGGGCGGGAGACACCCGCGCGGCTGCCTGGCGACCTCGACGACGCCGCCAGGCGCGCCGCCACGAAGGTGGCCACGCTCGCAGTGGTGCGCGGCGTGGCGCGGCTCGACTTCCTGCTCGTCGGCGAGGAGCTGTTCGTCAACGAGATCAATACCGTCCCCGGGTCGCTGTCGAAGCACCTGTGGGTCGAACCGGAGATCGCGTTCGCGACGCTCCTGACCGACATGGTCCGCGAGGCGACGACCGGCCCCGGCCCTGCGTACTCGTCCGAGGGCGCGGACGGCAGCATCCTGCGGTCGGCCGCGTCGATCGCGGCCAAGCTCGGCTGATCGGGCGGCGCGTTGATCGACGTCGAGCCGGAGCGCTTCGCCGAGCTGGTCGCCGAAGCCCTCGACGGCATCCCGGAGGAGCTCGGCAAGATGATGGACAACGTGGGGGTGTTCGTCGACGACCGCTCGCCGCCGGGGAGGCTCTTCGGGTTGTACGAAGGCGTGCCGCTCACGGCGCGCGACACCTACGGCGTCGGCATGGTGATGCCGGATCGCATCACGATCTTCCGGCGGGCGATCTGCGCGTCGTGCCGGACGGAGGACGAAGTCCGCGATCAGGTGCGCGTGACCGTCGTGCACGAGGTCGCGCACCATTTCGGGATCGACGACGATCGCCTCGACGAGCTCGGCTGGGCGTGAGCTCGGTGACCGTGATCCTCCCCGAGCGGATCGACGCGGGCATCGTCCGCCTCGAGGTCCACGGCCCCGACCTCGCCGCGCAGGTCGCCGACGCGATCAACGAGAGCCTCGACCACCTGTCGCCGTGGATGGCATGGGCGCAACGGACGACGACCGCGCAGGAGCAAGCGATGCGGCTCGCGCTCGCCGTCGAGCAGGCCCGCGCGGGTGGCGACGCCGTGTACTCGATCGTCGACCCCCACGCGGAGGACGCGATCGCAGGCGGCTGCGGCTTGCACCGCAGGCGGCAGGACACGTCGCTCGACATCGGGTACTGGCTGCACCCCGCGTCCACCGGGCGCGGCGTCGCCACCGCGGCCGCCGCGGCGCTCGCCCGCGTGGCCTTCGAGGTCGCCGGCGCGGACGTCGTCCGCATCACCTGCGACGAGGCGAACGCCGCGAGCGCGGCGGTGCCGGAGCGGCTCGGCTTCGTCCACGTCGCCACGCTCGAGGAGCGGAGCGCCGAGCACGCACCCAACGCCTCCGATCGCACGTCGGTGTGGGAGATCACGGCCGCCGCATGGCCGATGAGCCACGGTGCGTCGTTGCCCGTCTCGTATGGTTGACGGGTGCCGTTCCCGCCGAAGCTGCTGAACGAAGGTGAAGAGGTCGTCGTCGATCTTCACCCGCACTGGTGGTTCTTCATCGGGCCGGTGTTCTGGTTGGTGGTGGCCGCGGCGGCGACCGCCTTCGTCGCCGTTCTCGACCTGCACGACGCCCTCTGGATCGCAGGCCTTGCCGCGACGGGTTTGTCGCTGCTGTGGTTGCTGGCGCGTCTCGCGAAGTGGGTGACCACGCACTTCGTGATCACCACCGACCGGCTCATCTCGCGCGAGGGCGTGTTCGCGAAGCGCGGCAAGGAGATCCCCCTTGAGCGGATCAACGACATCACCTTCAACCAGTCGGTGCTCGAACGGGTCATGGGATCGGGCGACCTGATGATCCAGTCCGGCGGCGAGACGGGCCAGCAGCACTTCAGCAACATCCGCAAGCCCGCGATGGTGCAGAACGAGATCCACCGGCAGATGGAAGCGGCGGCGGCGCGCGACGCGGACCGCATGGCGGGCCGGCGCGAGCTGTCGATCCCCGAGCAGATCGACAAGCTCGACGAGCTGCGCCAGCGCGGTGTCCTGAGCCAGGCCGAGTTCGAGGCGAAGAAGGCCCAGCTGCTCGACCGGATGTGACCGGCTCGCTCGCGCGGCCGCGCGTCGTGAGCCTCGTTCCTTCGATCACCGAGACGTTGCGCGCGTGGGGCGTCGACCCCGTCGCCTGCACGCGCTTCTGCGAGCAGCGCGACCTCCCGACCGTCGGTGGCACCAAGGATCCCGACGTCGACGCGATCGTCGAGCTCCGGCCCGACCTCGTGGTGATGGACGAAGAGGAGAACCGCGCCGAGGATGCGGCCGCGATCCACGCCGCGGGCATCGACGTCGTCGCGACCGCGGTGCGTTCCGTCGCGGACGTCGGGCCGGCGCTCGCCCTGCTTGCGGACGCCATCGGCCTCGACGCCCCACCCGTCGACGTCCCGCCGTTCGCGCCAGTGGCAGAGCGCGCGGGGCCCGGCGTTCGTGCGTTCGTCCCGATCTGGCGGCGGCCGTACATGACGCTCAACCGGTTCACCTACGGGTCTTCCCTGCTCGAACGGCTCGGCGTGCGCAACGTGTTCGCCGACGCACCAGAGCGCTACCCCGAGGTGATTCTCGCCGAGGCTGCGGCCCGCGACCCCGACGTCGTCCTCGCGCCGACGGAGCCGTACCCGTTCGGGCCGAAGCACGAGGACGAGCTCTCCACGGTCGCGCCGGTTGTGTTCGTCGACGGCGCCGACCTGTTCTGGTGGGGCGTGCGGACTCCGGTCGCGATCGCGCGGCTCGCAGAGACGCTCAGCCGTCGCTGAGGACGGTCACGGACGCGCCCGCCGAGGCGCGCACGCGCCACGCGTCGACGCCCGCGTCGATGCGTGCCCCTCGTTCGGCGAGCACGACGGCGCATCCGCCGAACCCCGCGCCGGTGAGCCGGGCGCCGTGCACGCCTGGCGTGGCCGTCAACTCGTCGACGAGCTCGTCCAACGCCGTCGTCGAGACCTCGAAGTCGTCGCGAAGGCTCGCGTGGCTCTGCACCATGAGCGCGCCAGCGGCGACGAGGTCCCCCGAACGGAATGCCTCCGCGAACGCGAGGACGCGCGCGTTCTCGGACACGACGTGGCGCGCCCGCCGCCTGAGGTCGTCGTGCGCGATCTGCTCGACGTCGGCGAGCGTCGCCTCGCGGAGCGACCCGACGAGCGTTTCCGCATCCTCCGTCTGGGCGCGCCGCACGCCGTAGAAGCTCGTCGCGAGCTTGCGCCGCTGCCCGGAGTCGACGACGACGATCTCCGCGCCGCCCGGCACGGGAACGGGCTCGACGGTGAGGGCGCGGCAGTCCATGAGCAGCGCGTGGCCCTCGACGCCAGACGTGGACGCGAGCTGGTCCATCACCCCGCACGGCACGCCGGACGCGATCTGCTCCGCACGCTGGCATGCGAGGGCGACGTCGAGCGGTGTGCCTTCGAGCCCGAGCGCCAGCGCGGTCGCGACTTCGAGGGCCGCGCTCGACGAGAGCCCCGCGCCGATCGGCACGGTCGTGCGCACGAATCCGCGGCCACCCGTGTCGGGCCGCACCATCGCCACCACGCCTGCGACGTAGCGAGCCCACGCCGGCTCGACCGACGCGGGGTCGACGGGATCGTCGAGCGACACGATGGCGGCGTCCTCCTCGTCGGCCGACACGAGCTCGACCCATGGCGTGCCCCGCTCCATCTCGACCTCGGTGTAGCGGTCGATCGCGATAGGGAAGACGTACCCGCCCGTGTAGTCGGTGTGGTCGCCGATGAGGTTCACGCGGCCGGGCGCGCGGGCGAGAACGGTGACCGGATCGGCCCCGCCGCTCGTCACCGTCGTCACCGCCCGCCGAGCGCGGCGAGGCCGGGTTCGAACGACGACGTTGGCGCGTCCCAGTCGATGGTCAGCGACCACGACCCGTCTGCCGCGCCCACCACGACGGGATCGGCGAAGGGGTCGGCGATGTCGAGCTCGACGTCGAGGCGTGACTGCGCTGCGCGGATGCCGTCGGCGGCGCGCCACTCGGCGTCGCCGTAGCGGTCGAGGTCGTCTGACAGCACGAGGAACGCGCCGCTCCCCGCCACCGCGTCGGAGAGCACCTGGCGCTGGCGCGCGTCGAGACCGGTGTCGGTTGGGCGCAGCAGCAGGCAGTCGGGATCGTTGAGGAACACTCGCCGGTGGAGTGGAGCACGCAGCACGCTCGCCGCGATCGCGTTGCGGGCCGATGGGGCGGTCTCCGCGAAGCCGGGCCACGACGCTTCCGGCTGCCACACGGGAGCCACGTCGGCCGACACGCGCATGGCATCGACCACCCCGACAGCGGGACCGAACGGGCATCCGCACCCCAGGAGGAAGGCGTCGTCGCCGATCCCCTCGCGCACCGCGTCGAGGCCGAGCCGTAGCGCTTCGGCTCTCGTCTTCGTCGGGTCGCGCCTCGTCGCCGGCAGCGCGGCCGCGTAGCAGAAGTCGATCTTGTGGTAGTCGAAGCCTTGCGCGGTGAGCGCCGCGAACGTCGACCGCAGGTGGTCGAGCACGTCGTCGCGCGTCGTGTCGAGCGCGTACGCGAACCCGCCCCACGAGCCGGGGTTGTACGCCGCCTTCGACGGGTGCCCAGACGAGTGCGCGGACAACCAGTCGGGGTGCGCCGCGAGCAACGCGCTGCCGGCGCCCGCGAGGAATGGCGCCGTCCAGATGCCGGCGCGTACGCCCGCGGCGCGTATCTCTCCGGCGAGCGCCTCGGTGCCCTCGCGCCACGCGTCCGACGTCGTGAGCCAGTCGCCGACCGCCGACTGGTACCCGTCGTCGACCTGCACGAGGTCGATGCCGTGCGCAGCCGCGAGCCGCAGGTTGGCGCGCACGTCGCCCGGTGTGACGCCCGCGAAGTACTGGTACCAGCTACACCAGCCGGTGGTCGGCGCAAGGGCCTCGCGTTCGGAGCCGCCCCGACCCCGGCCGACACGAGCCCCTGCGACGCGGCCCCACTCCCGCGCGTACGCGGAGTACAGCGCGCCCGGGTCACCATCTGCGACCCATAGCGGGTCGAGGGCGCGCTCGGCGCCTGGGGCGAGCTCGACGCCGTCGAGCAACGCGACCGCGACGACGCCGCTGCGGCGGGCCTCGACGACACCGAGGTGCGACCGCGCGTCGAGGAAACCGACGACGCCTTCGTCGGTCACGAGGAACTGGTCGCCGGCGACGACGTGGCCGGCGCGATCCGGCGCGCTCACGTGGCAACCGCGGGCCCAGTCGGGGATGCCGGCGCGTTCCGGCCGCACATCGTCCGCCGTCGTGCGCCGGACGACCGACCAGCTCTGGTGGCCGTGTTCGAGCACGCGCGACGGCTGGAGGTCGAGCGCGATCTCCACCCGGTCGAGCTGCGCGGGCTCCGTCCCCGCGGCCCGGACCGTGACGTCGACGCGCCGGCCGTCGTACGACCACGTGAGGTCGGCGTGACCCCGGCGGGCGTAGACCTCCACGCCCACCACGTCGATGGTCACGCGTGCGCCAGCCCCTCGATCGCGGCGCGGAAGGCGGACGCCGCGTCGTGGCCCATGGCGTCGAGATCGGCGATGCGGGGCACGTCGCCCGAACGATCGACGCCGTGGATGCCGAAGCGCGGCTCGTACGAACCCCACTCGTAGTTGTCGACGAGCGTCCAGTGCCAGTAGCCGGCGACGGGAACGCCTTCCTCGCGCAGCGCCCGCACCTGGTCGAGGTGGGCGCGCAGGTACGCGGCACGCGACCAACCGTCGAGCCGCGCGTGCGAGCGGCCGTCCGCGACCCGGTTGCAGAGGCCGTTCTCGACCACCCGCAGCGGCAGGTCGGGCTCCGCCGCCGCCCTGCAGTACGCGGCGAAGGCCGCGGGATCGGGCGGGTCGTCCCAGAGCAGGCGCGCCGGCTGCCAGTTGCGACCGCCAGCGGTGCGGTGGCCGGGCAGGCGGAGGTGCCGCGACGCGACCGCGTCGTAGAAGTCGACGTCGACGGAGTCGATGGGGCGGTCTGGCCCAACGGCGATCGCGGCGAGGGCGCGCGGGAAGGCCTGCTCGAGCGGGATGGCCGACTTCGTCGCGTGCCTCAGCACGCGCTCCGCGACCGTGCGGCTCGGGAACCGTCGGTGCCAGTCGGCGCGCTGCGCCTCCAGGTGGTCGTGCAGCCCTCGCCGCCCGATGCCGCGCGACGTCGCGAGCAGGAGGTCGACGAGGACGCGGTCGATCTCGTACGCGGTGAACGCGTAGGTGTTCACCGAGATCGACGCGTGCGGTTGCGCGCCGCGGATCACGGCGTACGCGAGCGCGTGAGCAGCGAGGAGGTTGTCGAGGGCGCGGATCGCGTGGCCCGTCGCACCGCGGCGTCCCGGCGGGAAGAACCCGGTGACGTACGACTGCAAGGCGAGAACGTTCGGCTCGTTCACCGTGACCCAGTCGGCGCATGCGTCGCCGAACGCGTCGACCGCGAGCGCGGCCCATCGCGAGAACCGCTCGGGGCTGCCGAGCGACAGCCAGAAGTCCTCGCCGAGCCACTCGGGGTGGGTGAAGTGGTGGAGCGTGACGACCGGCCGCAGGCCATGGCCGGCACACGACCGCAAGATGGCGCGGTAGCGCTCGACGGCGCGGTCGTCGACCACGCCGTCGACGGGCTCGCAACGCGCCCACTCGATCGACAGCCGGAACGACGCGCAGCCCATCGCGCGCGCCCGCTCGAACAGCGCGTCCGGCTCGTCCCAGAAGCGAACCGCAGCCCCCGAGCGCTCGACCCGGCCCGAGCGTTCCCAGCGCGCCCAGTTGTTCGCGGGTTCGCCCGGCCCGTTGTAGCCGCCTTCGATCTGGAAGCCCGACGTCGCGACGCCGGCATCGAAGGTGGTCACCGCACCGATCGCGCCGGTGGCGTCATCCGAGCGGTAGCGCGGCTGCGAGCCTCTCGAGACCATCCACGTCCCACCGGGCGCGCATAGCGATGTTGATCTGCTGCGCGCCGGCCGCTTCGTACGCACCGATGCGGTCCGCGATCTCCTGTTCCGACCCCATGAGCACGCCCGGTCGCACGAACGCGGCGATGTTGCCGAACTGCGCGTGCAGGTCTTCTTCGCGCCAGGCCATCCCGACGTTCGCCGACAGCTTGATGGCCGCCGGGTCGCGCCCGACGTCGTCGCAGTGGCGATGCAGGACGTCCACCTTGCGCCGGTAGTCGTCGGGGGACACGAAGGGCACGTTCCACCCGTCGGCGAACTGCGCGGCGATGCGCAGCGTCCGTTTCTCGCCACCGCCCCCGATCCAGATCGGGAGCTCGCGCTGGACGGGCTTCGGTTCGCACTTGGCGTCCGTCAACGTGAACCACTCGCCGTCGAACGACGTGCTCTCGTCGCGGAGCAGGCCGCGTACGCAGGCGACGCCCTCTTCGAGCTGGGACAGCCGGGTGCCGACCGACGGGAACGCGATGCCGTAGGCGTCGTACTCGACCTGGCTCCAGCCCGCCCCTACGCCGATGTCGGCCCGACCGCCGGAGAGATGGTCGATGGTCGCGATGGCGTTGGCGAGGACGGCGGGATGGCGGTAGCCGACGGAGTACACGAGACAACCGACGCGCACCGTGCTCGTGTGGCACGCCAGCGCGGCGTGGGCCGACACCGCCTCCAGGCAGTGCGGGTCACCGGTGCCGTCGGCCGCGTAGAAGTGGTCCCACACGCTGATCCAACCGAACCCCAGCTCCTCGATCCGCTTCCAGAGCCCGACCAGCTCCTCGACGCTGGTGTTCTGCAAGCCGGTGTGGACGCCGAACGTCGTCATCGCCGCCGCACCCTACCGAGACTTGCGCGTCCCAGGGGCGGTACTCGCCTCCCTCGCCGCGTAGAAACGCCGGGCCCCGCCGGGTTGGCGAATTAGGCGCACCTAAGGCGATCATATGTGCATGCCGAACAAGGTCAGCCGCCTGTGGGCCGCCCTCCTCGCGGCCGCGGCGATCGCGGCAACGAGCGCTTGCTCGACGAGCGACGGTGGCGACGAGCTGTTCGTGTACTCGGGCCGCAACGAGAACCTCGTGCGACCGATCCTCGAGCAGTTCGCGGAGGACACGGGCACCGACATCCGCCTGAAGTTCGGCGACACCGCGGAGCTGGCCGCGACGATCCTCGAGGAGGGCGACCGCACGCGGGCCGACGTGTTCTTCAGCCAGGACGCTGGCGCGCTCGCGGCGCTCGCATCCCGCGGGATGCTCGCCGAGCTGCCAGACACCGCGCTCGAGATCGTGCCGGAGAAGTTCCGCGATCCCGGCGGCAAGTGGGTCGGCGTGACCGGTCGCGTCCGCGTGATCGCGTACAACACCACGAAGCTGACGGCCGCGGACGTGCCCGGCAGCGTGTTCGAGCTCACCGATCCCAAGTGGCGCGGCCGCGTCGGGTTCCCGCCGACGAACGCGTCCTTCGTCGCGTGGGTCTCGGCGCTGACCGAGGAAGTCGGCCGGGACCAGGCGAAGGCGTGGCTGGAGGGCCTGGAGGCCAACGACGCCAAGACGTTCGACAACAACCTGGCGACGCTCGAAGCGGTGGCCGACGGCGAGATCGACGTCGGCCTCGTCAACCACTACTACCTCTACAACGAGTTCGAGCAGCGGCCAGGATCGCCCGTCGCCAACGCCTACCCCGGCCAGGACGCGGGGGGCGAGGGCACGTTCGTCAACGTGTCGGGGCTCGGCATCCTGCAGGGGACGAAGCAGGGCGCGGCGGCGCGCAAGCTCGTCGAGTACCTCCTCGGCGACGACGCGCAGGAGTACTTCCGGGAGGAGACGGCGGAGTACCCGCTGCGCGACGGCGTCGACCCGCTGCCCGACCTCCCCGCCCTCGACTCGCTGCGCACCATCGACGTGCCGCTCAGCGACCTCGGGCGCGACCTCGAGGGCTCGCTCGAGCTCCTCAAGGAAGTCGGCCTCACCTGACCAAGGCGCCCATCGCGCTCGTCGCCTTCGGGGCGTTCGTCGGTGCCGCGATGGTGCTTCCCGTCGTGCACCTCGCGGTGCGCGCCACCGAAGCGCCCGATCTCGTCGACCTGCTCACGTCGAGGCGCGTCACCGAAGCGACGGCGTCGACGCTCGTGCTCGCGGCGACGGTCACGTCGATCGCCGCGGCCCTCGGCGTCGCGATGGCGTGGGTGCTCGAACGCACCGACGTGCCCGCGCACCGGTTGCTCGGGATCTGGGCCGCGCTGCCCCTCGTCGTGCCCACCTACGTGCTCGCCACCGCGTTCAAGGACGCCTTCGGGCCTGGCGCGCTGCTGTTCGAGTTGCCAGGGGTCGTGGGGTTCCGGGGCACGGCGACGGCGCTGGCGCTCTCGACGTACCCGTACGTGCTGCTCGTCGCAAGGGCGGCCCTCGCGTCGGTCGACCCCGCGCTCGAGGAAGCGGCGCGATCGCTCGGCGACGGCCGGCGCCGCGCGTTCGCGCGCGTGACCCTCCCGCTCGTCCGGCCCGCGGTCGCTGCAGGCGGGCTGCTGGTGTTCCTGTACGTGCTGTCCGACTTCGGCGCGGTTGCGATCCTCCGCTACCGCACGCTGACGATGGCCATCTTCACCGAGTACCGGACGTCGTTCGACCGCTCGACGCCGGCCGCCTTCGGCGTCGTGCTCGTCGCTCTGACCGTCGTCGCCGTCGCGCTCGAGAGAGTCGCGCGAGGCCGCGCGACGGTGACCAGGGCGGTGGCGGGCACCCGCACGCCGGTGCGGCAGCGACTCGGGCCGATGCGGTGGCCGGTCGCGATCGCCGTTGCCGCCGTGCCCGCCGTCGCGGTCGCGGTGCCGGCAGCGGTGCTCGTGTATCGCGCGTCGCTCTCGACGGGTCGGTCCGAACCGGCCGGCGTGGTCGCTCGCGCCGCGGTGACGTCGGTCGGCCTGTCGCTCGCCGCCGCGGCAGCATGCGTCGTGCTGTCGATCCCGATCAGCGTGCTCGTCGCGCGCTTCCGGTCGCGCGCCGCAGGCGTGGTCGAGGTGTCGGTCGTCGCGGGGTACGCGCTGCCCGGCCTCGTCATCGCGCTCGCGCTGGTGTTCTTCTCGTCGCGGTACGCGCCGGTCGTGTACCAGACCGCGACGCTCGTCGTCGCCGCGTACGTCGTGCGCTTCTTCCCGGAGGCACTCGGCGCATCCCGGTCCGCGGTCGCCGCGGTCGACCCCGCGCTCGAGGACGCGGCCAGGTCCCTCGGCGACACCCGTTGGCGCGCGGTTCGCAGGGTGACGGTGCCGCTCGTGCGGCGCGGGCTGTTCGCGGGCGGCGCGCTCGTGTTCCTCACCGCGATGAAAGAGCTCCCGGCGACGTTGCTATTGCGCCCCGCCGGCTACGACACGCTCGCCACCCGGGTGTGGACCGGCGCGGTCGAGGGGTTCTATCGCCAAGCCGCTCCGTCCGCGCTGCTGTTGCTCGTCGTGTCTGCGTTCGCGCTCGGGCCGCTCGTGCGCGGCGCGAGGCAGGTGTCGCCGTCGTGAGCGCGGTGACCCTGCGCGGCATCCGGAAGGCGTTCGGGCCCGTCGTCGCCGTCGACAGCGTCGACCTCGACCTCGCAGAGGGCCGCATCACCGCGTTGCTCGGACCGAGCGGCTGCGGCAAGACGACGACGCTGCGATTGATCGCCGGGTTCGACCGGCCAGACGCCGGTGAGATCGCCATCGGCGGCGACGTCGTCGCCGGCGCCGGGCACGCCGTTCCCCCCGAACGCCGCGGCATCGGGATGGTGTTCCAGCAGCTCGCGTTGTTCCCGCACCTCGACGTCGCCGGCAACATCGCCTACGGCTTGCGGGGATCGTCACGGTCCGACCGTGCCGCGCGTGTCGGCGACCTGCTCGACCTCGTCGGCCTGGGCGGCATGGGCCACCGCCTCCCGCACGAGCTGTCCGGCGGCGAGGCCCAGCGCGTCGCGCTCGCCCGCGCCCTCGCCCCGAAGCCCCAGGTGGTGCTGCTCGACGAGCCGTTCTCCAGCCTCGACGTGGCGCTCAGGGCCGAGCTGCGCGGCGAGGTGCGGCGCATCCTCCAGGCGGCCTGCGTCACGACGCTCGTCGTCACGCACGACCAGGACGAGGCGCTGTCGATCGGCGACGCGGTCGCGGTGATGTTCGAGGGTCGGGTCGCGCAGGTGGGTGCGCCGGAGGACGTGTACCGGCACCCCGCGAGCCAAGCCGTCGCCGAGTTCCTCGGCGACGCGAACGCGGTCGCCGGGCGCGCCACCGGCGGGATGGTGGAGACCGAGGTCGGCACGCTGCGATCGGACGTCGCGGACGGCGACGTCGTCGTGCTCGTCAGGGCCGAAGACGTCGACCTCGCCGCTCTCGACGGCGAAGGCGACCCTGGCGCGACGGGTGCGACCGAAGCCATCGTCGAGGACGTCGACTACTTCGGCCACGACCAGCTCGTGTCGGTGCGGTTGCCGTCGGGGGCTCGTATCGAGGCGCGGCTCCACGCCCGAAGGCGCCTCCCGCGCGGCGCGACCGTGACCGTCGCCGCGCGCCCAGACGGGCCCGTGGTCGCGTTCCCTGCGGGCGCAGGCGGTCAGCACTCGGGCGCGTAGGCCGTCGTCGGCCCGCGCCGCCCGCGCAGTTCGAGGTCGGCCACCCGCACCCACCGCGCCCGCTCGTCGGGGTCGGCGGCCTCGACCGCGGCCGCGCTCGCGAGCACCCGCCCCGGTTCGTCCTTCGCCGCTTCCGTGAGGCGCGCCGCCTCGTTCACGGGATCGCCGATGACGGTGTACTCGAACCGTTCGACCGCGCCGACGTGCCCCGCGACGACCGCACCGCTGGAGACGCCGATCCCGGCGTCGACGGCCGGGAGCCGCCGAGCGACGCCAGCCAGTTCGCTCCTCAGCACGCGTGCGGCGCGCAGCGCGCGAGTCGCGTGGTCGGGCTGATCGGCGGGCGCGCCGAAGACGCACATCGCGCCGTCGCCCTCGAACTTGTTGACCCACCCGCCCTCGGCTTGCACGACCGACACCACCGCGGCGAAGAACTGGTTCAACGTCGACACGACGGCAGCGGGCTCGACGCGCTGGGCGAGCTCGCTCGACCCGATCAGGTCGACGAACAGCGTGGACGCGCGGCGCTGCTCGCCCCCGAGGTCGGTGCCGCGGTGCAGTGCTTCTGCCGCGACCTCCGGGCCGACGTAACGGCCGAACAGATCCTCCAACTCGCGGCGCTCGCGTACGCCGAGCACCATCGCGTTGAACCCGGCTTGCAGCTGACCGATCTGGCCCGCGTCGTCGACCGCGATCGACACGGCGTCGTCGCCGGCCTCGACCGCGTGCAGCGCCTCGCGGACCGCGGCGATCGGCTGGGCGACCGACTTCGCCGCAAGCAGCAGCAGCAGCGCGCCCGACCCGAGCCCGAGGGCGGACAAGAAGACGAGGGCTCCCGGCGTCGGCGGTGCGACCGCCGGGTCGAACCGGAACTGGGCCATCGCGATCGCGACGAGCGGGACGCCGGAGCCCAGCGCCCACGACAGCAGGATCCGGGGCGCGATCCCCGCCGTCCGCCGCGGCGGTGGTGCCTCGCCGGCGAGCGCCATGGCGACGACGGGGCGGAGCCAACTCTCGACGAGCAGGAACGAGAGCACCGCCGTCGTCAGCCCGCCGAGCAGCGTCGAGATCCCGTCGCGCGCCATCTGCCGGGCCGGGTCGCCGTCGGCCACGGCGAAGGCCCAGAACAGGAGCGCCCCACCGATCCAGAACGCGAACCCCATCGCTGCGGTTCGGCGCGGCGCGTTCAGCGTCGCGTCGCGCTCTCGTTCCGTGGGCGGGCGACGGTCGCGAAGCCACAGGAGCACGGGTCGCAGCAGGAAGAACCCGAGCACGCCTGCGATGGGGATCGCCACCGCTCCATACGCAGCGAGACGGACGGCGGCGCGCTGCACGTCTCCGGTCGTCGACGCGGGGTCGGGCATGACCACGTTCTGCAGGACGAACACCAAGAGGGCGCCCGCGATGTTCGGTGGCGCGCTCAGGGCGATGATCCAGAGGACGCGTCGCTCGTCGACCACGCCCGGCGACATGAACGGACGGTAACGCGGCGGGCCTACGATCCACCGCATGCCGCGAGCGCCCGCCAATGGGATCGAGCTCGAATACGAGACGTTCGGGGACGACGGCGCGCCCGCGGTCCTGCTCGTCGCAGGCTGGGGCTCGCAGCTGATCACCTGGCACCACGACTTCTGCGCGGCGCTGGCCGAGCGTGGCTACCGCGTGATCCGGTTCGACAACCGCGACGTCGGCCTGTCGTCCAAGATCGAAGACGGGTCGGCATACACCCTCGAGGACATGGCCGACGACGCGGCCGGGCTGCTCGACGCGCTCGGCGTCGATCGCGCCCACGTCATCGGCCACTCGATGGGCGGGATGATCGGCCAGACGCTCGCGATCCACCACCCGCACCGTGTCGCCTCCCTCATGTCGATGGGGTCGACGACGGGAGCGCCGGACGTCGGCGGCGCCGACCCCGGCCTCCTGTCGGTGCTCAACCGCCTGGGGGGCGAGACGCGCGACGAGCGGATCGACATCGCGATCGCGGCGACGCGCGCCACGTGGCGCGACACGCCGCAGTTCCCGTTCGACGAGGAGATGGCGCGCTACCGCGCCGAAACCTCGGTCGACCGCGCCTACTACCCCGTCGGCAAGGTCAGGCAGGTCGTCGCGATCCACGCGTCCGGCGACCGCACGCTCGCCTTGCGGCAGCTCCGGGTGCCAGCGCTCGTCGTGCACGGCGACAACGACCCGCTCATCGACGTGAGCGGCGGTGAGGCGACCGCCGACGCCATCCCCGGCGCCGAGCTCGTGATCGTCGAAGGTCTCGGCCACGTCGTCGACCGCCGCATCTGGCCCCGCCTGCTCGACGCCTTCGACCGGCTCGTCGCACGCGCCACCGTCAGCACCACCACCGGGAGGTAGCAACACCATGGCAGGCCCCCTCGACGGCATCCGCATCATCGAAGTGGCCGGGATCGGCCCTGGCCCGTTCGCAGCGATGCTCCTCTCCGACATGGGCGCCGAGGTCTTGCGCATCGACCGCGCCCAGGCCGTCCACGGCGGCGACCCCGAGCGGCCGCCGCTCGACGTGCTGAACCGCGGCAGGCGTTCGGTCGGCGTCGACCTCAAGAACGCCGACGGCGTGGAGACGGTGCTCAAGCTCGTCGAACGGGCGGACGCGTTGATCGAGGGCTTCCGCCCAGGCGTGGCGGAGCGGCTCGGCATCGGGCCAGACGACTGCATCGCGCGCAACCCCAAGCTCGTCTACGGGCGCATGACCGGGTGGGGTCAGGACGGCCCGCTCGCGTCCGCCGCTGGCCACGACATCAACTACATCGCGCTCGCCGGTGCGCTCGACCCGATCGGCCGCGCCGGCCAAGCCCCTGTGCCGCCGCTCAACCTCGTCGGCGACTTCGGCGGCGGCGGCATGTTCCTCGCCTTCGGCGTCGTGTGCGCGCTGCTGGAAGCACAGCGGTCCGGCGAGGGCCAGGTGGTCGACGCGGCAATGGTCGACGGCGCGGCGACGTTGATGGCGATGTTCCACGGCTTACGGGCGATGGGCTTCTGGTCGGAGGAGCGCGGCACGAACCTCCTCGACACCGGCGCGCACTTCTACGACGTGTACGAGTGCGCGGACGGCACGTACGTGTCGATCGGCTCGATCGAGCCGCAGTTCTACGCCGAGCTGCTGCAAAAGACCGGTCTCGACGGCGATCCCGCGCTCGGCGGGCAGATGAACCGCGGCGAGTGGCCCGCGTTGAAGGCGAAGCTGGCAGAGGTGTTCCGCACCAAGACGCGCGACGAGTGGAGCTCGATCATGGAAGGCAGCGACGTCTGCTTTGCGCCGGTGTTGTCGATGAGCGAGGCGCCTACGCACCCGCACAACGCCCACCGCGGAACGTTCACCGAGGTCGCGGGGATCGTGCAGCCCGCCCCCGCGCCCCGCTTCAGCCGCACGCCCGGGTCGATCGACCGCCCGGCGTCGCACCCTGGCCAGCACACCGACGAGGCGCTGGTCGACTGGGGGCTCTCCACCGACGAAGTCGCCAAGCTTCGCGAGGCCGGCGCGGTCAAGTAGTGGCAACCGTCGTCTTCTTCCACGCACATCCCGACGACGAGGCCATCGCGACGGGCGGCACGATGGCCAAGCTCTCCGCCACCGGCCACCGCGTCCTCTGCGTCACCGCCACGAAGGGCGAGCTCGGCGAAGTCGACGACGGCTTCCTCTCCGAGGGGGAGGAGCTGTGGCAGCGACGCGTCGAGGAGACGCACGACGCGTGTCGCGCGCTCGGCGTCCACCGCGGCGAGTTCCTCGGATACGTCGACTCCGGCATGAAGGGGGAGCCGTCGAACGAGGATCCCGCGTGCTTCTGGCAAGCCGACCTCGACGAGGCTGCGACGCGACTCGCCGGCATCCTGCGCGAGGAGGACGCGGACGTGCTCGTCGTCTACGACGAGATCGGCACGTACGGCCACCCCGACCACGTGAAGGTGCACCTCGTTGGCGTGCGGGCGGCAGAGCTGGCGGGCACGCCACGCGTGTACGAGAGCACGTACGACCGCGACCACGTCCGCATGCTCATGGAGGTCGGTCGCGAGTCGGGCGCCGTCGACTTCGAGGGCGAGGTCCCTGACACCGCGACGTTCGGCATGCCCGGCGAGCGCATCACCACCCGGGTCGACGTGCGCGACTTCCTCGAGGCGAAGCGAGCGGCCATGGCTGCGCACAAGAGCCAGATCGCGGAGACCTCGTTCTTCCTCAGCATGCCGCCGGAGATCTACGCGCTGACGTGGGGGACGGAGTTCTATATCCGTCGCGGGGCGCCGGCCGGCACGGTCGAGGACGACCTCGTCACAGGCTTGTAGTGGGACACGTCGTGCTCGTCCGCCACGGGCGGGCCGCGGCCGCGTGGGACGCGGACGCCGACCCGGGCCTCGACGAGGTCGGTCGCCGCCAGGCCGACCAGCTCGCGAGCTCGCTCGT
>DASVEG010000317.1:0-5284 GCA_036380695.1 Acidimicrobiales bacterium
ACGCCGGAGGCTGCCCCCGCTGCGCCTCCATCCCCTGCGCCTGTACCGCCTGAAGGCCTAGGCGAGGAGCTCGGCGATCTGGACGGCGTTCAACGCCGCGCCCTTGCGCAGGTTGTCGTTCGAGACGAACAGCGCGAGGCCGTGCTCCACCGTTGGGTCGCGACGGATACGGCCGACGAAGGCGGGGTCCTTCCCTGCCGCGTCGAGCGGCGTGGGCACGTCGGTCACCACCACCTCCGGCGTGTCGCGCAGGATCTCGATCGCGCGCTCCGGGGGCAGTGCGCTGTCGAACTCGGCGTTGATCGACAGCGAGTGCCCCGTGAACACCGGCACGCGTACACACGTGACGGACACCGGCAGCTCCGGGATCTCGAGGATCTTCCGCGTCTCGTCGCGCAGCTTGAGCTCTTCCGAGGTCTCGTCGCCCACCAGCGTGCCGGCGAGCGGCACGACGTTGAACGCGATCGTCGTCGGGAACTCCTTCGCAGGCGGGAAGTCGATAGCGCCCCCGTCGAAGGTCAGCTCCGCGGCCTTGTCCCCGGCGGCCAACGTCTGTTCGAGTAGCTCGGGAGGGCCTGCCGTGCCCGCGCCCGAGACGGCCTGGTAGGACGAGACCACCAGGCTGCGGAGCGTCGCCACCACGTGCAGCGGCTTGAGGACGGGCATCGCCGCCATGGTCGTGCAGTTCGGGTTGGCGACGATCCCCCGGCGGATCTCCGCGAGCGTGTGGTCGTTCACCCCTGCGACGACGAGCGGCGTGTCGGGATCCATGCGGAACGCCTTGGAGTTGTCGACCACGATCGCGCCCGCCTCGGCGACTCGTGGCGAGAGCTCGGCCGATGCATCTGCGCCGACGCTGAAGAGCGCGATGTCGATGCCGGAGTAGTCGGCGTCCCAGGCGTTCTCGACCTCGACCTCGCCGCCGCGCCATGGCAGGCGCTTCCCAACCGAGCGAGGGCTCGCGAAGTAGCGCATGGACGCGACGGGGAAGGCGCGCTCGTCGAGGATCTGGCGCATCACCGTTCCTACTTGGCCGGTGGCGCCGAAGATGGCGAGGCGAGGGCCGTCAGCTCGGTCGGTCATGTCAACCCTCCAGTCCGAACGCCGCGTGGAGTGCGAGCACCGCCTGCTCCGCCTGCGCGTCGCGGACGACGCACGAGATGCGGATGGGCGACGTCGAGATCATGTCGATGTTGATCCCGCCGTCGGCGAGGACCTCGAACATGGTGGCGGCAACGCCGGGATGCGTCTTCATGCCCGCGCCGACCAGCGACACGCGGGCGATGTCGCCGTCGGCCTGCACGCCCGTCGCGCCGATCTCGGGCATCAGCGCGTTGGTGACGCGAAGGCTCGTGTCGACGTCGTCCTTCGGCACGGTGAACGAGATGTCGGTGTGGCCCTGGATCGAGACGTTCTGCACGATCATGTCGACGTTCACGTGTTCCTCGGCGAGCGCGCGGAACAGCCGAGCGGCGACGCCGGGATGGTCGGGGACGCCCGTCACCGTCACCTTCGCCTCGGACGCGTCGGCGACGACGCCGGAGATGATCGGTTGTTCCATGGTCGGGTCTTCCTCCTCGATCCACGTGCCGGGCTCCCAGGTGAAGCTCGAGCGCACGTGCAGGCGCACCTTGTGATTGCGGGCGAATTCCACCGAGCGCATCGCGGGCTTCGGGCAGCCGACCGCGCACATTTCCAGCATTTCCTCGAACGAGAGGCGGTTGATCTTCCTCGCCGCCTGCACCAGCCGGGGGTCGGCGGTGAACACGCCGGAGACGTCGGTGTACAGCTCGCAATGCGAGGCACCGAGGGCCTGCGCCAGCGCGACGGCGGTGATGTCCGACGCGTCGCGGCCGAGGAAGGTGACGTCGCGGTCGGTGCTCATCCCCTGAGCGCCGCCGACGACGGGGATCTGGCCTTTCGTGAGCGCTTCGCGGATCCGGTCGGGCCGGACCTCGAGCAGCTTCGCCTTCGTGTGCTGCGTGTCGGTGATGAGCCCGGCCTGGCTCCCGGTGAAGCTGACGGCGTCGGCGCCGAGGTCGTGCAGCGCCATGACGAGGAGCGCCATCGCCTTCCGCTCGCCCGCAGTGATGAGCATGTCCATCTCGCGCCCTGGGCGGGTGCGGGAGATCTCGGAGGCGAGATGGATCAGTTGATCCGTCTCCTTGCCCATCGCGCTCACGACCACCACGACCTCGGTCCCGTGCCGGTGGGTGCGCGCGACGTGGTCGGCCACCGCACGCATGCGGTCGGCGTCCGCGACGGACGTGCCACCGAACTTCTGGACGACGAGGGGCATCGGTCCTGGAGTGTAGGGGCGACGGTTCGTCGTATTAGCGTGCAATCTCATGCCTTCGGAGAAGCGTGAGCGTCAGCGCGCCGGTCGTGAGGTCCGGCGTGAGGCGGCCAGGGCCGCGCAGAAACGGGCGCAACGGCGGCGACAGATCATTGCGATCGTCGCCCTGATTGCGGTCATCTTCGGGATCGGGTTCGTCGTCAGCCAGAGCGGCGACGACGGGACCGAGGTGACGTCGGGCGACGACGCCGACGCGAAGGACGAGGGCGAAGACGCGGAGACGCAGGACGATCGCGAGCCGAACCCCGACGCGATCGCGCCCGAATGCCCGCCCGACGGTGGCGCGTCCGAGCGCAACACCGCCTTCAAGGAATCGCCGCCGAACTGCCTCGAGGATGGCAAGGATTACAAGGCCGTCGTCGAGACCGACGTCGGCACCTTCACGATCGACTTGCTCGAGGAGAAGGCGCCGAAGACGGTCAACAACTTCGTCTTCCTCGCCCGCCACAAGGCGTACGAGGGCGTGCCGTTCCATCGGGTGATCCAGGACTTCGTCGTGCAGGGCGGCGACGTGGCCAAGGGCGACGGCACGGGCGACGCCGGATACTCGTTCGAAGACGAGCTGCCCGAGCCGGGCGACTACGCCGAGGGTTCGGTCGCTATGGCGAACTCCGGGCCGAACACCAACGGGTCGCAGTTCTTCATCGTCACCAGCCAGAAGGGCGCGGAGACGCTCACCCAGGCCGTCGGGGGCGAGGCGAAGTACTCGCTCTTCGCGACGGTGGTCGATGGCATGGACGTCGTGAAGAAGATCGAGGCCGACGGCAGTGAGCAGGGCGAGCCGAAGGTGAAGCACCAGATCGTCAAGGTGACGATCGAGACCGCCGGATAGCCGGGGAGAGGTAGCAGGTAACGAGCATGGGCAAGCAATGGGACGCCGCCCCGGCGATGGCGATCGACCCGTCGAAGCGGTACACCGCGGAGATGCGCACGTCGATGGGGACGATGACGATCGCGCTCGATCCGGTCGCCGCGCCGAAGACGGTCAACAACTTCGTGTTCCTCGCCCGCGAGGGGTACTACGACGGGGTCATCTTCCACCGCATCATCCAGGGCTTCGTGATCCAGGGCGGTGACCCCACCGGCACCGGGCGGGGCGGCCCCGGGTACAAGTTCGAGGACGAGCTGCCGAAGGCCGGGCGTTACGAGCTCGGGTCGCTCGCGATGGCGAACGCCGGGCCGAACACCAACGGCTCGCAGTTCTTCATCATCTCCGGGCCCTCGGGCGTCAGCCTCCCCCCGCAGTACTCCCTGTTCGGGAAGGTCGTCGCCGGCCTCGACGTCGTCGACCAGATCGAGAAGGTCAAGACCGGCCCCGGCGACCGCCCGTCCACCGACGTCGTCATCGAGTCCGTCACCATCACCGAAGCCGACTGACTCAGTCCTCCCTCTCTTTCGTTCTGGGTGGATGAGTCCGGCGTATAGCCGGACTCATCCACCCAGAAGCATTTGTTGTCGCACCCGCGCGAGAGGGTGGCGCATGGGTTCGCTTGACGAAGCCATCGCCGCGCTGGCTGATTCGCGTGGTCGGAGAATGGTGACCCGCGGCGAGGTGCTCGCGCTCGGCGGGTCGGACGACGAAATCGAGTGGCGGGTCGAGCACCGGCGGTGGACTCGGCTGCACGACGCTGTGTACCTGGTGGGTGTCGGGGCACCTTCTTGGGAGGAGCGCGTTCTCGCCGCCTGTCTCGCCGGCGGGGCGACCGCGGTCGCGTCGCATCGCGCGGCCATACGGCTGTGGGGGCTCGACGGGTTGGCGTCGGCGCCGGTCGAGGTCACCGTGGTGCACTCGACGCAGGTGGTCATCGAGGGAGCGGTCGTGCATAGGTCCCGACGGCTTGAGCCGATCCGGTGGATACGCGGGATCCCCGTGACGTCGCCGGAGCGCACGCTGCTCGAGTCCGGGGCCATCGTCCCACCGGTGGTGACAGAGAAGGCGTTCGCGTCGGCGTGGCGCGCGGGAGCGACATCGCCCGAGAAGTGCCTCGCGTACTGCCGCGACTGTGGCGGCAAGGGGCGGACGGGGACCCGCAGGCTCCGGGAGATCGCCGCGCAATACGCCGACGGGCACCGCGCCCCCGGAAGCGCAGCCGAGGTGCTGCTGTGGCGAATGCTGACGCCCGCGCTCGCGGACGCCGGCATCGAGATGCCCATTCGCCAGTTCGAGATCCCGCTGCGCGACGGGTCCGTGGCTGTCGTCGACTCCTGCTGGCCTCTGCGGCGCAAGGTCGTGGAGGTGGCTGGTCTGGCCTTCCACGGAGACATCCGCAGCCACGACTACGACGTCGAGCGAGAAGCCGCCATCGAGGAGGCCGGCTACCAGGTGCGAACGGTCACGCCCCGGGCGCTCGTCGACCGACCCACCTCGACGATCGCGAGCCTCCTCCGCTTTCTGGGTGGACCAGTCCGGCCATAGACCGGGTTCATCCACCCAGAACGAGAAGGTCAGGCGTCGAGGGAGGACAGGGGGACCTCGTGGCCGTCGACCCAGGCGGTGGCGGTACCGGCGCCGGACGCGCGCCAGTGGCCACCGTCCTCGGGCGACCGGAGGATGGCGGTCTGCTCGTCGAGGGCGACGACCGCAACGCCCTTCGGGGCGAGCGCGAACGTCCGCTGGGCCTTCTCGGGCGACCACGTGTTCGCGTGCGGGATCACCGTCATCGTGTTCACGAGCCCGAGACCGAGCGTGAACGCACCGCCGCGCGGGTCGACCATCGGGTCGCACAGCACCATCGCCCCCGCCGACGAACCGGCGAGCACCGCTCCCCCGTCCCACGCCTGCACGATCGCCTGCCACACGAGCGAGTCCTTCAGCACCGACCGCAGGTGCAGCGGCGACCCGCCCCCGAGGTAGATGAACCGGGCGTCCCGCACCGCGGCGGCCATCTCCTCGGACTCGGCGTCGGTCCGGCGAAGCACCATCACGCC
>DASVEG010000318.1:0-8438 GCA_036380695.1 Acidimicrobiales bacterium
GTTGAAGGCGAGCACGAACGCGGTGGGGATGCACGCCGCGATCCCGACCGCGAACGCGAGGAAGCCCACCTGGATGTTGTTGGTGGTGACCTTCGCCGCGAACGAGCTCGCGGGCTCCGAGGAGTAGTACGCCTCGAAGTCCTCCTCGAGGTACGCCTCTCGGAGCGCCGGGGGTCCGAGCGCGTCTATCGCCTCCGTCGAGTTCGCCAGCCACACGGTGACGACGATCGCGGGAACGAAGAACAGCGCAGCCGAGATGGCGATGAACCGCCGCGAGTGCCACAGCGCGGCCGGGAACGTCGTGGTGAAGAAGTTCGCCAACGTCCGGAACGACCGTGGCCGGGTGCCGTACACGATGGCGTTGGCGGTGGCGACAAGACCCGTCAGCCTGGCGACGAGCGGGAGGTCGTTGTAATAGGTGCGGGCGTAGGAGAGGTGCGTCGACGCCCGCTGGTACAGCCGCACGAACTCGTCGATCTCGGCCGCCTGCATCCGGCCGAGGCCGCCGCCGGCGCGCTTGGTGAGCATCGCCAGGCGGTCCCACGTCGGCTGGTTCGTGGCGACGAACCGATCGATGTCCATTTCCGCGTACCGTACCGGCGGTGGCCGCGCCGATCGTCACGCCGGAGGCCGTCGTCCTGCAATTCGAGACGGCGGGGATCGGATCGAGGATGCTCGCGGGGCTGCTCGACCTCGCGATCCAGGTCGGGTTGTTCATCGGCGGGCTGTCGGGCCTCGCCCTGGTGGCGTCATTCGATGCCTTCGGTGCCTTGGAGGGCATCGCCAGCGCGCTGGTCTACATCCTCGTGTTCCTCGTCCTGTTCGGGTACCCGGTGCTGTTGGAGACGCTCTGGCGGGGGCGGACCGTCGGCAAGGCCGCGCTCGGCCTTCGTGTCGTCACCGTCGAAGGTGCTCCCATCCGGTTCCGGCACGCAGCGATCCGTTCGATCCTCGGGCTCGTCGACTGGTACGCCACGAACTTCACCGTCGGCATCGTGGCGTTGTTGGTGACGAAGCGGAACCAACGCATCGGCGACCTCGTCGCAGGGACGATGGTGCTCCGCGAGCGCAGCGCGGCGTCGTCGCCGCAGCCGATGCGGTTCACACCACCCCGAGGTCTCGAGTCGTACGCGGCCACGCTGACGACGGCGGTGCTCGACCACGACGACTACGGCGCGGTGCGCTCGTTTCTGCTCCGGGCATCGACCTTCCCGGCCGCGGTGCGCGGCGACCTGGCCGTGCGGCTCGCCGACCCGCTCGTGGAGCGGTTGCGCACGACGCCGCCGCCGGGTGTCGACGCCGAGGCCTTCCTCGTGTGCATCGCCGCGTCGTACCAGCAACGGATGGCTGGACCGGCCGGCCGCGCCACCGGCGCTCCGTTCCTATCCGTGTGGGGCACGCTCCCGACCGCGGCGACCCACGCTCCGCACGCGGCGCAGCGGACGGCGCCCGCGCCGACGGTCGCGCCGCGCGATGGGTACGCGCCGCCCGCCTGAACCGATCTTGCGCGCCTGACGGGCGGTACTCGCCCCTCTCGTCGCGCAGAATCGCCGCGCCGTATGCGCCGGTAGCCTTGGGCGCATACCCGTCTACCTCGACCACGCCGCGACGACGCCGCTGCGGCCGGAGGCGGTCGCCGCGATGCTGCCGTTCTTGACGGAGCACTTCGGCAACCCGTCCGGCTCGCATGCCTTCGCGCGGCGCGCCAAGCAGGCGATAGAAGAAGCGCGCGACGTGCTCGCGGCGGCGTTGGGGTGCGAGCCGCGCGAGGTCGTCTTCACGGGCGGAGGCACGGAGGCGGACAACCTCGCGGTGCTCGGCGTCCATCGGGCCCGAGGCGGCACCGTCGTGTGTTCGGCGGTCGAGCACCACGCCGTGCTGCACGCCGTCGAGTCCGCCTGCGGGCGCACGGTCCGCGTCGGCGCCGACGGTGTGGTCGACCTCGACGCGCTGGCCGCGGCCATCGACGAGTCCGTCACCCTGGTCTCGGTGATGCTCGCCAACAACGAGGTTGGCGTCGTCCAGCCGCTCGGCGACGTGGTCGACGTCGTTCGCCGCCGTGCGCCCCGCGCGGCCGTCCACACCGACGCGGTCCACGCGTTCCCGTGGCTCGACGTAGCGACCCTCGCGGCAGGGTGCGACCTCGTGTCGGTCAGCGCGCACAAGTTCGGCGGGCCAAAGGGTGTGGGCGCGCTCGTGCTTCGCGATGGGACGCAACTCGCGCCGCTCCTGGTGGGCGGGGGCCAGGAGCGCGAGCTGCGGAGCGGCACCCACAACGTCGCCGGCATCGTCGCCATGGCCGCCGCCGCGGCGGCCACCGTGGAGACACGCGCCCCCGTCGTGAACCGCGCCGGCCCGCTGCGCGACCGCCTCGCCGACACGGTGCTCTCGGCCGTCGACGGCGCCGTGGAGACCGGCGACCGCTCGACCAAGGTGGCCGGCAACTGTCACCTGCGCTTCCGGGGCGTCGAGAGCGAGTCCTTGCTCGTGTTGCTCGACGAAGCCGGTATCTGCGCGTCGGCGGGCTCCGCGTGCGCGAGCGGAGCCATCGAGCCCTCGCACGTGCTCGTGGCCATGGGCATCCCGCGGGACGAGGCGTCGGGTGCGGTGCGACTCACCCTCGGCCCCTCGACGACCGAGGACGACGTCGAGGTGGCGAGCAAGGCGGTCGTCGACGCCGTCGCTCGCTTGCGGGGCTGACGTGCGCGTCCTCGTCGCGATGTCCGGTGGCGTCGACTCGTCCGTCGCTGCCGCGCTGCTCGCCGAAGCCGGCCACGAGGTCGTGGGCGCCACCATGAAGCTGTGGGGCGGGCCGAGCGATTCGGGGTGCTGTTCGGTGGCCGACGTGGAGGACGCGCGCCGCGTCGCGCAGCAGCTCGGCGTCGTGCACCACGTCTTCAACTTCACGGACGACTTCGAAGAGCATGTCGTCGGCCCGTACGTCGAGGCCCACGTTGCCGGCCGCACGCCGAACCCGTGCGTCGAGTGCAACCGCCACCTCAAGTTCGACCGGTTCCTGCGGCGCGCCGACCAGCTCGGCTTCGATGCCATCGCGACCGGGCACCACGCGCGGGTGGCGAGGCGTGGCGACCGCGCCGTGCTTCGCCGCGGCGAGGACGCCGCGAAGGATCAGTCGTACGTGTTGTCGATGCTCACGCCCGACCAGCTCGAACGGATCCACTTCCCCGTCGGTGCGATGACGAAGGCCGACGTGCGGCGGCACGCATCGCGGCTCGGGCTGCGCACGGCCGCGAAGCCCGACAGCCAAGACGTCTGCTTCGTGAGCGCGACGGCTGGTGGCCGCGAGGCGTTCCTCGGCGACCGCATCCCCCTCCGGCCCGGGCGGGTCGTCGACACGGATGGCCGTGAGGTCGGTGCCGTCGCGGCCGTCGAGCTCGTCACGGTCGGCCAGCGCCGCGGGCTCGGGTCGGCAGGAGGCGGCGAGAGGCTCTACGCGCTCGCGGTCGACATCCCGCGAGGGGTCGTGACGGTCGGTCGCGACGACGACCTCCTCGTGCGCGACCTCGCGGTCGACGGGCCGGCGTGGGTGATCGGGGAGCCGGCGATAGGGACGAACGTGCTCGCACAGGCCAGCGCGCACGGCCGCCCGATGGGAGCGCGCTACGCGGGCAGCGGGCGGTTCGAGCTCGACGAACCCCAGCGCCGCGTCGCACCCGGACAGACGATCGCGTTGTACGACGGCGACGTCGTGATCGGGTCCGGTCTGGCCGCGTGAGCGACCAGAGCGCCCCCGGCGACGATCGCGATCGCGATCGCCCGGCGCGCGAGCTCCCGAACGACCCGCGTGCTGCGTTCTTCGCCGTCGCCGCGCTCTGCATCGCTTGCCTGGTGATCGGCTTCGTGCTGGGCCGGACGCTGTAGCCGCTCAGTCGAAGCGGCGAGCCCTCGCTTCGGCGAGCACCGCCCCAGGGCGCGTCGGCGTGACGAGGAGCTTCGTCGCCCGCTCCGTCACCGGCGTGCGCGACCGCGGCGTCACCAGCACGAGCGTGGCCTCGTCACGCGCCGCGATCTCGATCGCGAGGCCGAACGCACGCGCGGTGAGGTCGAGCGCGTCCGTCGTCCCCGGCGCGAGCGCGAGCGACGTCACGTCGCGCCGTCGCAGCAGCACGGGGTCGGCCAGCGTGAGCGGGTCGTGCACCACGACGCCGGCGGGCACGAACACGATCCACCGGCGAGCGAGCGAGTACATCGAGCGCGACAGCACGACTGCCGAGGCGACGCCCGCGACGGTCGCCACGCCACCGACGACGGGACGGCCCGCGGCGAGGAGCATGACCCCCGTCGCCGGCAGCGCAACGGCGAGCGTCCAGGCCACCACGATCGGCCCGACGACCAGGGGGCCGGGCGGCCGCAGCGGGAACCGACGCTCGTTCGGGTACGCGGCACCGTTGACGAACGCGACCCCTATCGTCGGGAGGAACGCGGCGAACGTCGCGACCAGCGTGGCGACGGCCGCTGCCGTCGCGGCACCGACCGACGAGCCGCCGAGAGCGGCTACGAACGCTGCGACGACCGCGGCGGGTGTACCCATCCGGACCACCGTGAGCGCCGCGGGATGCAGGACCAACGACGCGCACAACACCGTCGCCCACCCTGCCCACAGCAGCACCGAACCGGCCGACTGCACGCCGCCCGACCGTCCCGACAACGCGTCGTCGAATGCCGGCCCTGCCGCGACGGGGAGCACGACCCATGCGGCGCGCAGCAGCCAGGGCAGGAGTCGTGCGGGGGACACCTGCGCACTCTTCCAGACGCTCGTCGCGACCGGCCAGCTTGGGGTTCAGGTCGATCGAGCGGTACGGTGGCGCGCGGCGGAACGAGTTGTACGGGGGGATGGGCATGGGCGAGGTCCGGCTGGTCGACCTCGAGATCATCAAGCGGTACAGCCTGGCGATCCGCCAGGAGTCGGCGCCCGCGGAAGATCTCCTCGCCGTGCTGGACGCGAGCCGCGAAGTCGTCGCTGCCGCGGTCGCAGCAGAGACCGGGCGTTCCTCCACCGCATCGAAGGCGACGGCATCGAAGCGGGCGGCGCGTGCCTCGAAGACCGCCAAGACCGCGAAGCCCGACGAGTCGGCGACGGCAGAGGACACCGCGTCGTGACCCTCGCGGCCATCCTCGACGCGGGCACCCCGACGGGCGTCGGGAGCCTGCCGTTCGACGATGCCGCGGTCGCCGCCTCCGTGACGTTGTCGCTGCACCCCGAGCTGCCGGCGGCGCCGCAGCTCCCGCGCCGCAACCCACGCGAAGGCATGCTCGCCCAGGTCGCGGTCGGGCTACCTGGCGTGGCGGTCGGCGACGACGGCGCCATCGCGATCGACCGCCGCCGGTTCGGTCCGGTCGACGACGGCGCGCCGCTGTGCACCGAGGCGTGGGCAGGCACGCTCGCCTTCCTCGACGCATGCGCGGGCCGAACGGCCGCGATCAAGGTGCAGCTCACGGGGCCCGTGACGCTCGGGCTCGCGTTCGTCGACGCCGGCGCGCGAGCCAGCCGCGCGTTCGAGGTAGCGGCCGCGACCGTCAAGGCGCGTGTCGCCTCGCTCGTGGCCGCCGTGCACGAACGGTCGCCTGGCGCGCCGGTCGTCGCCGTCCTCGACGAGCCGTCGCTCACCCGGGCGACCCATCCCGGGTTCCCCCTCGTGCCAGAGGACACCGTCGACCTGTTGTCCGGCGGGCTCGCGTCCGCGACGGCGGCAGGCGCGGCGTTCCAGGGCGTGCACTGCTGCGGCCCCGTCGACTGGTCGCTCGTGCTGCATGCCGGGCCCGACCTCGTGTCGCTGCCCGCGTCCCCGGCAGTGATCGACGACGCCGCGGGCCTCGCCGTGTTCCTCGACCGCGGTGGTTGGGTGGCGTGGGGCGTGGTGCCGACCGACCGGCCGTTCGGCGACCGTCACGACACGCACTGGCTCCGTCTCAACGAGGTCTGGGCCGGCCTCACCGCCGCTGGCTGCGACCCCGTCGCGTTGCGCACGCAGTCGTTGATCACCCCCGCGTGCGGCCTCGCGTTCCACGATCCGGCGCAGGTGCCCACGGTCTTCCGGCTGGTGCGCGAAGTGGCGCAACGCGTGCAGGACCAGGCCTACGCGGCGCGCATGTCCGTCGGCGCCTGAACCGCACGACCCACCGCTATCGTCGCCGCAGTGAGCTGCTCGGCGAACCCCGCGGCGCGTGCCGACGAGCTGCGCGCGCAGATCGAGCACCACAACCGGCGCTACTTCGAGGAGGACGCGCCGGAGATCACCGACTACGAGTTCGACCAACTCGTGCGCGAGCTGCGGGGCATCGAGGAGCAGCACCCCGAGCTGCGGCTGCCCGACTCGCCCACGCAACGGGTCGGTGGTGCTCCATCGGTGCAGTTCGCGCCCGTCGAACACCTCGTGCCGATGATGTCGCTCGACAACGCGTTCTCCTTCGACGAGCTCATCGCGTGGGGCAGGCGGATGGAGCGCTACATCTCGGGTGACGTCGCGTACGCGTGCGAGCTGAAGATCGACGGCGTCGCGCTCTCCCTGGTGTACCGCGACGGCGAGCTCGAGCGGGCAGCGACGCGGGGCAACGGCAGGATGGGGGAGGACGTGACCGCGAACGTCCGGGTCATCGACGACGTCCCGAAGACCTTGAAGGGAGACGCGCCCGCGGTCGTCGAGGTGCGCGGCGAGCTGTACATGCCGCTCGACTCGTTCAAGGCGCTCAACGAGCGCCAGCTCGCCGACGGCGCGCGCTTGTTCGCCAACCCCCGCAACGCCGCCGCCGGCTCGTTGCGCCAGAAGGATCCGTCGATCACCGCGAGCCGCGCGCTGGCGTTCTGGTCGTACCAGCTCGGCGCGCTCGAAGGCGGCCCGGCGTTCCGCCGCCACTCCGAGACCCTCACCGCGCTCGACTCGTGGGGACTTCCCGTGAACCCGCGCATCGAAGTGCTGCCGTCGCTCCAGAGCGTGCACGAGTACTGCGCGCGGTGGCAGCAGGAGCGTCACGACGTGCCGTACGAGATCGACGGCGTCGTCGTGAAGGTCGACGACCTCGCGCAACGCCGCGAGCTGGGATCGACGTCGAAGGCGCCGCGGTGGGCGATCGCGTTCAAGTTCCCGCCGGAGGAGCGCACGACGAAGCTGATCGACATCGAGGTGTCGATAGGCAGGACGGGCAAGGCGACGCCGTTCGCGCGCCTCGAACCCGTCTTCGTCGGCGGCTCGACGGTCGGCCTCGCGACTTTGCACAACGAAGACCAGGTGCGGCTCAAGGGCGTGCGGCCCGGCGACACCGTCATCGTCCGCAAGGCGGGCGATGTCATCCCCGAGGTCGTCGGCCCCGCCCCCACGAACGAGCGCGCGCCCGGCTCGCCGGAGTGGACGTTCCCGACGTCGTGCCCTTCGTGCGGCGAGCAGCTCCGCCGCGCGCCGGGGGAAAGCGACACGTACTGCGACAACCTCGAGTGCCCCGCGCAGCGCGCCGGGCGCATCCAACACTTCGCGTCGCGCGCGGCGATGGACATCGAGGGCTTCGGCGAGCAGCGGGCCTACCTGTTCACCGGCGCGGGGCTGCTCGACGACGTGAGCGACATCTACGCGCTGACGGCCGAGAAGCTGGGCACGCTGGAAGGGTTCGGCGAGATCTCGATCCGCAACCTCCTGAACGCCATCGAGCAGTCGAAGGCGCGGCCCCTCGGCAACCTCCTCGTCGGGCTGAACATCCGGGGCCTCGGCGTGACCGGCTCGCACGTGCTGGCGCGAGCCTTCGGTCACCTCGACCGGATCCTCGACGCGTCGGTCGACGACGTCGCGGCCGTCGAGGGCATCGGGCCGAAGATCGCGGCGAGCGTGTGCGAGTTCTTCGCGTCGCCGTCGAACCGCGAGGTGATCGAGAAGCTGCGCGCCGCGGGCGTGAACTTCGAGGGCCCGGTCGTCGAGGAGCAGCCGCAGACGCTCGCCGGCAAGACGGTGGTCGTGACCGGCGCTCTGGAGGGGTTCTCACGCGAGGAGGCCGAAGCCGTCATCAAGGCCAGGGGCGGCAAGGCCCCTGGCAGCGTGTCGAAGAAGACGACCGCGGTGGTCGTCGGCGACGCCCCCGGCGCGGCCAAGCTGTCGAAGGCCGAAGAGCTCGGCGTGCCCATCCTCGACGAGGCCGGCTTCCGCCACCTGCTCGACACCGGCGACCTCCCCGCCTGACCCGCGCACCTCAGCCGGTCTCCGTGTTTTCTGGGCGCGATGAGTGCCACATGTGGCACTTATCGCGCCCAAATCCGGGAGGCGTCAGTCGTCGAGCATGGCGCGCACCTCGCGCGCCCGGCGTTCGAACGCGGCGACGAGCTGGTGGGCGGCGACCGCTTCGTCGCGATCGCGACGGTCGCGGGCGACGACGATCCGGTCTGCGGCCTCGACGAGCTCCGGCGCCCCGTTGCTCGTGAGCGCGGCGGCCCTGCG
>DASVEG010000319.1:0-2001 GCA_036380695.1 Acidimicrobiales bacterium
TGCTCTACGGGATGTCGCTCGTGTTCGGCGCGACCGGCTCGACCATCCTCGCCCGCATCGGCCGCGACCTCGTCACCACCGACCAGTTCGACGCCATCGTCACCGTCGGCATCTTCTTCGTCATCGCCGGCTTCGCCTTCAAGGTCTCCGCCGTCCCGTTCCACTTCTGGGCGCCCGACACCTACGAGGGCGCGCCCACCCCCATCACGGCGTTCCTGTCGGTGGCCTCCAAGGCCGCAGGCTTCGTCGCCCTCATGAACATCGTCTTCGTCGGCTTCCTCGCCCACCACGACGTGTGGGGCCCCGCCTTCTGGGTGCTCGCCGCGCTGACGATGACCGTCGGCAACCTCATCGCGCTCCGGCAGACCAACATCGTCCGGCTGCTCGCGTACTCGTCGGTCGCGCAGGCCGGCTACATGCTCGTGCCGTTCGCCGTCGCCGGTGCCAACCCCGAGGCCACCCAGATCGCGCAGACCGCGATCGTCATCTACCTGCTCGTGTACGCCGTCACCAACCTCGGCGCCTTCGCCATCGTCATGGCCGTCGCCCGCAAGACGCGCAGCGGTGAGATCTCCTCCTACGGTGGCCTCTTCCAGTACGCCCCCGGCCTCACCGTGATGATGACGATCTTCCTCGCTTCACTCGCCGGCGTGATCCCCGCCGCCGGCTGGTTCGCCAAGCTCGTCGTCTTCCAGTCGGTGCTCAAGGCCGGCGGCGGCTGGTCGGTCACCCTCGGCGTGATCGCCGCCGTCAACGCCGTAATCGCCGCGTTCTACTACCTGAGCATCGCCAGGGAGATGTGGATGCGCCCCGTCCCCGACGACGACCGCACTCCCATCCGCGTGCCCGCAGCCCTCGGCGCCGCCCTCGCCATCACGGCCTCGATCACCCTCGTGCTCGGCGCCGTCCCCGGCGTCTTCGCCGACCTCGGCGATGCCGCCTCTCTCGTCTCCAGCGACGCCCCCGCCGTCGGCTCCGCCTCCACCCCTACGTCCGCGGACCGGTAGCGCCCATGCCCGCCCCGCCGCCCCCGCCGGGCGACCCGGGGCACGCGCCCACGGGGGTACGCGACCTCGTCCGCGAGCGGGCCCACCGCGCTGGCCCCATCTCCTTCGACGAGTTCGTCGACCTCGCGCTCTACGCTCCCGGCGCCGGCTTCTACGAGCAGGGCGGCGCCGCCGGCACCGACGCGCGCGGCGGCCACTTCCTCACCAGCCCCACCCTCGGCCCGCTCTTCGGCGCCGTCGTCGCCCGAGCCCTCGACGCCTGGTGGGCCGAGCTCGGCGAGCCCGACCCCTTCGTCGTCGTCGAAGCCGCGGCCGGCACGGGCGACCTCGCTCGCGCCGTCCTCGACGCCTCACCCCGCTGCCTCCCCGCTCTCCGCTACCTCCTCGTCGAACGCTCCGAACTCCTCCGATCGCGCCACCCGACGCGCCTCCCCATCGACCCCGCGGCCCACGTCCTCGGCCCCATGGCCCCCGCCGACGAGGAGGACGACGACGGCGCTCGCGCCCTCCCGGGCCGCGGCCCCCGCTTCGCGTCCCTCCCCGACGTGCCGGCCGGTCCGATCACCGGCGTCGTGATCGCCAATGAGCTCCTCGACAACCTCCCGTTCTCGCTCCTCGAGCGTGGCGCCCCTTCCGCTGACGCGTCGGAGTGGTCGGAGGTCCGCGTCTCCGCCGACCTCGACGAAGTGCTCGTGCCCGCGTCGCCCGCCCTCGCCGCCGACGCCGATCGCTTCGCCCCCGATGTCCCGCCCGGCGCCCGCATCCCGCTGCAACGCGCCGCGGCCGGCTGGGTGCGCGACGCCCTCCGCGTCGTCGACCGCGGCCGAGTCGTGATCGTCGACTACGCGGCCACGACGCCGGACCACGCCCGCCGCCCATGGCACGAGTGGCTGCGGACCTACCGCGGGGGTGGCCGAGGCGGCGGCCCCCTCGACCACCCCGGCGAACAGGACGTGACGTGCGAGGTCTGCGTCGACCAGCTCGCGGCGTGGGC
>DASVEG010000320.1:0-32231 GCA_036380695.1 Acidimicrobiales bacterium
CCTCCTCTGGCCACTGGCCGTCGCGCTCAGCCGCCTCAACCTCCAGGGCGCGGGCATCCAGGCGCTGCGGCGACCGGATCACGCGGCGCGCCAGGCGCGCTCGGCCGTCCTCAGCGCGGTGCGCGCTCGCCGGCCGGGGCAGGCGAGGGCTCCTGCTGCGGCTGCTCCTGCCGCGCAGGAGGATGCTCAGGTCGAGCCCGTCGAGGCGGTCGAACCCGCGGCCAAGACGACCGTCGACCGCCTGCTCGAACGGAAGCGCGGCGGCGGCTGAACAGCGCGGCCGCGAACCCGAAGACGGCGAGCGCGGCACCCGTCCACACGAGCGAGGCGAGCGGCTCGACGTGCACGTCGAGCACCGCGCGGGGCGGGTCGGCCTCGAGGATGCGCGGCGCGACGAGCACGTCCTCGAGCGGTGCGCTCGTGAGCGCGGTCTCCGGCGTGACGACCCGGCGTGACCCGCTGGTGCGGAGGGACACCTGGGCGGCGTCGCCGTCGATCGTTATGGCCGACGTGATCTGGCGGCCGTCGACGGCGATGCGCTCGACGGTGATCCGGTGGCCGCCGACCGATGCGGACTCGCCGGGTTCGAGCACGACGCTGGCGTCCGCTCCGAGGCCGGTTCCGATGGCGCCGGCGAGCACGAGCGCCGCACCGGCGTGCGCGCCGAGCCCCGGAGCGCGCCGGAAGCCGGCAACGGCCGCGAGCACCGCGAGCGCCGCGAGCGGCGGCGCCGCGAACCGGGTGAAGAACGACGGGTCGATCGTCCGCGGGCGGTCGAGTGCCATCCCGAGGGTCGCCGGCACCAGCGTGCCCACCGCCACCACGACCAGCGAAGCCAGCGCGACGGCCGTAGCCGCGGACATGCGCGGCTGGTTTTGGGCGCGAAACGTGCCATATATGGCACTTTTCGCGCCCAAAACCAGGAGACCGATGGCGAGGGCGGCCAGCAGGATCCAGCCGACGGCGCGGGCTTCGGCGAAGGCGTGGACGGAGACGGTGGCGCCCGAGCGGGTGAGCCACGTGCCGACGCCGGCGAAGAAGAAGGCGGCGACGGCGAGACGGGCCGCGCGCGGGGGCGCCCGCCGTTCGTGAACGGCGCCGAGCGCGGCCAGCCAGGGGAGCAGCGCGCCGTTCTCGATCGGGTCCCACGCCCAGAAGCCGCCCCAGCCGAGCTCGACGTAGGCCCACCGGGCGCCGAGCGCGATGCCGGCCGTCAGCGGTAGCAGCGCGGCCAGCGTCCAGCGCCGGACGGCGCCGGCCCCCGCCCCCGTGAGGGCGAGCGCGGCGGGCACGACGAGCCCCGTCAGCCCTGCGTACAGGAGCGGTGGGTGGATCAACATCGCCCAGTGCTCGAGGATCGGCGCCAGCCCCTCGCCGTCGAGGGGCGGGAGGTCGAGGCGCTCGAATGGCCTGCTGACGGTCAGCAACGCCACCACGGGGGCCAGCGTGGCGAACGCGCCGACCCGCCTGGTGCGGGGGTCGATCCGCTCGGCGACCGCGGCCCACGTCGCCGTGGCCGCCGCCCACAGCAGGAGCGAGCCCGCCATCGCGCCCCACAGCCCGGCCAGGCGCAACGCGGGCGACGCGTCGCGTCGCGCCGTGTCGGCGACGTAGCGCAGCGTGTAGTCGTCGGTGACGAGGGCCCACCCCAACAGCGCCGTCGCACCGCACAGGGCGACCGCGGCCCCGGCGACGAACGGCACTCGCGATCGCACCCGCACGGCGCCGGCCACGAGCGCGACGGCCGCGAGCGCGAGCAGCCACGGCCCGAGCACGGACACCACGTAGGGAAAGGTAGAGCCCGTGGCCGCCCCCGAGGGGTTCGTGTACGTGCCGGAGGCGCTCGACGAGGACGAGGAACGCCGCCTGCTCGCGAGCCTCGACGGCCTCGACTACCGGGAGGTGGTGATGCACGGGCGGCCGGCGAGGCGGACCGTCCGACACTTCGGGCTGTCGTACGACTACCAGCGGTTCACCGTCGCGCCGACCGACCCGCTGCCGGCCGACCTCGAATGGCTGCGCACGAGAGCCGCGCACGTGAGCGGCGTCGCCGAGGATCGCCTGGTCGAGGTGCTGGTGACCCGCTACCCGCCGGGAGCGGGCATCGGCTGGCACCGCGACGCGCCCCAGTTCGGCTCGGCGGTCGTCGGCATCTCCGCAGGCGCCGCGTGCCGGATGCGGTTCCAGAAGGGCAGGGGGCAGGACCGCGAGGTCGCCGCGGTCGACATCGCCCCGCGGTCGGCCTACGTGATCTCGGGGGCGGCGCGATGGGCGTGGCAACACACGATCCCGGCGACGAAGGCGCTGCGGTACTCGGTCACCTTCCGGACCCTCCGGGAGACGAAAACGCCCGCCTGACACGGGGGCCGCGTCCCAGCGGCAAGGATGGACCGATGCGCGTCCTCCTCGTCGCCGCGCCTGGCGCCGGAAAAGGCACGCAGGCGACCCGGATCGCGGCCCGCTACGGCATCCGCCACATCTCGAGCGGCGAGTTGCTGCGCCTCCACGTCGACGACGGCACGCCCGTCGGCGAGGAGGTCAAGGCGTACGTCGCCAGGGGCGACCTCGTGCCGGACGAGATCGTCGTGTCGGTGCTTGCCCAGCCCGTGCTGGCTGCGGCCGCGGCCGGCGGCTACGTGCTCGACGGGTTCCCGCGCACCGCCCACCAGGCCGAGGTGGCGTACGACCTGGCCCACCCGGCAGGGGTGGAGGTGCAGGTCGCGCTGGCCATCGACGTACCGGCGGAGGAGTTGCTCCGCCGCCTCCTGCAGCGCCGGACGGTCGAGGGCAGAACGGACGACGCGGAGGCCACTATCCGCCATCGCCTGGAGGTGTTCGACGACACCGCCGCCGAGCTGCTCGGGTACTACGAGACCCGCGGGATCCTCTACCGGGTCGACGGCGTCGGCACGGTCGACGAGGTCAGCGACCGCATCTGGCGGGTGCTCGATCCCCTGCGTTCCGACCACCAGTAGGCGGCGAACGCGATCCAGAGCAGCAAGGCGGTCGCCAGCCCGCGCACCCGCATCGGGTGGCGCTCGGCCGTCGCAGACATCGTGGACAGCGCGGACCCGAGGCGGCTGACGGGTCCCGCGTCCTCGGCTGCTGCGGGCACCGCGTCGCCGGACGCGGCCGCGGTCGCCCCGAGCGGCACGGTGGCGGTCGGGGTGGCTTCGAGAGCGGCGCGGAGGTCGACGGTCGCGGGCAGCCCCTTCTGCGAGGGCGCCGCCGTGGACAACAGGTGCGCGAGCGCCTGCTCGGCGTCGATGCCGGTGCTCATCAAGCTCGCGAGCGAGCCCGACACGTAGGCGGCCGCCATCGACGTGCCCGCCAGGCAGCCCTCACCCGCGGCGACGAGCGTGCGGGGGTACGTCGAGCGGATCGCGCCGGCCGGGCAGCGTCCCCCGGCCTCGCCGCCCGGCGCCATGAGCGCCCACTGGGCCGTCGTCGGCAGGTTCGTGTACGCGGCGCGTTCGCCCGAGGTGTCCAGCGCTCCGACGAGGACGAGGGGGACGTCGCGCAGCGCGGGGTCGTCCACCTTGACCGACCGGTTGCCGGCCGAGGCGACGACGACGATGCCGCGTGCCCACGCGGAGCGAATCGCCGCCGCAAGCTCGCCGCGACGCCAGTCGAGGTCGACGCCCGCGTCGATCGACAGGTTCACGACATCGGCGCCGTGGGTGATCGCCCACCGCACGCCGGCCACGACGTCGCCAAGCTCACCGAGGGCCCGGCACTCCCGGTCGTCGCCCTTGCCGTCGCACGTGTTCGAGAGCGAACGCACCGACAGCAACTCGACGCCCGGCGCGATCCCCTCTGGTCCGTCGCCCGCCGAACGCGGCGCGGCGGCCACGATGCCCGCGATGTGCGTGCCGTGCCCGTTGTCGTCGGCCCCACCGCGGCGGCAGCGGTCGGCCGACCCGTCGGCGCCCACGCAGTCGACGGTGGCCCGGATGCGGCCCGCGAACGCGGGGTGACCGGCGTCGATGCCGGAGTCGACCACCGCCACGGTGACGCCGTCGCCGGTCGGCCGGTCGGCCGGCACGTCGAGCAACGAGAACGGCCACGTGGCGGATGCGCCGTTGCCGGCCTTCGCCCCCGTCGTGCCGGTTGCTGCCGCGCCTGCGGCTACCGCGAACGGGGTGGCACCCGCGACCGCCGGCAGGGCTGCCGCAAGGAGCAACAGGATCGCCACGAGGGCGCGCGAAGGCAGGGGTCGGTGCTCCACGAGACGAGCGTCTGGGGGGACGATCCGCATGTACCCCGGACCATCCGTCCGCATGCCGACGAACCTGCCGTGTCACGCGCTTCGTCGCAGTTGTCCGCGCCCTGCGCGGTCGTAGCGCGAACAAGCGGCTTAGAGCGGGGGCGTGGCCTCGTCGGACGTGCGCTTCTCCAGGTGGGTGTCTGGCGCGGCGTTGCGGTCGGCCTGGCGCTCGTCGGACTCCTCGAGGATCGCGGCCGCTTGCGCCACGGGATCGGCGCTGCCCGCCTTCTCTTCCTCGGGCCGGAGGTTCTTGGCCCGGCTGGCGATGCGGTCGTCCTGGGTCATGGCGGGGTCCTACCCCGCGGACGGGTCCTCCGGCCACGGGTGCTTGGGGTACCGGCCCGCCATCTCCTTGCGAACGTCCCGCCACGACCCGCTCCAGAACCCCGCGAGGTCGGACGTGATTTGGACGGGGCGACCCGCGGGGGAGAGGAGGTGGAACACCGGGCGCACGCCGCCCGCGAGCACGGGTGTCGTGTCCATGCCGAACACGTCTTGCACCCGCACGGCGACGACGGGCGGCTCCTCCGCGTAGTCGACCCGCACCCGCCGGCCGCCGGGCAGCGTGAGCTGCGCGGGCGCGAGCCGGTCGAGGTCGTGGTGCGCGCCAGGTGGGACGAGTCGCCGGAGCGCGGCGGCGACGTCGATCGCCTCGAGGCCGGCGCGCCCGGTGACGGTCGAGAGCCGGGGCCCCAGCCAGTCGTCGAGCGTGCGGAGGAGGGCGGCATCGGAGACGTCCGGCCACGGCGCGCCCGCGTGCCGGTGGAGGAATGCGAGCCGCCCGCGTAGGTCGGTGGCGGCCGGCGTCCACGACAACGCGCCGAGGCGCGTCGACTTCAGGCGCTCACGCACGACCCGCTCCGTCGCAGGCCCTGGGTCGGGGCGGCGCTCGACGACGCCGAGCCGCAGCTGGCCCAGCGTGCGCTCGACGCGGGCGACGAGGTCGTCGCGTTCGCGGTCCCACACCAACGACGCGTGCTCCTCGACGCGGTGGCCGAAGAGCGACAGCACGTCGGTCGCGTCCACCGCCGCCGCGAGCCGTACCCGCGCGTCCTTGCGGTGGCCGTCGAGGTCGGCGGCGACGAGGAACTCCTCGCGTGCGAGCTGGTCGGTCACGGGCATCCACGCCCCGGCGCCCGACCGCAGCTTGAACCGCCCGGTCGGGTTGACGTCCCGGCGTTGCGCGAGCCGGTCGGGGTACGCCAGCGCGAGCACGCGGCCCGCGCGATCGCCGTCCGCGCCGCTCGCGTCGATACCCGCCCGCCGGGCGATGTCCGCGGCGCGCGAGCGCGCGCCCGCGATGGCCCGCCCGTCCGCGGCGGGATGGCGCGCCGACGGATCGGCGATGAGCCGCAAGCGTTCCGCCACGTCGGTCGGGACGTCGTCCGGCCGGCCCCTGAGCACGTCGCGGTCTTCGAGCAGCGCGGCGAGCATGCACGCGAGCCACCCGTCGGGTGGCGCGGCCGCGGCGACCATGTGCGCGAGCCGCGGGTGCAAGGGCAGCGTGGCCATGCGCCGGCCGGCGTCGGTGATCCGCCCGTCCCCGTCGACGGCGCCGAGGTCGGCGAGCAACGCGTGCGCCTCGTCGAGAGCGCGTCGCGGCGGCGGGTCGAGGAACGGGAGCGACGTCGCGCCCGCGCCCCACGCCGCGAGCTCGAGGGCGAGGCCCGCCAGGTCGACCTGGGTGATCTCGGGTTCGAGGAACGGGCGACGGGCCGCGTGCTCGAGCTTCGACCACAGGCGGTACGCGACTCCCGGCTCGACGCGACCCGCCCGTCCGGCGCGCTGATCGGCCGACGCCTTCGACGCGGTGATCGTCTGCAGACGCGTCATGCCCGTGCGTGGATCGAACCGCGGCACCCGCGCCAGGCCGGCGTCCACCACGACCCGGACGCCCTCGACCGTGAGGCTCGTCTCCGCGATGTCGGTGGCGACGACCACGCGCGGGAACCCGTGGGGCGACGGCACCAGCGCCGCGTCCTGGTCCGCGGCAGGGAGCCCTCCGTACAACGGGCGCACCTCGGCCGGCGCGTCGGCGAGCGCGTCGACGACGCGTCGGATCTCGGCGGCGCCGGGCACGAAGGCGAGCACGTCGCCGTGCTCCTCGCGGAGCGCCCTGGCGACGGCAGCAGCCACCGCCGTCTCGACCCGGTCGTGCTTGCCCTTGGGGAGCCAGCGGATGTCGACCGGGTGCGTGCGGCCTTCGCTGCGGACGACGGGCGCGCCGCCGAGCCGGGCGGCGACCCGGTCGACGTCGATGGTCGCCGACATGACGAGCAGGCGGAGGTCGGGACGCACCGAGCCCCGCACGTCGAGGGTGAGCGCGAGGCCGAGGTCGGCTTGGAGGTTGCGTTCGTGGAACTCGTCGAACACGACCAGCGCGATCGCCGGCAACTCCGGGTCGGACTGCAGCCAGCGGGTGAGGATCCCTTCGGTCACCACCTCGATGCGGGTCGACGGCCCGACGCGGCGCTCGTCGCGCGTGCGGAAGCCAACGGTGTCGCCGACGTCCTCACCGAGCAACGACGCCATGCGCCTGGCCGCGGCTCTCGTCGCGACCCTCCGCGGTTCGAGGATGACGATGCGGCGGCCCGCCAGCCATGGCTCGTCGAGGAGGCGCAGGGGGACGACGGTGGTCTTGCCGGCGCCGGGTTCCGCCGTCAGGACCGCGGTGCCGGTCCCGGCCAGCGCGGCGCGCAGGTCGCCCATCGACGCCTCGACGGGCAGCCCCGTGTCGCCCACCCGTCGCACCGCCCCAGTCTCGCCCGCATTCGGCCCCCAGGGAGCGGTGGGGGGTGGCCCCGATTCCTTGCGGCGGCCCGGAGGCGGATGGTGGACCCATGACCGCAACCGTCACCCGTACCCCCGCGCCGCAGGCACCGGTGGCGTCGCGCGACCGGTACGTCGACCTCCTGCGCGCCGGCAGCCTGCTCGTCGTCGTCGCCTGGCACTGGGTCTTCACCGTCGTCGTGTGGAAGGCCGACGGCCCGCACGCCTCGAACCCGCTCGGCACGACGAGGGGCGTGTGGCTCCTGACGTGGCTGTTGCAGGTCATGCCGCTGTTCTTCTGGGTGGGCGGATTCGTGCACGCACGGGGGTGGAAGCCCGGCGCGTCGTACGCCACCTTCCTGCGCAAGCGCCTCGGTCGCCTCGTCGTGCCGGCGGCATTCGCGATCGGCATCGTCGGCGGGCTCGGGCTCGTCGCCGGCCACTTCCTCGGCGCGCCCGACTGGCTGCCGAGGGCCCTCCTCCTGGTGCTGAGCCCGCTGTGGTTCCTCGGGGTGTACGTCGTGCTCGTGTTCGCCACGCCGGTGGCGGCGTGGGCCCATCGCCGGTTCGGCGAGCTCGCGCTCGTCACCCTCGCCGGCGCGGCGGCCCTTGCCGACGTCTTGCGCTTCCGCTTCGACGTGCCATTCGCCTCGGTGCTCTCGTGGATCGCGGTGTGGGGCTTCGCGCACCAGCTCGGGTTCTCGTATGACCGGCTCGTGACGGCGTCGCGCCGCTTCGCGTGGTGCCTCGTCCTCGGCGGCCTCTACGCGCTGATCGCGCTCACCCACATGGGCCACTACCCCCGCTCCATGGTCGGCGTGCCCGGTGAGGCGTTCTCGAACATGGCGCCGCCGACGGTGTGCATCGTCGCCCTCTGCGTGCTGCAGGTCGGCGTCGCGGTGCTCCTGCGGGACCGGGCGACGGCGCTGCTCGAGCGACCCGTGGCGGCGCGGTTGGTCGGCTGGGTGAGCCGCAACAGCATGCCGCTGTACCTCTGGCACGGCGTCGGCTTCGCGGCGGCGTACGGCGCGGTCGGCCTCGTCGGGGTCGCCGTGCCGGAGACGACGACGGCGGGCTGGTGGCTGCAGCGCCCGCTGTGGGTCGTCGCGCCGGCGCTCGCGACGCGGCCGCTGCTCCTCGCGGTGCGCAAGGCGCGCCTCGCGGCCTAGCCAGCCGAAGTTCCGGCCGTGCCAGGATCGGCGCCATGAGCGAGGCGAGACGGCGCGTCAGCGCACCGAAGGCGAGCGGGGCCCGAGCGGCCCGGCGAAGCCGAGAGCGGAAAGCAGAGACTGGTGCACCGGCCACGAAGTGGACGGTGCACCAGTGAGCGATCCGCCAGTGAGCGACACCACCGATCCACTGGCCGGCGCCCGCCTGCCCTTCGCTTCGCATTGCGGCATCGAGCTCGTCGAGACGGCGCCGGAGCGGGTCGTCGGGCGGGTGCCGTGGACCGAGGACGGGTGCACGACCGGCGGCATCCTCCACGGCGGCCTGCTGATGACGCTGGCCGACACGGTCGGGGCGGTGTGCGCGTTCCTCAACCTCCCCGAGGGCGCGGCCGGCACGGCGACGATCGAGTCGAAGACGAACTTCTGCCGGCCCGTGTCCAGCGGCGCGGCGACCGCGACGGCAGTCCCCATCCACACCGGCCGGACGACGATCCTCGTGCAGACCAGGGTGGAAGACGACCAGGGGCGCCTCGTAGCGCTGACCACACAGACGCAAGCCGTCCTCGCGGCCAGATGACCGCGGCGCGGAGCGGAGAGGAGCGCCGGTGCGCGCAGCAGTGATGCGGAGAGGGGCGATGGTCGTCGACGACGTCGCCGATCCGGTCCCCACCCATGGCCAGGTGCTCGTGCAGACGATCGCGTGCGGCATCTGCGGGTCCGATCTCCACACCGTGAAGCACGGCGATCGCATGGTCGACATGTCGAAGCTCGCGGACACGCCGTTCGTGATGGACCTGACGCGCGACATCGTGCTCGGCCACGAGTTCTCCGCCGAGGTGCTGGAGGTCGGCCCGGATGCAGGCGACACGCTGGCGGCGGGCGACGTCGTCGTCTCGATGCCCGTGGTGTTCGGGCCGTCGGGCATGCACGGCGTCGGGTACTCGAACGACTACCCCGGCGGCTACGCCGAGCGCATGGTGCTGTCCGCGATGGTGGCGCTGAAGGTGCCGAACGGCCTCGACGCCGAGCTCGCCGCGCTCACGGAACCGATGGCCGTCGGCCGCCATGCGGTCGAGCGGTCGGGCATCGCCAAGGGCGCAGCGGCCGTCGTGCTCGGGTGCGGCCCTGTCGGCCTCGCGGTGATCGCCGACCTCGCCCGTCGCGGCATCGAGCCCATCGTCGCCGCCGACTTCTCGCCTGCGAGGCAGGTGCTCGCCGAACGCATGGGTGCACACGTCGTGGTCGACCCGCGGGACGAAGGCGCGGTCGACGCGTGGCGCCGCGTCGACGGGTCGCGGTCGCTCGTCGTCTTCGAGGCCGTCGGCGTCCCGGGCATGATCGACGACGCCATGCTGGCGGCGCCCCGCGGCAGCCGCATCGTGATCGTCGGCGTGTGCATGGAGGAGGACTCGATCCGGCCGATGGTCGGCATCGGCAAGGAGCTCGACCTGTCGTTCGTGCTGGGCTACACCCCGTTCGAGTTCGCCGAGACGCTCCGCTCGGTCGCGGAGGGCGAGCTCGACGTGGCGCCGATGATCACCGGCCGCGTCGGCATCGACGGCGTGCCCCAGGCGTTCGCCGACCTCGCCAACCCCGACACCCACTGCAAGATCCTCGTCGAGCCACGGCTCTCGTAGGTGGTCGGTGACCGCCCGATCTCAGAGCTCGCGTTCGTAACGGACTTCGATCACCCCGCTCGGCTCGTACCGCATCTCGCGACCGGGCACGAGCACCCAGCCGCGGCGCTCGTACATGGCGCGGGCCGCGGTGTTCCGTTCGAGGACCCACAGCCCGGCGCGCGCGAACCCGCGGGCGCGCAGGCGATCGATGGCCGCGTCGTGCAGCGCGGTCCCGACGCCGCCTTGCCAGAGCTCGGGCAGCACGTACAACCGGTGGAGCTGGCCGACGGCCGGGTCGTGCGGGTCGGTGCGCGCGACCACCGTGCCAACGACCTCGTCGCCGGCGGCCGCGATCAAGGCCTCCCCGTCCGGCGACGACACGAGCTCCGACCAGTTCTCGACGAGCCACTCGAGCGCGGGCGGCTCCTCCGTCTCCGGGAAGATCGAGCGGAACGCGGCGACCGCGGCGGCGCGATGCACGGTCGCCGCGGCGAGCACGTCGGTCGCCGTCGCGGCGCGGATCGTGAGGTCGTTCGTCGCCATCGGAGCGGAGCGTAGGGTCGGCCAATGAGCCTCGACGCGACGACGGTCGGCCGCTTCGTCGACACGGCGTGGGAGCGCGACATCCTCCCCGCGCTCCACGACTACATCCGCATCCCGAACAAGTCGCCGGCCTACGACCCCGACTGGGAGGCGGCGGGCCACATGGAACGCGCCGTCGGGCTCGTGAGCGAGTGGCTGGAGCGCCACGCGGTCGACGGCATGACGGTCGAGGTCGAGCGGCTGCCCGGTCGCACGCCGCTCGTCGTCGTCGACGTGCCTGCGACGCGGCCTTCGATCTCCGGCACCGTCCTGCTCTACGGCCACCTCGACAAGCAGCCGGAGATGACCGGGTGGCGCGACGGGCTCGGCCCGTGGGAGCCCGTCGTGGAGGGCGACCGCCTGTACGGCAGGGGAGGGGCCGACGACGGGTACTCGGCCTTCGCTGCGCTCACCGCGATCGCCGCCGTGCGCGAGGCGGGCGGCGACCACGCGCGTTGCATGATCGTCATCGAGGCGTCGGAGGAGAGCGGCAGCACCGACCTGGAGACGCACGTCGACGCCTTGTCGGAGCGCATCGCCGGCGTCGACCTCGTCGTGTGCCTCGACTCGGGCTGCGCGACGTTCGACCGGCTCTGGATGACGACGTCGCTGCGCGGCATCGTCACCGCCGACCTGCGGGTCGACGTGCTCACGGAAGGCGTCCACTCGGGCGCGTCGGGCACCGTCGCGTCGAGCTTCCGCATCCTGCGCGGCTTGTTGTCGCGGATCGAGGACGAGGCGACGGGCGAGATGCTCCTGCCCGAACTGCGGATGCCCGTCCCGTCGGAGTACGCGGCGTTCGCGAAGGAGACCGCTGCGCTGCTGGGCGACGACGTGCTCACGCGCTATCCACTCGTCGAAGGCGCGCGGCTGGTGCACGAGGATCCCGTCGACGTGATCCTGGCCCGTACCTGGAGCTCGGCGTTGTCGACCACGGGGGCCGAGGGCCTGCCTTCGCTCCAGGACGCGGGCAACGTGCTGCGGCCCTACACCGCGGTCCACCTGTCGCTGCGGCTCCCGCCCGGGTGCGATGCCGAGGCCGCCACCGCCGCGCTGCGGGCCGCGCTCACGAACGACCCTCCCTACGGTGCGCGCGTCACCGTCGACCGGGTCGAGTCGGCGGCGGGGTGGGCGGCGTCGCTCGGCGCGTCGGCGTGGTTCGACGACGCGGTGCGGCGCGCGTCGATCGAGTGCTTCGGCAACCCTCCTGGCTTCGAGGGCGAAGGCGGCAGCATCCCGTTCATCAACATGCTCGCCGAGCGGTTCCCGGATGCCGACCTGCTCGTGACGGGCGTGCTCGGCCCAGGAACCAACGCGCACGGGCCGAACGAGTTCCTCCACATCCCGACGGCCCGCAAGCTGACCGCCGCCGTCGCCCACGTGCTCGCCGCGCACGCCGACCGCAGCGACGAAGCGTCCCGCGCGGGCGGGGGCTAGCGCGCGGTCGTTCGCGTCGGCTTGGAGGCGAGTGGTGTCGCCGGGCGACCGCCTTTGCCTCCGGAACGCGGGTGGCGGACGCGGTTGATCGCGGCGAGGTCGGGCTTGGCCGGGCTCTCGCTGTCGGCGCTGTCGGCGGGTGCGGGCTCGCGTAGGTCGATCGCCAACCCGTCGCGGCCGTTGCGGCAGCGGAGACGGCCGTTCTTGCCGGCGAGCACCGACGCCGCGCCCTGCAGCACACCGACGCCAGCGGGGTCGACCCGCTCCACGGCCGCGAGGTCGACGACGACGTCGCGGTAGCCCTCGGTGATCAGCCGGCGCAGGAGTGCGCCGACCTTGTGGGCGGTGTAGAGGTCGAGCGCGCCCGTGAGGACGACGCCGGCCGTTCCGTCCTCGATCGTCACATCCGCCTCGATGCGCGCCACTCGCCCCTCCGATCCCGGGCCCGCCCTACCCGCTTTCGGGAGTCTGAGAAACGGCGTTCCGGGGAAGGGTCGGCGCGTGGCGATCCTGGGCTTCCACGCGTCCCACGAGCAGCTCGCGCCGAGCGCGTTGCTCGGCGCGGTTCGGGCGGCCGAGGCCGCCGGCTTCGACGCCGGCATGTGCTCCGACCACCTCGCGCCGTGGACCGCGCGTCAAGGGCACTCCGGCCACGCATGGTCGTGGCTCGGCGCCGCACTCGAGGCCACCGAGCTGTCGTTCGGCGTGGTCACCGCGCCAGGGCAGCGCTACCACCCCGCGGTGGCCGCGCAGGCGATCGCGACCCTCGCCGAGATGTACCCGGGTCGGTTCTGGGCCGCGCTCGGGTCGGGCGAGGCGATGAACGAACACGTCACCGGCGACCGCTGGCCAGACAAGCCGACGCGTGACGCGCGCCTGCTCGAGTGCGTCGAGGTCATCCGCGCGCTGCTGGCGGGGGATGAGGTCACCCATCGCGGGCTCGTCGCCGTCGACAGGGCGAGGGTGTGGTCGCTGCCGTCCGAGCCACCGGCCTTGTTCGGCGCCGCGGTCAGCGCCCAGACGGCCGCCGTCGTCGGGTCGTGGGCCGACGGCCTCATCACCGTCAACCAACCGGCGGAGAACCTGCGCAAGGTGATCGACGCGTTTCGCGAGGGCGGCGGCGAGGGCAAGCCCGCCTACCTGCAGGTGCACCTGTCGTGGGCGGAGGACGAGAGCGACGCGCTCGCCATCGCCCACGACCAGTGGGCGAGCGGCGCGCTCGACTCGTCGCTGGCGTGGAATCTCGAGCTGCCGGCGCAGTTCGAGGCGGCCGCGGCCTTCGTGCGACCGGACGACGTCCGCCGGGCGGTGATCGTGTCGTCCGACCTGGGGCGGCATGCCGCCCAGCTCCGCGACCTGCTCGACGCGGGGTTCGACGGGCTGTACCTCCACCACGTCGGCCAGGAGCAGGAGCGGTTCATCGACGCGTTCGGGGCCAAGGTGCTGCCGGAACTGCGTTCGTGAGCACGGCGCGCACGAGCGACCTCTGGTGGAAGAACGCCGTCGTCTACTGCCTCGACGTCGAGACCTTCCTCGACCGCGACGGCGACGGCCACGGTGACTTCGAGGGCCTGACCGACCGGGTCGACTACCTCGCAGGCATGGGCGTGAGCTGCCTCTGGCTGATGCCGTTCCATCCCTCCCCGAACCGCGACGACGGGTACGACATCGTCGACTACTACGGCGTCGACGACCGCCTGGGCTCGCTCGGCGACTTCGTCGCGTTCGTCCGCACCGCGAAGGATCGCGGGCTGCGGGTGATCATCGATCTGGTCGTGAACCACACGTCCGACAAGCATCCGTGGTTCCGCGCGGCGCGGGCGAGCCGGACGTCGCCGTACCGCGACTTCTACGTGTGGGCCGACGAGCCGCCGGCCGAGCCGAAGCCCGACATCGTGTTCCCCGACGCGGAAGACAGCATCTGGACCTACGACGACCGGGCCGGGCAGTGGTACCTCCACCACTTCTACTCCCACCAACCGGACGTCAACATCGCCAACCCGAGGGTCAGGGACGAGATCGGCAAGATCGCCGGGTTCTGGCTGCAACTCGGCGTCGACGGGTTCCGGGTCGACGCGGTGCCGTTCCTCGTCGAGACAGGAGGCATCTCGACGGGTGACGTGACGCTCGACCCGCACGAGGTGCTGAGGGACCTGCGCGGCTTCGTCTCGCGCCGCGCCGGCGACGCGGTGATGCTCGGCGAGGTCAACTTGCCTGCGCGTGGCCTGCGCAGGTTCTTCGGCGGCGCGAGCGGCGACGAGCTGCAGATGCTGTTCGACTTCCCCGTCATGCAGAACATGTACCTGTCGCTCGCGCGGCAGGACGCGCGGCCGCTGGCGAAGGCGCTGGCGGCGCGGCCCGCCATTCCCGACGACTCGCAATGGGCGACGTTCGTTCGCAACCACGACGAGCTCACGCTCGACCAGCTGTCGGAGAAGCAGCGCCAGGAGGTCTTCGACGCGTTCGGGCCCGAGCCGCACATGCAGCTCTTCGGCCGGGGGCTGCGGCGACGCCTCCCGCCCATGGTCGGGGGCGACCAGGCCCGCATCCGTCTCGTGTACAGCCTGTTGTTCTCGCTGCCGGGAACGCCGGTGCTCTTCTACGGCGAGGAGATCGGCATGGGCGAGAACCTCGACGTCGACGGCCGGTCGAGCGTGCGCACGCCGATGCAGTGGACGTCGGAGGAGAACGGGGGGTTCTCGAAGGCGCGACCGTCCCGGCTGGTGCGGCCCGTAGTCGATGGGGAGTTCGGACCCTTGGCCGTCAACGTCGCCGACCAGCGCCGAGCCGACGACTCGCTGCTCAACTGGATGGAGCGCATCATCCGCCGCCGGCGCGAGACGCCCGAGATCGGGTGGGGTCGGTGCACCGTGCTCGACCCCGGCGACAACGCCGTGCTCGCGCACCGCTGCGACTGGGAGCGGAGCGCGGTGGTCGCGGTCCACAACCTGTCGGCCGCGCCGCGGAACGTCACGGTGCCCCTCGGCGACGTCGAAGGGGTCGACCGGCTCGTCGACCTGATCGACGGCGCGCAGCCGGTACGCACGTTGGACGGGCCCTCGATCGACCTCGACCTCCCGGGCTACGGCTTTCGCTGGTTCCGCCTCCACGAAGCGGGGTCGCGCACGACCCCGTAGCCAGTGCGGGGGCATCATGCTGCGTGCGTTCCGAGCCGCGGGTAGGCGAGAGCTCCTCGTTGGAGGCCGTCGACGCCGCTGCGCTCGTGGACGACGCGGCGGTGTCGGGCGCACTGATCCGTGGCTCCGCGTCGTTCGGGTCGGCCGACGCGGTCGAGGTCGCCGAGTCTCGGTTCGCCAACGTGCGCCTCTCCGGCATGGCGTTCGAGCGGTTGCGGCTCACCGACGTCGTCCTCGACGACTGCGACCTATCCGGCGCCGCGCTCGCCGAGGCCGCGCTCTGGCGCGTCGAGCTGCGCGGGTGCCGCCTGACGGGCGCCGACCTGAGCGGCGCGCGCCTGCGCGACGTCCGGTTCGCCGACTGCAAGCTCGACGACGTCAACCTGCGGATGGTCGCGGGGGAGCGTGTCGCCTTCGACGACTGCGTGATGGTCGCAGCTGACCTGTACGCGGCGAAGCTTCGGGGCACGACGTTCTTCGACTGCGACCTGACCGGCGCGCAGTTCGGCAAGGGCGAATTCCGGGACGCCCGGTTCCACGGGTCGACGCTCGCGGACGCTCGCGGTGCCGACTCGCTGCGGGGCGCCGTGATCGACCCGTCGCAGGTGATCGCGCTCGCGCTGGCCACCTTTGCCGCGCTCGGCATCGCGGTCGACGAGGAGCGCTAGCTCGCGCGGCCGCCGTCGTGTCGCTGTCGTGTCGCCGTCGGTGTTGGTGTCGGTGTCGGTGTCGTGTCGCCGTAGCGTCAGCGGTGCTCGGGGTTCTCGAAGTCGAAGCGGCAGCCGGCGTCCCACTCCGACCGCTGGTTGCCGTGCGCGGGTACGCCGCCCGCGTCCGTGAGCATGCGTGCGAAGTGGAGCAGGTTCCACGTCATGAACGTGGTGTTCCGGTTGGTGAAGTCGTTGTCGGGGCCGCCCGATCCCTCGTCGAGGTACGACGGGCCGGGGCCGGCCTCGCCGATCCACCCGGCGTCGGCTTGGGGCGGGATCGCATAGCCCAGGTGTTGCAGCGAGTAGAGGATGTTCATCGAGCAGTGCTTGATGCCGTCTTCGTTGCCGGTGACGAGGCAGCCCCCGACGCGGCCGTAGTAGGCGTACTGGCCCTTGTCGTTCAGCAGTGCCGAGTTGCCGTAGAGGCGCTCGATGACCTTCGTGCACACCGACGACTTCTCGCCGAGCCAGATCGGCGTGCACAGGACGAGGATGTCGGCCGCCTGCACGCGCTCGTACAGCGCGGGCCAGTCGTCTCGCTCCCACCCGTGCGCGGTCATGTCGGGATACACGCCGACGGGGATGTCGTGGTCGACGGCCCGCACGAGCTCGACGGTCACGCCGTTGCGGCGCATGATCTCCATGGCGATCGCGGCCAGGCCCTCGGTGTGCGAACGCTCCGGCGAACGCTTCAGGGTGCAGCTCACGAACAGGGCCCGCAGGTCGGAGAAGTCCCACGTCGTCTGCCGGCAGAGCTCTTCTTGCTTCGGGGTCAGCACGGCGTGCAGCGTACGGAGACGGCGAGGGCTCCGACGGGTCGGCTACCCGCGAGACTGGCCGCATGTCGACCGACCGCGAGCACCTGACGACCGTCGCCTACGCGTCGAGCGGGCTGCTCGCCGATCGCGCCGCGCTCTACGCGGCGCGCGTGCCGGCCATCGATCTCCCCGCGTTCGTGATCGACCAGCTGGCGGACGCCGGCCCGCTCACCGGCTCGCTCGCAGGGCCGGTGCTCGACATCGGCTGCGGCCCTGGCTGGTACCTGGCGGCTGCCACCGCGCGGGGGCTTCCGGCCATCGGCTTCGACTTGTCGCTCGGCATGGCCCGCGAGGCGGCGGCCCGCGCACCGTCCGGCGTCGCCGACGCGCAAGCACTGCCGTTTCGAGACGCGGTCGCGGCGGCCGTGCTGCTGCCCCACATGCTGTACCACGTGCCCGATCCCGTGGCGGCGTTATGCGAAGCCCGCCGCGTCGTGCGCCCCGGCGGCACCGTCGCCGTCGTCACCAACGACCCCAGCCACCTCCGCACGATGCGCAACGCGATGAAAGACGCGTTGCTCGCCGTCGGCGTGCAGCCCGTCGCCTCGGTCGAGGCCCACTTCGACGGCCGCAACGCGCCCGCCATGCTCGCCGCCGTGTTCGACTCGGTCGAGACGACGCCCCTCGAAGGCGTCGTCCGGCTCGACCGCCCGGAACCTGCGCTCGCCCACCTCGACAGCACCCGGTCGGTGTATCCGGACGTCGCCGACGCGACGTGGCAGCGCGCCCTCGGCACCGTCCGCGCGTCGATCGCCGCGACGATCGCCGCGAGCGGCGCTTGGGAGACCGAGGTGGCCAGCGTGCTCTACCTCTGCCGCTGACCGCACCTGCGCGGCGGTGTGGCCGACCGCACGCGCACGGCGGCGCACGTCGCAGGGCCGGTTGCGCGCGGCGGCACTCGCGGCCCGGTCGGCCACGAGTCAGCGATAGGCGTGGGCCTGGATCTCGTACAGCTCCGCGTAGGTGCCGCCCTTCGCCATCAGCTCGTCGTGCGACCCCACCTCGACGACACGGGCCCCGTCGAGCACCACGATGAGGTCGGCCATCCGCACCGTCGAGAACCGGTGCGACACGAGGATCGTGGTGCGCCCTCCCTGCGACGACCGCGACTGGGCGGCGAAGCGCTCGAACAACGCGTGCTCCGTCTCGGCGTCGAGCGCCGCCGTCGGCTCGTCGAGCACGAGCAGAAGGGGGTCGTCGCGCATCAACCCGCGTGCCAGCGCGAGCTTCTGCCACTGCCCGAACGACAGCTCGACGCCGTCGGCCCACGTCGGGCCGAGCTGCGTGGCGAGCCCGCTCGGCAACCGCTCGACGACGTCGACCGCACCGGCCCGGCCGACTGCGGCCGTGACCGCGCCCTCGTCGTCGACCCGGGCGAGGTCGCCCACGCCGACCGACTGGTCGGCGCGGAGCTCGAACCGGAAGAAGTCCTGGTACGCGCCGGCGAGCCGCCCCCTCCACTGCTCGGCGCGCAAACGGTTGAGCTCGGTGCCGTCGACGAGGATGCGCCCTTCGGTCGGCTCGTAGAAGCGGCTCAGGAGCTTCACCATCGTCGTCTTGCCCGCGCCGTTCTCGCCGACGAGCGCCACGACCGACCCGGCGGGGAGGTCGAGCGTGACGTCGCGCAGCACCCAGCGGTCGGTGCCCGGGTACCGGAACGAGACCCGGTCGAACCGGATGCCCGTCGTGATGGTGTCCGGCACGGGGAGGTCGGCGGCGTCGAGGTGCGCGCTCGCGTAGTCCTCCAGCCATGCGAGGCGGCGCGACGCGTCGAGCCACATGCGGAGGAAGTCGGCCTCGCCAACGGTCATGCCGACGTACTGCGACAGCCGGCTGCCCGCGGCGAGCACGAGCAGGACGTCACCGGGCGAACCGTCGAGCCCGGACGCCACGAACGTGATCGCTCCGCCGTAGGCGACTCCGAACAGCGCCCACGCCGCCGCCTGCCAACACGCTCCCGCCCACCGCGACGCCGACACCTGGCGGTACCACGCCTCCCATGCGGTGCGCCTTCGCTCGACGAGCTCGGGGCCGTTGCCCGTGAGGCGGACCTCCTTGCCTGGCGACGCCGTGGTGCCGAGCGTGAAGAAGTGCCGGGCGAGGCGCATGTCGGGCGCGGCCCGCTCGTCGACCTTGCGTTGCACCCCGGACCGCCACGACGACACGACGACCGTCGGCACGGCGAACACCACGAGCACGACCATTGCGGGATGGATCGACACGAGGAGCCCGACGGTGATGAGCAGCCGCAGCAGCGCGCCCACCGTGGAGAACAAGGACGAGTACATGTGGTCGAGATGGAACGTCGCGTCGCGCAGCACCGCGAGCCGGTCGAGGTACTCCGGACGCTCCTGGTGCTCGATCGTCGCCACCGACGCCTGCAACTGGGCGACGTGCGACTCGAGCGCCACCGCCACGCGCATGCGGAACTTGCGCTGGATGCGGCCTCCGGCGGTCCGCAGCAACCACGCACCGGCCGAGGACGCGCCGAGCCCGACCACCGCTCCGCCGATGAGGCCCTTGCGGCCGTCGGCCACGCCTTCCGCGAGCAGCTTCAGCCACAACGCGAACAGCGCGTCCGGGATCGTCGCGAGGATCGACATGGCGAGCGAGACGACCACGAGCAACGGCTCGGCCCGGTACGCACGCACCATCGAGCGCCACAGCGTGCGGGCCGCTTTCGGTCCTTCGATCGGGACCTCGACCGGCGGGCTCATCGCGCACGCTCCCCGCCGTCGACCGCGTCGACCGCGTCGACCGCGTCGACGGCGTCGACGGGTTCGAGCCGTTCGAGCTCGACGGCCTCGCCGTCTGTGTCGTCGCCATCGAGCACGGCCGCCCCGTCCGCGAACCTCGACGCCTGTAGGTCGAACATCGTCCGGTAACGACTACCGAGCGCCATCAGCTCGTCGTGCGTGCCGAGCTCGACGACGCGGCCTTGCTCGAGCACGCAGATCCGATCCGCGTGCCGGACGGTCGAGAACCGGTGCGAGATGAGGATCGTGGTGTGGTCGCGCGTCGAGGCGAGGATCCGCTCGAAGATCTCGGCCTCACCGCGAACGTCGAGCTGCGCGGTCGGCTCGTCGAGGATGACGACGCCGGCGCGTGTGCGTAAGGCGTAGATCGCCCTCGCCAGCGCGACCCGCTGCCACTGGCCGCCCGACAGGTCGGTGCCGCCTTCGTACGACCGGGACAGGATCGTGTCGAGGCTGGCGAGCGAAGCGGCGCCCGCGGCCTGTAGCGACCGCATCACGTGCTCGTCCGCGGCGCTGCTGTCGCGTTCGGCGGCGGGGGCACCCGGCGCGACGTTGTCGCGGAGCGGCAGCTCGTAGCGGACGAAGTCCTGGAACACGGTCGCGACACGAGCCCTCCACTCCACGAGGTCGAGGTCGCGAAGGTCGACGCCGTCGACCTCGATCGCACCGGCCTGCGGGTCGTAGAGACGGCAGAGCAACTTCACGAGCGTCGTCTTGCCCGCACCGTTCTGGCCCACGATCGCGAGCGACTGGCCCGCGGGGATCGTCAGGTCGAACCCGTCGAGCACCGGTGGCGCGTCGTCGGAATAGGCGAACCTCACGCCGCGGAAGCGGATCTCCCGCGCGGGCGCGCCAGCAGCCGATGCATCACCCGACGCAAGCGCGCCGATCTCGTTCGCCCGCCGCTCGAGGCCGGTCACGACCGGCACGGGCTGGGAGGCCACGCTCAGCCACCAGTCGAACTCACCGAACGCGAGCGAGCTGGTGCCAACGACCGCCTGCGCGAACACCACGAGCGCGGCGAGGTCGAGCGCGCCGGCTCGTGCGTCGGACGCGAGCGACCACAGCACGAACGCGTTGCCCACCACGATCAGCAGCAGGGTCCAGAGCACCGGCCGCTGGCGCATGCGCATCGCATTCCATGACAGGTCGAGCAGCGCCCGGCGCCGCGCCGCGAACCGCGAGACGGCCCACTCGCCGAGCCCGAACAGCCTGAGCTCTTTCGCGGCGGGCGCGTCGACGGCGACCCGGTACGCGTAGTCCGCGTGGCGCTGATGCTCCATCACCTCCGCCGATCGCCACTCGCGCCACACCGCGCTGTCGCGCAGCAGCACGTGCGTCGACGTCCACGCGATCCCCAGCGCGAAGGGGGCCCACCACCGGTAGGCGAACAGCACCAGAGCGAACGCGATCCCGCTGCCGACCTCCACGAAGCCGTTGCCGACGAACGACATCGACGTCGCCAGCGGCGGCGCGGTGATCCCGAGGTCGAAGTCGCGAGCGAGCGTGAGGTCGTCGGTCAGCTCCGAGCTCTCGAGGTGCGCCATGCCCTGCGGGGCCGTGGTTGCCTCGAGCAGCTTGTCGTGCAGCCACGCGCCCGTCTTCGCCCCGAGGTTCGTGCTCACCTCGCCGTGGAGCGGGCCGAACACTTGCAGCGCCACGAAGGCCACACCGACGACGCCGAGCGCAACCGTCAGCGCGCGACCGTCTTGCACCGCGTCGATGAGCGCACCCATGGCGATGGCGAGACCGATGGGCAGCGTGGCCCGCAGGAGCACGAGCGCCCACCATGCGGTGGCCAGCCGGCGATCGGAACGGAAGATCGCGCCGAAGAGCAGCTGCCACTCGGCCGACTCCTTCGCCCTCTGCACCCGCCCCGACATGGCCCGGATCATCGCGCGGAGGGTGTCTCACCGTTCGAGGACACAGAGGGCCGACGCATTCATCCCGGGCGGGGTACTCGCCGGTCTCGCCGTCGATCGGCGGTTCCGCGCGGGCTCGTCCACGGCTCGTCGCCGGTGCATCAACGGGCACAATCGCCGCATGGCGGAGCACCACTCGCACCCGATCGGCGGCGGCCGCCGGGGGCACTGATGGACGGAGCGGCTCTGGCGACTGAGCGCCGACCTACCCGTCGAGGAGGTCGCGATCCGCGACGTCGCCGAGTTCGAGATGGACTGCTGGTTCCGAGGACGAGCGCCCACCTGTCGCGAGGTTGCCGACCACGCCCGCCGGATCGAGCTCGCCGACCTCAGCCACCCGGTGATCCTCTCCGCGAACGGCGCGCTCATGGACGGTGGCCACCGCATCGCGAAGGCGTACAACCTCGGTCACTCGACCGTCGCCGCGCGCCGGTCCGCCGTCGACCCCGAACCCGACTGGGTGACCGACGACGAGTCGTGAGTCGGCGGGCGTCTCATTGCCATCATGGAGGCGCGGCGCCGGCGAAGACCGATCACAACCGCGTCATCGCCGCGACCGCTCGCTCTGTCCTCGCGCCTCTCGGCTTGCGGCGAAAGGGTCGATCGCGCGTGTGGCTGGACGATCACGGCTGGTGGCTGATCGCTGTCGAGTTCCAGCCGTCGAGTGGTCGGGAGACTCCTACCCGAACGTCGGGTGGATGCACCTGTGGGGCGGGCTCGAGCACGTCGCCTTCGAGGGTCCGGCAGGGGAGCACCCGCGCGTGGCCGGCGACGGCGGCCCGTGGGTCGACGCTGCTGCTCCGTCGTTCGCACGCGACGTCGAGCGAATGGCGACGGCCGCGGCGCGTCGGGTCGTCGGCCTCCGCACGTTGCACGGCGCGGGTCGCGACGCGCTGGCGAGGATCGCTTCGGTGCGCTCGGAGAAGCCCTTCGACCTGCTCGACGCGGGGATCGCGAGCGCGCTCCTCGAGCGGGAAGACGCGAGCCCGACGCTGCACCGCGCGGCGGAACGCGCAGGGGCCCTGGACACGTCGGCGGCCGAGGTCGTCGCGGCGGCGGGCCAGGTGATCGACCTGCGTCGCGACACGGGCGAGCTCGTCGCGTGGCTCGACGCGCGGATCGCGCGCTCGCGTCAGGCGCTCAAGCTCGAGCGCTTCGGCCCCGACGACCTCGTGCGAGCGTGGGAGCTCGGCTCGTAGGGGAAACGTCGTTGGAGCGGACGACGGGATTCGAACCCGCGACCCTCACCTTGGCAAGGTGATGCTCTACCAGCTGAGCCACGTCCGCGTGAAGCGCGCCCATCGTAGCTCAGGCGCTCGGGTCGCTGGCCTCCCCGCCCATCGCCGCGGCGAAGGCGGCCTGTTCGTCCCTGAGCGACGCGACGCCCTCCCGGCAGACGTAGGTCAGCGGCGTGCCCCGCTCCTTCCAGAAGAGCAGCGTGAGCAGCGTGTCCCGGTAGGCGTCGCCCGCCTCCGGCGTGTACACGACCGTGCCGACGATGCCGTTCTCGCCGCCGTAGATGTCGACCGCGATCTGCTCGCCGTCCGCGTCGATGGCGAGGAGGCGAACGTTGTGCGCCCAGGCCGGGCCGATGACCGGTTCCATCGCGTGTTCCATCGGAAGGAGGGCGGCGGACTTGACGGGTTATGTCCTCGGAACCCGACCGGGGCGGGGCGTGCCGTCGCTTCTGGCCACGAAGTGGGCTCACCGCCCAGTTTGTGGCCAAGAGCGGCCGGCGGACGCGACCGGCGACGCGGCCAGCCGCCGCGGACGGTCAGGCGGCGGTGGGGCGGCGGCGGATGCGCTTGCGTTGCGCCTCGGTGGTGCCGCCCCAGACGCCGTCGTGCTGCCGGGTGGCGAGCGCGAACTCGAGGCACGCCTCGCGCACAGGGCAGGACGCGCACACCGACAGCGCGGGCGCGGCGTCTTCTTCCGAGTCGGGGAAGAAGATGTCGGTGTCGAGGTCCCGGCAGGCCGCCTTGGCTCGCCAGGTCATGTCACGAGACGGCACAACTGTCCTTCCGAAGTACTGGTCAAGGGATCAACGCCCGCAACACCGCCGCCATTCCCGCCACCCCCGGCGCCTCCACCGCCCGCCCGTCGGTTCCTCGACCCACGGTGCGCGTCAACCGGCCTGGGCCGTCACGCGCGCCGCGATCTCCTCGCGATAGTCCGGGAAGTAGCGGTCGATCTCGTCGAGGGAGAACTCCTGCAGGATCGACGTCGCGGGCTCGCGCTCCAGCAGGAACGCGAACGTCTCGCGCACGAGCAGCTCGAGGTCGAGCTCTGGCACGCCGATCTCGATCCCGAAGTCGTCGGGGACGGTCACCCGATGGCTCGTCTCCACACCCTGCGCTTCGGTCACCTGGACGCCGAAGACGCCCGGCTCCATGCCGACGATGTTGATGTCCTTCACGCCCGCCGCGCTACCCCATCGGCCGCGCCGGGTAACGACGCGAGGAGGGCCGCGCCGATCACGCCGGCGGCGTTGCCGAGCGCAGCCGGCACGACCTCCGTCGGCTGGCGCAACGCGGGCAGCAGGCGTTCGGGGGTCTCGCTTACGCCACCGCCGATGATGATGAGGTCGGGGTCGACGAGGTCCTGCAGGCGCTGCAAGAACGCGCTCACGCCCTCGGCCCATTGCTCCCACGTCTGGCCGCGTTCTTCGCGGGCCGCCCTCGATGCGAGGTCGCACGCCGGCTGGCCGCCGACGTCGATGTCGCCCAGCTCGGTGTTGGGCGCCAGCGTGCCGTCGACGAACAGCGACGTCCCGATGCCGGTGCCCAACGTGACCATCAGCACGACGCCGCCCCGCCCCGTGCCCGCCCCGAACGTCATCTCGGCCACGCCTGCCGCGTCGGCGTCGTTGACGACGTGGAACGTACGACCGGTCCGCGCCTCGAAGTGATCGCCAGGGCGCTCGCCGATCCACGCTTCGTCGAGGTTCACCGCGGTCAGCGACGTGCCCGCGCGGATGCGGCCGGGGAACGTGCACCCGACCGGCCCGTCGTGACCGTCGAGCATGGGCACGACGAGCTCCCCGACGGCGCGGGCGAGGGTGTCCGGCGGCGCGGGGGAGGGCGTCTCGTGCTCGGCGAGGTCGCACACGAGCCGCCCCTCGACGAGGTCGACGGGCGCGGCCTTGATCGTCGACCCACCGATGTCCACACCGACGACCGCCACAGCGGTTGCCTGCCCACGCAGTGCGGCGAATATGCCCAGATCGGACGCAGGCCATCCTGGCGCGGCCAGCGTTCACCCGCGAGACTGGGGACGCTTGGGACATTTGGACACGAAGCCGTCGGGCGCACTGCCGACTCCCTCGGCCGTATCGCCGTCCGCTGGCAGCCGCGAGCCTCGCGACCTCCAAGAGACTTTTCGCGCCTACGCGCAGACGCGTGACCCTCGGCTGAGGGACCAGTTGACGGAGGCGTACATCCCGCTCGCGGCGTCGCTGGCCGGTCGGTTCGCGGGCAGAAGCGAGCCGCTGGAAGACCTCGAGCAAGCGGCGTGCCTGGCCCTCGTGAAGGCAGTCGACCGGTACGAACCCGACCGCGGCGTCGCGTTCTCGACCTACGCGTGGGCGACGATCTCGGGTGAGCTCAAGCGCCACCTCCGCGATCGCACGTGGGGCTTGCGCGTCCCTCGCCGCCTGCAGGAGCACTTCCTCGTCACCGCGAGGGCCGCCGACGAGCTGCACCAGGAACTGGGCAGGCCCCCGACCGTCGCCGAGCTCTCGGCGGTCACCGGCCTCGATCTCGAGGACACGATCGAGGCGCTCGAGGTGCGCGCTGCGCATCGCCTCCCGTCGGTCGACGGCATGACGAGGAACGGCGACAGCGAGCAGGGGTGGGAGCCGGGGCTGGTCGACGTCTCGTACGACACCGCGGACGACCACGACCTGCTCGACCGGCTCGTGCGGCAGCTGCCGGAGGAGGATCGCGAGCTGCTCCGGCTGCGGTTCGCCGAACAGTTGTCGCAGTCGGAGATCGCGGCGCGTATCGGTGCGAGCCAGATGCACGTGAGCCGCCGGCTCACGCGCACGCTCGACCGGCTGCGCTCGCTCGCGGCGACCGCGTCGTCGTCGTGACGCGAGGGGCCGGCGCGGCCCCTCAGTAGCGGAGGATCGCGCCCAGCCCGTCGGTTGCGGTCGTCGACGGCACCACTCTCACGCGCGCACCGGTGCGGAACGCGGTGCGGATCGCGACGTCGACGAGCCGGCCCTTCTCCATGGAGTCGATGCCCTGCGACTTCAGCTCGACGGGGTCAGACGCCGCGAGGGGCGCGTCGACGGCGAACCAGCACTCGCGCTCGTCGGCCGGGTCGTCGTGCACGAGCAGCGTGTCGACCCGCGCCTGTGCCAACGCGCCGAGCGTCGCGTACACGCCGTCCGCGGCGCGGTCGGCTTGGCCGAGCTCTTCGCGGAACTTCTCGAGGATCGCGACGGTGTCGGTTGCGACCACGGTGGACACGGCTCGCACGATCTCGTCGGACAACGAGTCGAGGCCGCCGTCGACGCCGCGGGCTCCGTCGACCTTGGTGACCAGGCCCGCGAGCTGCGGCGGCAGGTTGTCCTCGACGAACTGCACGGCTCGGACGTCGCCGGCGAGCACGACGAGACGCGGGTCGACGAGGCCGCTCAGCTTGGCGAGCCGTTCGACGACCGCCTTCGCGTTCGCCTCCCACGTGTTCTCGGCCCGTTCCTGGTAGCGGCGCTGCGACCAACCACCTGGCTTCGACTTCCGGAGGGTGGGGTCGTCGCTGTCGTCGTCACCGACGCTCATGAGCGCGTTCGGGCCGGCCGACTCGGGGACGAACACGGCGATGTCCGCACCGACGCGATCGCACAGCACGACAATGTGCGTCGGGCTCGACTGCTGCCACTCCAGGAACGGGCCGACGGAGGGGAGCGCGTCCCAGCGCCCTCGATCCGCAGACACCGGTTCGAGCTCGCCGCGCGACAGGACGACGTCGGTGCCATCCGCGATCACCGCGAGCGTGCGGCCGGTGTGGTGCGCGTCCGGCACGAGCGCCTCGATGGCGTCCAAGGCGGCGGCGGGCGCACCGGCGGACTCGAGGTCGCGGCGCACGTTGCGCCACCGCGCGAGCGAGAGCTGTGCGGCGTTCTCCACCTCGGGGTCGGTGCCGAGATACACGCTGACGAAGGGGCCTGGGCGGTCGAAGAGTGCGGCGATTTCGGGTGCCTCGCCGGCCCCGATGGCCGGCGCAGGGAGCGTTCCGCGCGATTCCATGACGGTCTCTTACCCGAATGAGATCGGTTGGGTAGCCTCCGCGGCGGGGAGGGCGTTCACCTTGCGGGAATCGATCCGACTACCGGCCGCGCCGTCGTCGCCGCGCCGCGCGCGCCTGTTCGTCGACGAGGTCCTGCACCGGTGGCGCCGCGACGGGGCGATCGAGCGGACGGCGTTGATCGCGTCCGAACTCGTCACCAACGCGGTTCGGCACGCGCGAACCGACGTGGTCGTCCACCTCGAGGGCAGGGACGACGCGGTGTACCTCGAGGTGCACGACAGGGGACGGGGAAAGCCGCGGTTCCTCGATCAGAGCCCGGACACTCCAGGCGGTCTCGGGCTGCCGATCGTCGAGGCGCTCGCCTCTTCGTGGGGGGTCAGCCGCGACGGCGCCGCGGGCAAGGCGGTCTGGGCCGAAGTCAGGGGCTGACGGTCAGGTCGCGACGACGTCGAGCGCGACCGCGAGCGAGGTGCGGCCCCAACGGTCGAGGTCGCCCGCGCCCGGCGTCTCGTACTTCTCCACGAGCAGGCGGCGCGCGAGAGCGTCTTCGTCTGCATCGCGCTGAGGGTCGAGCACGCGCACGGTGACGAGCTGCTCCGGCGCGTCGCGCCCGCCAACGCGGACGGTCGCGTCCGGCTGGGCTCGCGCGTTCCTCACCCAGTCGGCGCCGTCGCGCCCGCCCGAGAGCAGGTACAGCGTTGAGGCGGCCGGCTCGCGACCGAACCAGATCTCGACCGTGTGAAGCGTGCCGGTGCGGCGCCCGGTCGTGGTCAGGTAGCAGAACGGCGGGTCGCTCACGCCGGGGCCGACGTGCGGTTCCGACCTCCCACCAAGCCGTCGAGCAACCGCCGTGCCGCGTCGGCGACGTCTTCGACGGCCCGGTCGAAGACCTCCTCGTTGGCGCGCGACGGCTTCCGGTAGCCGCTGATCTTCCGGACGAACTGCAGCGCCGCCGCCGTGACCTCTTCCTCGGTCGCGGGCGGCTCGGCGTCGCGAAGCGTCTTGATGCTCCTGCACATGCACGCGAGTCTGGACCGCCGATACTCGGATAGGTAGTATCCGAGTATGCGGATGAGCGAGGGGGTGGAGTGGGGGATCCACTGCTGCGCGCTGCTCGCCGTCCTGCCGGACGACATCGCGTTGCCCGCGTCGCGGCTCGCCGAGTTCCACGGCGTTCCCGCCGCGTACCTCGCCAAGCATCTGCAGGCGTTGTCCGCCGCGGGCATCGTCGAGTCCGGCGCCGGTCGTCGGGGCGGGTACCGCCTGGCGCGCCACCCGCGTGACATCTCGCTGCTCGACGTCGTCGACGCGATCGACGGCGACACGAGGGTGTTTCGCTGCAGCGAGATCCGCCAGCGCGGTCCCGCCGCGCTCGACCCGTCTTGCTACCGGAAGGCGTGCGGCATCGCCCGCGCCATGTGGGCGGCGGAACAGGCGTGGAGGGACGCGCTCGCGCAGCAGACGATCGCCGACCTGCTCGTGGGTCTGGCAAACGACGTGCCGTCGGAGGCGGCGGTGAAGGCCGCCGCATGGTTGCAGGAGGTGTCGAGATGAAGGTGTTCGTTGCCGGCGCGACCGGCGTGATCGGCCGCCGCGCGGTCGTCCACCTCGTTGGCGCGGGCCACGAGGTGACCGGCGTCGCGAGGTCGCAGGAGAAGGCCGACCTGTTGCGATCGATCGGCGCAGAGCCGGTGACGGTCGACCTCTTCGACGCGACCGCGGTCAAGGGCGCGGTCGCCGGGCACGACGTCGTCGTGAACCTCACCACCCACATCCCGAAGGCGTCGCGTGCGGCGCTGCCCGGCGCGTGGGACGAGAACGAACGCATCCGGCGCGAGGTGAGCCGCAACCTCGTCGACGCCGCGCTCGCTACGGGCGCGTCGCGCTACATCCAGGAGTCGATCGCGTTCTCCTACCGGCCGAAGGGCGACGCCTGGATCGACGAGACGTCGGAGGTGTCCGCGAGCGCGATGTTCGCGACCGGCCTCCTCGCTGAGGCACAGGCGGCGCGGTTCAGCGAGAGCGGTGGCGTTGGCATCGCGCTCCGCTTCGGGTGGTTCTACGACGCCGAGTCGCACTCGACCGTCGACGTCGTCCGGACCGCAGCGTCGAGCGGGCGCCTCGGGTTTCCCGGAGCCGCCCACGCGTACTTCTCCTTCATCGCGACGGACGACGCGGCACGCGCCGTCGTCGCCGCGCTCGAAGCGCCGGCTGGCATCTACAACGTCGTCGACGACGAGCCCGTCACGCGCGCCCGGCTCGCGAGGGTGCTGTCGACGGCGGTCGGGCGCGAGGTGCGCTTGCTGCCGAGCGTGGTGACCCTCGCGATGGGCACGAAGGGCCAGCACCTCGCCCGTTCGCTCCGGATATCGAACGCCGCGTTCAAGCAGGCGACGGGGTGGTCGCCCACCGTCCCGAGCGTGAACGTCGGGATGCCTGTGGTCGCAGATCAGGTGCTCTCGTCCCACCCCGCCCGCACGTCGCTGCTCGCCCGCGTGCTCCTCGCCGTGCTCGCGCCGGCCACGTTCCTCACCGGCGCGTGGGCCGAGTTCGCGCCCCGCTCGTTCTTCGACGACTTCCCGGGTCTCGGTCGCGTGTGGGTCGCGGCCGACGGGCCGTACAACGAGCACCTCGTCCGCGACTTCGGGTCGCTCAACCTCGCGCTCGGCCTCGTGCTCGCGGTCGCGGCGTGGAAGGGCGGGCGCGCGTTCATCGCCACGGCCGCCGGCGCGTACCTGCTCTACGGCGTGCCGCACCTCGTGTACCACGGGCGCCACGCAGACGTCCTCGACGGAGCCGACCGCGTGCTGAACCTCGGTGCGCTCGCGTCCGGCGTGCTCGTCGCTGCGGTCGCGCTCGTCCTCGTGGCCCGGCGGCGAACGGCGGAGCCCGCACCGGCCTGAACGGCATCCACCCTCGCGATAGTTCGCGGTGGTGCAATGGCGCGGATGACCCAGCTCGACCTGTCCGTGGAGTTCGCGACGAACCCCGAGCCTCGGTGCGCGTGCGTCCTCCTGCTCGACGTCTCGGGGTCGATGAGCGGCCGCCCTATCGACGCCCTCAACGAAGGCCTCCGGGCGTTCTCCGCCGACCTCGCCACCGACTCGTTGGCGCGCCAGCGCGTCGAGGTCGCCATCGTGACCTTCGGCGGCGCGGGCGTCACCGTGGAACAGGACTTCGTGACCGCGGCGGGGTTCGAGCCCCGCAGCCTGTCCGCCACCGGCGGCACCCCGATGGGCGCGGCGATCGACAAGGCGCTGTCGCTCGTCGACGACCGCAAGCGCCAGTACCGCGAGAACGGCATCGTCTACTACCGGCCGTGGGTGTTCCTGATCACCGACGGCGAGCCCACCGACAGCTGGCAGGAGTCCGCCGCCAAGGTCCGTGCCGCGGAGGAGGCGAACGGCCTCGCCTTCTTCGCCGTCGGCGTCGAGGGCGCCAACATGGGCGTGCTGTCGCAGATCGCCGTGCGGCCGCCCCTGAAGCTCGACGGGCTGAAGTTCGTCGAGCTCTTCGTGTGGCTGTCGCGCAGCCAGCGGGCGGTGTCGACGTCGAAGCCGGGCGACCAGACGGCGCTGCCGACGGTCGAGGGGTGGGCGGTCGTCTGACCACCGTCCCCGCCGACGCGGCGCTGCGCTGCTGGCGCACGCTGGCCGCGACGGCTACCGGGGCGGGGCACCTCGCGCGCGACGAGCCAGGCGAGGACGCGGTCGAGGTACGCGTTCGCGACGACGGAGCGGTCGTGATCGCGGTTGCCGACGGCGCGGGGTCGGCGCCAGAGGCGCGTGAGGGGTCGGCGGCTGCGGTTGCCGCCGCGGTCGACGCCTGCTCGTCGGGGGCGTGCCTCGAGGACGCGTTCGAGCTCGCCCGCAACGCGCTCGGAGACGATCCGCCGCGCCGGGCCACGACGTTGCTCGTCGCCGTGCTCGGCGCGGACGCCGTCGAGGTCGCGCAGGTGGGCGACGGCTACGCGATCGCGCGCCGGGCCGATGGTTCGTACGAGGTGCTGGTGCCGGGGGCCGACCGCGAGTACGTGAACGAGACCACGTTCCTCTCGTCCGCGAATTGGCGTAGCGACCTCCGCATCGGCGTGCTGCCAGCCGACGACCTGTCCGGCGTCGCGCTGCTCACCGACGGGCTGCAGCTCGTCGCGGTCGAGCTGGCGACCGACACGCCGTTCCCCGGGTTCTTCGACCCGGTGTTTTCGTGGGCGTCCGACGAGGGATCGAGCGAAGACGACCTCGCGGCCTTCCTCGCGTCGCCGCGCATCGCGGAGCGGACCGACGACGACGTGACGCTCGCGCTGGCCGTTCGGCTGCCGTGACCGCGGGCGCGGTCGCGTCGACAGCCCTTCGCGGGCTGACGCTGACGCGGCGCGTCGGCGCCGGCGGGGAAGCCGAGGTCTTCGAAGTCGCGGAGCGCCCCGGCCTCGTCTGCAAGCACTATCGCAACCCGACGCGCGACCGCGCCGAGAAGCTCAGGGTCATGCTCGCCAACCCGCCGGACGGCATGCGCGCCGGCGGCCACGTGAGCATTGCGTGGCCGACCGAGCTCGTGCTCGGCGACGGTGGCGACGTCACCGGGTTCCTCATGCCGCGCATCGACGTTCGCTCCGCGATCCCGGTGTTCCAGGTGTACAACCCGCAATCGCGCGTCGCGGTCGCGCCGGGCTTCTCGTGGCGGTACCTGTTGCGCACGGCGCGCAACGTCGCGGCCATCGTCGACGCGGTGCACCGCGCCGGTCACGTCGTCGGCGACCTCAACGAGAGCAACCTCCTCGTCGACCGGCGCGCGCTCGTCGCCCTGGTCGACTGCGACTCGATGCAGGTCACCGATCCGACCACAGGACGGATCCACCACAGCCCCGTCGGCAAGCCCGAGTTCCTCGCGCCAGAGCTGCATGGGCACGACCTGTCGACCGCCGACCGTACGCCGCAGTCGGACGCGTTCGCCCTCACCGTCTTGATCCACCAGTTGCTGCTCGAGGGCGTGCACCCCCACAGCGGCATCTGGCGAGGCCGCGGCGACCCACCGGACGTCACGGCGCGCATCAGGCGCGGTTGGTGGGCGGGCAAGCGAGGGTGGTCGCCCGTCGACCGTCCTCCCCACGCGCTCCCGCTCGCGACGCTCCCGCTCGACCTCCAGCGGCTCGTGCGCCGTGGGCTGTCGCGCCGCCCGTCCGCGAGGCCCGACGCGTGGGAGTGGGTCGCGGTGCTGGAGGCGCTCGACGCTCGGCTGGCCACGTGCGCGCGCATCGACCGTGGCCTTCCCGACCCGTTCCCCGGGCCCGCTGGCGTGTCGGTGGTCGCCCGCCGCCCGCCGCCTCGTTGGCGCGTGCTGCGCGCACGAGCGCGGCGCGCCGTCGCCGGAGCGGCATCGGTCGCGGCGCGCCGGACGAAGCCGGTGCCGGTGGCTGCCGCGGCCGCGATCGCCGGGTTCGCCTGGCCCGTGGTGTCAGCGGCCGCGGTCGCGCTCGTCGTCGTCCCCGTCGTGTTCGCGATCGCGACGCCTGCCGGCCCCCGGCGCTTGTTCGCCGCGTCGAAGGCGAGCGCGGCCGCGTTCGTCGCGTGCGGCCCGATGGCGCTGGCGATCGCGTGGGGGTTCGTTTCCCTGCCGCTCGCGGCGCGGGTCGCGTCGGCGGTCACCGCGCTCGCGACCGGCGTGGCGTTGCCGGCCGTCGTGCCCGCGTGGGCGCCGGCGCGCGCCCGCCTCGCGCGCGTGCCGGTCGTCGTGTGGTGGGCCGCGCTCGGCGGGGTCGTCGCCGCGGCACGGGCGCACTCTCTGTAACACCA
>DASVEG010000321.1:0-7314 GCA_036380695.1 Acidimicrobiales bacterium
GCGCTGGCAAGCCGCCTCGCGACGTCGCGCAAGACGATGTCGCCCGCGTCGTGGCCGAACCGGTCGTTGATGCTCTTGAAGTGGTCGACGTCGACCATCAGCACCGCCATCGCACCGCCGTGGCGCCGGGTCGCCGCCGCGGACGCGGCCAGGCGCTCCTGCAGGTGCCGCCGGTTCGGCAAGCCGGTCAACGCATCGGTGCGGCTGATCGCCTCGAGCTGCGCGTTGCGCTCGCGAAGCTCGTCCTGCAACCGTTTGACGCGGAGCGCCGCGCTCACGCGCGCCAAGAGCTCGGCCGGCTCGAACGGCTTCGCCAGGTAGTCGTGGGCGCCGAGACGAAGGCCTTCGACGACGTCCTCCGTGCTCGACCGGCCGGTGAGGAAGACCACCGGTATGTCCGCGGTGATCTCGTCCCGACGAAGCTCGGACAGCACGCCGTGGCCGTCGAGGTTCGGCATCTCGACGTCGAGCAAGATGATGTCCGGAGGCTGCTCGCGACACGCCCGCAGCGCCTGGACGCCGTCGACCGCCTCCACGACCGCGTGCCCGTACGCCTCGAGCTGCTTGCGCAGCACCGACCGGACGACGAGGGAGTCGTCCGCGACAAGCACGCGCGCACCGTCGGCAGAAGTCACGGCTTCAGTCTCTCCCGCAGCGCGACGGCGTCGAGCAACAGGAGCACACCGTCGTCCTCCACGATGGCGCCGGCGACGACGCCTGCGACCTGACCGTGCGGCGCCGGCCCGACCGCCGAGTCGTCGACCCGATGCACGCCCGTGACCTCGTCGACGAGGAGGCCGAACGTCAGCCCCTCGGCGTCGACGACGATCACGTGGGCGCCGCCCTCCCCCAGTACCGACAGCACGGTAAGCACGTCGTCCCCGCGGCGGACGACACCGGCCACCCCAGGGCGCGGCGCCGGGAGCGGGGTGAGGTCGATCGCCCGTCGCACCTCGGCGACCTGCTCCACCGAGATGGCGTAGTCGCCGTTGCTCGTGCGAAACCGCACGATCGTCCTCACCCCCCGACCGCTTTGCGGTCGAGCAGGCGGATGAGGTCGTCGAGGTGGTAGCCCTCGAGCGTCGACTCCACCGCGGCCGTGTCGCCGCGGTCGAGCGCGGCGCGCGCCGCGGCGTACGCCCGCCGCGCCGACGCCTCGTCGCCGACCACCTCGAGTGCCAGCGCCAGATTGAGGTGGGCCAGTGCGTTGTCGGGGTCGAGGAACGTCGCCTTCCGGAACGCGGTGACCGCGGTCGCGTGGTCGCCTGCGCCCAGTGCGGCTTCTCCCTCGGCCATCACGTCGCCGACGCCCGACGGCGGCACCGGTTCGCGCTCGAGCTCGACCGCGGGGCGCGCCGGTCGCGGCTCGCGCGGTTCGCGCGGTTCGCGCGTCCGTGCGGGGCGCGTTCCGGAGGCAATAGGGGCGGTGGTACCGCCTCCATTGCCTCCGGAAAGGCCGGAAAGGCCGGAAAGGCCGGTGTGGCCGGTGTCGCGGCGGGCGGCGCGGTCGGGCTGGTACACGAAGGCGTCCCCGAGACGCACGAGTTGGAACCGGTCGGTCACCTGCCACAGCGACTCGCTGTAGCCGAGGAAGAGGAACGCAGTGCGGGGCACGTGGGCGGCGAGGCGGTCGAGGAACGCGACGACGTCGTCGTGACCGAAGTAGATGAGCACGTTGCGGCAGAAGACGACCCGGCAGCGACCTGGCGGGAACGGTGGGGGGTCGGCCGCGTGGTTGTGGCGCTCGACCGTGACGCGATCGCGCAGCTCGGGCACGACGGACCACTCGTCGGCGCCCGGCGTCCGGGTCAGGTACCGATGGCGCAGTTCGTCCGGCAGCCCCCGGAGCTCGCGCTCGCGATACCGCGCCGCCCGCGTGCGGGCCACCGCGTCCGTCGACACGTCGCTCGCGATCACGCGCCAGTCGTCGATGGCGCTCTCGGCCAGGGTCATCGCGAGCGAGTACGGCTCCTGGCCGTTGGAGCAGCCCGCGCTCCACACGTCGACCCGCCCGCCTTCGGCGGCCAGCCGCGGCAGCACGTGGTCCGCGAGGGCCGCGAACTGGCGCTCGTCGCGGAAGAACGACGTCTCCTGCACCGTCACCCGGTTGAGAAGGTGTTGCAACAGCTCGGGGTCGGCCTCGAGGCGGGACGCGTAGGCCGCCTCGTCTTCGCCGCACCGCTCCGCCTCCGCCCGCACGGCTCGCGCGAGCCGCCCGCGGACGGCGGGGTCGAGACGCAGGCCGACGCGGCGCGAGAGGAGGCGCCCGACCTCGTCCAACGCGCGTTCGGTCACAGCGCCCGCACGATCGCCGGAGCGATCTCGTCGAGTGGCAGCACGTGCGCGGCCGCGCCCAGCCGCTGCGCGGCGCGGGGCATGCCGAAGACGACGGACGTGGTCTCGTCCTGGGCGATCGTGACCGCACCTCGGCGGCGGAGCGCGAGCATCCCCGCCGCGCCGTCTTCGCCCATCCCCGTCAGCAACACCCCGATCGTGCGCCCGCTCGCGCGTTCGGCGAGCGAGGAGAACAACACGTCGACCGACGGGCGGTGCAGCGACTCGGGCAGGGGATCGAGCACCACGACGTCGTCCTTCCCCACGCGGAGATGCACGCCGCTGGGGGCGATGTAGACCGAGCCGGCCCGCAGTTCCGCGCCGTCCTCCGCCCGCTCGACCGTGAGCGGCGACACGCGGTCCATCCACGACACCAGGCCGTTCACGAAGTCGGCGTGGAGGTGCTGCACGACGAGCACCGCCGCGTCCACGCCGCCGAGCCCGGCGAGGACGACCGCGAGCGCGGCAGGGCCGCCCGTCGACGCGCCGATGGCGACGATGGACTGGCGCGCGGGCACGCGGCGCGCCGCCGCCTTCGCGGGACGGCGGGCAACGGACGGCCGGCGCCGCGTCCGCCGGACGACCGCGACACCGGCGACGATGCGCACCCGCGCCCGCAGCGCCGCGCCTGCGGCGGCGTCTTGCACGGCGGGCTGGGGAAGCACGTCGACCGCTCCCGCCATGAGGGCGGCGACCGCTTCGTCGGAGTCGCGACCGGCGCGGCTCGGCGACAGCACGAGGATCGGCACGGGGTCGGTCGCCATCAGTTCCTCGATCACCTGGGCGCCACCTTCGGGCATGCCGAGCCCGAGGACGACGACGTCCGGCGTGGTGGCTCGCACGGCGTCGATCGCGTCCGCAGCACCAGATGCCTGCCCGACGACGACGGTCGCGCCCTCGGCCTGCAGGGTCGACGACAGGCGCGTGCGCGCCGACGCCGACGCGTGCACGACGACCACACGGATGGCGGTCACCGTCCGAGCAACCGCTGGACCGCGGACAGCAGCGCCGCCTCGTTGAACGCGCTCTTGACGATGTAACCGTCGGCACCCGCCTCCAAGCCGCGTTGCCGATCTGCCTCGCTGGACCGCGACGTGAGGATGAGAACGGGGACGTTGCCGCGTGCCGGGTGGGCGCGGATCGCCTCGGTCAACGCGAACCCGTCCATGCGCGGCATCTCGACGTCGGTCAGCACGAGGTCGACCGGCGACTCCGCCAGGATCGCCATCGCCTCCACGCCGTCGGACGCGGTGAGCACCTCGTAGCCGCCGCGTTCGAGGATCGAGCGTTGCAACTCGCGCACCGTCAACGCGTCGTCCACGACGAGCACCTTCGCCCGGACGATCGCCGGCGTGTCGCTCGTGCGCCCCGGCAACGCCGACGAACCGCGGCGCGTGTTCCTGGCGCGGTCGATCAGCCCGGCCACGTCGAGCACGAGGACGATCGACCCGTCCGGCTCGACGCTGGCGCCGGCGACGACGCCGAGCCGCGGCAAGAGCCGGCTGAGCCCCTTCACGACGACGTCGCGTTGACCGACGAGCGCGCCGACGCGGAACGCGTACTGCCGCGTGAGGCCGGCGACCACGATGCTCGGGCCGTGGTCGTCGGGAGGGAGCCCGAGCACCCCGCCGAGGTTGGCGAGCGGCACCGCCTGCGAACCGACCCACACGATCGGGTGCCCCTCCGCCCTCGTCTCCGCGTCGGTGTCCTGCGCGAGCACGATCGAGTGCATCGGGATCGCGTGACGCTGGCCCCCCGCCTCCACGAGCAGGCACGGCAGTACCGCGAGCGTGATCGGCACGATCACGCGGAACTCGGTGCCTGCACCCGGCTCGGTACGGATCTCGACGCGGCCGCGCACCGCCTCCACGTTCGAGCGGACGACGTCGAGGCCGACGCCGCGGCCGGAGATGTCGCTCACGAACGCGGCGGTCGACATGCCGCTGCGGAAGACGAGGTACGCCATCTCCTCGTCGGTGAGGCCCGAGGTGTCGTCACCCGCGCGCGCGGCTTCCTCTCGCACCCGGTCGACGTCGATCCCCCGCCCGTCGTCGGTGACGGTGAGGATCACCTCCGACCCGAGCTGCATCGCATGGAAGCGCACGGTCGCTTGCGGCGGCTTGCCCGCCGCCTCGCGCACGTCAGGCGGCTCGATGCCGTGGTCGACGGCGTTGCGCACGAGGTGCAGCAGCGGGTCGCTGAGCTGTTGCAGCACGCCGCGGTCGAGCTCGGTGTCCTCCCCTCGCACGTCCCACCTCACCTCCTTGCCCGTGACTCGCGCGACGTCGCGTACCGCTCGGTGGAGCATGTCGGTGATCGTCATCACCGGGACCATGCGGGCCCGCATTGCCCGCTCCTGCAGGTCGTTGAGCAGGAGCGAGAGCTCGCGAACCTCGTCGATCGTCGACGGGTCGACCTCGAGGCGTTGGCTGATCATGCGCCCCACCCGCAGGTGGGCCGCAGCCGACTCGCCGACGAGCCGGATGAGGTCGTCGAGGCGGCCCAGCGGGACGCGCACCGCTTCGGCGTCCGCCGGCGCCCTCGATGGGGACGACGGCGGCGGCGACGTCTGCTCCGTCGATTCCGTCGATTCCCTCTGTTCCGTCGGTTCCGGAGGCAATAGGGCACCGTCGCGGTGCTCCATTGCCTCCGGAACGGCATCGGCGACGGCGGCGGCATCGGCGACGGCGTCGGAGGTCAGGAGGGCGCGCAGGGGGCCTTCGAGCGCGGTGCCGGCGGCGGAGCAGTCGTCGCCGGCGATCGCGGCAGGGAGCATCGCGGCCAGGCCGTCGACAGCGGCGAGCACGCCGTCGATCAACGCCGGGGTCGCCATGCGGCCGCCGCTGCGCAGCTGTTCGAGGAGGTCTTCGATGGCGTGCGCGACGCGGCTGAAGGCGTCGAGGCCGACGACGGCCGCGGCACCCTTGAGCGTGTGCGCCTCACGAAAGATCGACGCGACGAGCTCGGCGTCGTTGCCGGCCTCCTCGAGCGCGAGCAACTGCGCGGCGAGGTCGGAGAGGCGCTGCTCCGCCTCCTGCGCGAACAGGCCGAGGAACTCGTCGTTGCGGCCGTCCGCCATGTTCAGGACGCGATGCGCGCCGGGGTCAGCAGCGCCTCGACGTCGACGAGGACGGCGACGCCGTCCTCGCCCGCGAACGCGCCGACCGTCGCCGGTCCGTCGGTCGTGCCGACGGCGTCGCCGAGATCGACCGACTTGACGAGGTCGCTCGTGGCGAGGCCGGCCGGTCCGAGTGGGGTCTCGACGACGACGACGGTCTCGAACGGGGGCAGCGGCCCGAGGCCGAGCAGCACGCCGGTGTCGAACACCGGGATGATCTCGCCGCGGACGTTGCAAACGCCGAGCACCGACGACGGCGCCGTCGGCAACGGCGTGATGTCGACGTCCGCGAGCACCTCGCGTGCGGCTGCCATCGGGATCGCGTACGTGTCGTCGGCGACCCGCAGGCGCAGCGCGCGCACGGCTAGTTAGCGGCGTCGGCAGCCGCAGACGCGCCGGTGCGCTCGAGGTTCGCGGCGAGGGTCGCCAGCGTCGCCGACGCGGCCGCGATCTCGTTCGCCGTGCCAGACACCTGCCGGCTCGAATCGCTCAGCTGCTCCATCGTCTCCACCACCTGCGCGGTCGCCGACCGCTGCTGCTGCGTCGTCAGGCTCACCTGGGCGGCACCGTCCGCGACAGCTGCGAGCAGCCCGAGGCCCGACTGCATCTGCTTCGCGCCCTTCTCCATCGCCATCACGGTCGCGTTCGTCTCGGCCTGGATGCCCTCGACGATCTCGGCGATGCCAGCCGCCGACGACTTCGACCGCTCGGCGAGCCGCCGCACTTCGTCGGCGACCACCGCGAACCCCCTGCCGTCCTCGCCGGCGCGGGCCGCTTCGATGGCCGCGTTCAGCGCCAGCAGGTTGGTCTGGTCGGCGATCTCGTTGATGAGGGCGAGGATCGTCCCGATCTCGCTGACCTTCTCCGCGAGCGAGATCGTCCGCTGCGCCGACGCGTCGATGTCGGCCTCGGCCTGCTCGAGGTTGTCGCGCGTCTCCCCCGCCTGCCCGGCCACGACCTCGACCGTCTCGGCGATGGCGGCCGACGCGCGAGCGAGCTCCTCGGTCGTCGCCGACGCCTCGGTGACGGCGGCCGACTGCTCCGTGGTGGTGGCCGCCAGCTCGTCGGCCGCCGAGCTGAGCTGCGTCGCCGACGACGCGACCTGCTCGCTCGCGGCCACGACTTCCCTCACGAGCGCGTGGAGGCTCTCCGCCATGGCGTTGAACGACGTCGCCATCGCGCCCACCTCGTCGCGGCTGCGGACGAGGGCGCGGGTGCCGAGGTCGCCGCCCGCCAGTTGCCCAGCGGCGTCGGCAACGGCCCCGACGTTGCGCGAGATGCGGCGCGCCACCCACAACGTGAGCAGCGCGGCGGCGACGAGCACGAGACCGACGACCGTCAACGCGAAGCGCCGGCGCCCGAGGTCGACGCCCTTGCGCGACTCGAGCATCGTGTCCTCTTGGTCGATCAGCGCGGTCCACAACGCGGCGTGCGCGTTGATCGCCTCTCGTACCGCAGCCGCGTGCGCGGCGCGATCCGCGCCGGGAACCGACGCGTCGGCGACGGCCGCCGTCGCGTCGCGGGCAGACGCGAGCAGCGGCGACAACGCAGGCTGCAGCTCGTCGTTGTCGTTGAAGTTCGGCGTCTCCGCGAATGCGGTGTCGAGGTCGGTCGCGAGGCCGTCCGACTGGTAACGCAGCAGGGCGACCGCGCCGGCGAGCGCGGCGGCATCGGCGGCCTGCGTGTCGATGGCCGCGCCGAGGTCGCCCAGCTCGTCGATGATCTCCGGCTCCTTGAGGAGCAACGCGTCCATCACGTAGTAGGTGTCGAGGTCGGGATCGAGGATGAGCTTCGACGAGTCGCCCACGTGGTTGATGAGCAGGCGGACGTCGGCGATGAGCGCGCCGTGGAGCTTGCCGCTC
>DASVEG010000322.1:0-27587 GCA_036380695.1 Acidimicrobiales bacterium
TGCCGGCGAAGAACGGTCGCCCGTCGGGCGTCAACCACACCGTCATCGGCCAGCCGCCGCCGCCCGTCATCGCTTGCGTCGCCTCCATGTAGATGGCGTCGACATCTGGGCGTTCCTCGCGGTCGACCTTGACGTTCACGAACAGCTCGTTCATGACGGCCGCCGTTGCCGGGTCTTCGAACGACTCGTGCGCCATCACGTGACACCAGTGGCATGCCGAGTACCCCACGCTGAGGAGGACGGCCTTGTCTTCCTCGCGTGCGCGCTCGAACGCTTCGGGCCCCCACGGGTACCAGTCGACGGGGTTGTCCTTGTGTTGCTGGAGGTACGGGCTGGTCTCGTTCGCGAGCCGGTTCGGCATCTCCCCATCCTTCCCGCTACGCCGCACGTAGCTGCCCGAACTCGGCGACGGTGGCGACGGTGAGCAGGATTTCGGCCTGCGCGGTGCGCGACGTGATCGGCCAGATCGTCCACCCGGCCCGTTGGAGGCGCATGACACGCAGCGGGTCCGCGTGGAACGCCTCGCGATTGAGGTGCCACTTCTCGCTCATGAACTCGAACCCGTGCTTGATGGCCGGGTAGCCGACGTCGACGCGGTACGTGTGGCCTCCGGTCGGGACGCGGATCTCCTGCTCGGGCCGCGGGTAGCCATTGGCAACGAGGAGCTCGACGATGTCGAGCTCGCGGTCGCTGCCACCCGCGTCGTAGCCAGGCACGAACTCCGCGACGAGCAAGCGGGCCTGGCGGCTGGCGCGGCGACCCGAGACCGGCACCTGCTCGACGCACCGCACGATGTCGATCGGACGGACGAGCGTGCGCCGGACTGCGTCGTTCGCGGCTCGCTTCAGGACGTCGAACGGCACGTCGCCACACGTGTCGACGAGCGTGCGGGCGACCGTCGTCACCGGTAATCGGTCGCGCGTCGTCACGTGCGACGGTGGCAGCGCGATCGTCCGGTGCGTGACGACGCCGTCATGACGTGCCTGGCTGTTGCTTGCCGTGAGCAGATGGATCGACTCCGGCGCCGGGTACCCCTTGAACGCCCAGATCGCTGCGCCCGTGAGGTGCGCGAGCACGTGGTCGGCGCCAGCTGCGAGCGCCGCCGCGAGCCACACGACCGCCTGCGTGACCGGTACGCCGGCGCATCGGTACACGCCTCGTCGCATCCGCACGAGCTCGCGCCGCCGTTGGGCGACAACGATCTGTTGCTTCGTCCAGTTCAGTTCGGCCAGCTGCCTGTGTGTTACGAGCCCCAGCTGGCGACGGGCCACGTTGTCGTACGTAGCCGTCATGGCGCCGACCCTCGCGCACGGGTGTGACACCAACCTCGCTTTTGTGCAGAAGGTGGTCTCACCGAACACCTTCTGCACAAAAGCGGGGACGGGGCGGCCGCGGGCGGCGGGCGTCGCGGCGAACCGGTGAGGGTGGGGCGCCGCTAGGGTCCGCGGGATATGGAGATCACACTCGAGGGCAAGGTCGCGATCGTCACGGGGGCGTCGAAGGGGATCGGGTTCGCCATCGCGAAGGCGTACGCGGAGAGCGGGGCGAAGGTGATGCTCTCGTCACGCAAGCAGGACCAACTCGAGGCCGCGGCCAAGGAGATCGACGGCGAGACCGCGGTGTTTGCCGCGAACGCGGGCGAACCCGACCAGGCCGAGGCGTGCATCGACGCGACGCTCGCCCACTTCGGCTCCGTCGACCTGCTCGTCAACAACGCGGCCACCAACCCGTACATGGGTCCGGCGATCGACATCGACCTCGGGCGCTACGACAAGACGTTCCAGGTGAACCTGCGCGGCCCGTTCGTGTGGACGCAGCTCGCGTGGAAGGCATGGATGTCCGAGCACGGCGGTTCGATCCTGAACATCGCGTCGATCGGCGGCATGCAGTACGGCGGCCACATCGGCGTCTACGACAACACCAAGGCCGCGCTCATCCACCTGACCGGCCACTTCGCCGCGGAGCTGGCACCCAAGGTCCGGGTCAACGGCATCGCCCCCGGCCTCGTGAAGACCGACTTCGCCCGCGCCCTTTGGGAGCCGGCCGAGGAGGCGGTGGCCAAGCGCGTGCCGCTGCGGCGCCTTGGCATCCCCGAGGACATCGCGAACGCCGCGGTGTTCCTGGCGAGCGACGCGGCGTCGTGGGTCACCGGCCAGACCGTCGTCGTCGACGGCGGGATGCTGATCGGCCGGGGCGCCGTCTAGCGGAGTCGCCGCGGGCGCCGTCTCGCCCGAGGCGCCGCCCGAGCGGGTGAGCCGTCCGGCCGCCTAGCCCTTTCAGGCGGCGACGAGCGCCCCGTGGCGCATGCCGGTGAGCGCGGCGTTGATCGTCGCCTCCGCCAGCCGGTTCTGCAGCTCGATCTCGAGCGGCGGCCCCGAGAGCAGCACCGTCACGACCCCGTGCGCCGCCGTCCAAGCGGTGAGCGCGGCGAGGCCGGGGTCGCTGCCGTCGAGCGAGTGGCGCTCGGCGGCTTCACGCGCGGTCGCGATGAAGGCCTCGTGGATCGCGGCCGTGAGCGCGGTGCGGTCGCCCCTGCCCTCCGAGGTGAGCTCGGGCCGGAACAGGAACATGGCGCGGAACAGGTCGGGGTTGCGGATGCCGTAGTCGACGTACTCGTGGCACATCCGCCGCAGTTGCTCGACCGGGTCGTCGCTCTTCACCGACCGGAAGCGGTCGAGGAGGCCGTCGATCTCCTGCTCGGCGATCCCCTGCAGGAGATCGCGCTTGTCGACGACGTGCGCGTACAGCGCGGGCGCGGTAACGCCCAGGCTGCTCGCGACGCGACGAAGCGAGACCGCATGAAGGCCCTCTGCGACGAGGATGTCCCGAGCCGCCTTCGAGATCGCCTCTCTTGTCAGTGGTTGCCGCATACCCGATGTCTCCCAGCTGTTCCGCCGTGTGCGTGTTCCTGTGCCTACTACCCGTGACCACCGCCCCGGCTAACAGTTCTCACCTGGAAATCGGGCAAAACCCTGGTTGGGCCCCTGCCGCACCCCGCCGGTAGCGTTGACGACTGTATGAGCAACAACTCTGAGAGTGCGACCGAGCGGTTGGCCGTCGGCAGGTCGGCGCCCCGCCTCGAGCCCCCGCGCAACGCCGTCGTCGCGCCGGGTGCCGACTGGGCGCCTGCGGTGCCCGACGGCGGGCCCACGTTCGACGACATCCGGTACGAGAAGGCGAGGGTCGACGGCGGTGCCATCGCGAAGATCACGATCGACCGCGAGGAGGTGCGCAACGCCTTCCGGCCGCAGACGGTCATCGAGCTGTCCAGGGCCTTCGAGCTGGCGCGGGAAGACCCCGAGGTCGGGGTCGTCGTGCTCACCGGCGCGGGCGCGCTCGCGTTCTGCTCGGGGGGCGACCAGCGCGTCCGGGGCGACAGCGGCTACGTGCACGACGACGCGCTCGGCCAGCGCGGGATCGGTCGGTTCCACGTCACCGATCTGCACGTGCAGATCCGCCGGCTGCCGAAGCCGGTCGTCGCGATGGTCGCCGGGTTCGCGATAGGCGGAGGCCACGTCCTCCACGTCGTCTGCGACTTGACGATCGCCGCCGACAACGCCCGCTTCGGCCAGACGGGTCCGCGCGTCGGCTCGTTCGACGGCGGCTTCGGCGCGTCCGTGCTCTCGCGTCTCGTCGGGCCGAAGAAGGCGAAGGAGATCTGGTTCCTCTGCCGGCAGTACGACGCGTGGGCAGCGCAGGAGATGGGCCTCGTGAACGCGGTGGTGCCGCTCGAAGAGCTCGAGGTCGAGACTGTGCGGTGGTGCGAGGAGATGCTCGCGATGTCGCCGTTCGCGCTGCGGTTGCTGAAGGCGAGCTTCCATGCGGACGAGGACGGGCTGGCCGGGCTGCAACAGCTCGCGCACGACGCCAACCTTCTCTTCTACGGCAGCGAGGAGGCGCAGGAAGGCCGGGACGCCTACCGCGCCAAACGGCAGCCCGACTTCACGGCCTTCCCGCGCCGCCCGTGACCAACCGCTGGGTCGTCGGCGCGCGACCCCGCACGTTGCCCGCGGCGATCGTGCCCGTGGTCGCGGGCACCGCGGTCGCGTGGCGGCAGGGCGACGTGATCTGGTGGCGAGCGGGAGCGGCGGCCGTCGTCGCGCTCGCGATCCAGATCGCGACCAACTACGCGAACGACTACAGCGACGGCATACGCGGGACCGACGACGAGCGCACCGGCCCCGTTCGGCTGGTCGCGTCGAAGCTCGCCACACCGGCGCAGGTGAAGCGCGCCGCGTTCGTGTCGTTCGGCGTCGCCGCGGTCGCGGGGCTGGCGCTCGCGGCCGCCGCCGGCTGGTGGCTGCTCGCGGTAGGAGCGGTGTCGTTCCTCGCGGGGTGGTTCTACACGGGCGGGTCGCGGCCGTACGGGTACGCGGCGCTCGGCGAGGCGGCGGTGTTCGTGTTCTTCGGCGTCGTCGCGACGGTTGGGTCCGCGTACGTGCACCTCGGCAAGATCACCTTGTTGTCCGTCGGGTGCTCCATCCCGGTGGGCGCGCTGGCGACGGCACTCCTCGTGGTGAACAACCTGCGCGACATCCCGACCGACACGGCGACCGACAAGCGAACGCTCGCTGTCCTCCTCGGCGACGACGACACGCGGCTGCTCTACGTCACGCTGCTGGCGCTTGTCCCAGGGGTGAGCACGGTTGTGCTCGTGCTCGGCGTAGACGAGTGGTTCCTGTTGCTCGCGGCCGCCGCGCCGCTCGCTTTCGCGCCGGCCCGGACGGTCATGCGCGGGGCCCGAGGCCGCGACCTCGTGCCGGTGCTCGGCGCGACCGGACGGGTGCAGCTCGTCTATGGAGCGCTACTCGCGGCCGCGCTGGTGCTGGCGTGAAGGAACGACGCGATGGCATCGGCGACGGCGTCGGGTCGCTCCAGGTGCACCGCGTGCCCGGCGTTCGGGATCACCTCGACCGAGGCAGGGCCGCCCCACTCGCCCGCCATGCGGAGCGCGATCTCGCTGAACTTCGGGTCGAGCTCGCCGACGATGAAGAGCGCGGGCATCGTGAGGCGGGGGAGGAACTCCCACAGCGGCGTCTGCGCACCCGTCCCCATCAGCCGGAGGCTGGACGCGAGGCCAGACGGCGTGTTCTCCAAGCGGGCCTCGACCCCTGCCGCGTCCGCGGGCAACGACGCGAACAGCGGGTTCGCGAGCCACGTCGTCAGGAACTCGTCGACGCCGTCGCGCTGGATCGTGGTCGCGAGCGCGTGGTCGGCTTTCTCGCGGGCGCGCCGCTCGGCCGCGTCCTCGATGCCGGGCGTCGCACCGATCAACACGAGGCGACGGACGGACTCCGGGTGGTACACCGCGACGTGCAGCGCCAGGCGCCCGCCGAGCGAGTAGCCGACGTAGTCGGCATGGCCGCGGATCGCGAGGAGGCGCGCCCCTTCGCGCAGGTCGGCTCGCACGTGCGACGCGCTGCCGTGGCCCGGTACGTCGACCGCGAGCACCTCGTGGCCGTCGTGCTCGAGGCGCTCGACGATCGCAGGCGGCCAGGAGCGCCCGGTCTGGGTGAAGCCGTGGACGAGCACGACCCGAGGCAGGGGCACGAGGGATGACCGTAACGCCGCAGGCGACGTTCGTGGCGACGCTCGTCGACGAATGGGCGCGCGCGGGGGTGACCGACGCGGTCGTCGCGCCCGGGTCGCGGTCGACGCCGCTCGCGCTCGCGCTCGCCCGCGACGACCGGATCCGCGTGCACGTGCACCTCGACGAGCGGGCCGCGGGGTTCTTCGCGCTCGGCATCGGCTTGGCGTCGGGACGGCCCGCCGTCGTGCTCACGACGAGCGGCACGGCCGCGGTCGAGCTGCACCCCGCGATGGTCGAGGCGTCGCAGGCGCGCGTGCCGATGATCGCCTGCACCGCGGACCGTCCGCCCGAGTTGCACCACGTCGCCGCGCCGCAGACCGTCGAGCAGGCCAACCTCTACGGCAACGTCGTCCGGTGGTTCGTCGAGCCGGGTGTCGCAGACGGCAGCGAGCCGTCTGCGTGGCGCTCGCTCGCGGCTCGCATCGTCGTGGAGGCCGTCGCCGGCCCCGCGGGGCCGGGGCCCGTTCACGTGAACCTCGCGTTCCGCGATCCGCTCGTCGGTGATGCGGGCGAGCTGCCCGCGGGGCGCAGCGACGGCCGCCCTTGGCACGACGCCACCTCGCGCGGCGCGACGGCGGACGATCCCGGGCTCGCAGGCCGGCGCGGCATCGTCGTCGCCGGGTGGGGGGCGCCGGTGGCGGAGACGGTCGAGCTCGCGCAGCGCCTGCATTGGCCCGTCTTCGCCGACCCACGCTCGCGGTGCCGCGCGACCACGAACTCGATCGCCGCGTTCGACTCGATCCTTCGCGTCGACGAGTGGGTGCGCTCGCACGTGCCAGAGGCGGTCGTCCGAATCGGTGCGCCGCCCGCGTCGAAGGTGTTGTCGCAGTGGCTCGCGTCGCTGCCGGACGGCGTCGACCAGTACGTCGTCGACCCCCACGGCGGTTGGCCTGACCCCGAGCGGCGCGCGACCGCTCGGCTCGCGGCCGTGCCGTCGGTCGAGGTGCAGGACTGGTCGCGCGCCATCTGGCTCGCGCACTGGATGACCGCGGAGGACGCGGCGCAGCACGCGATCGACGCCGCGCTCTCTCGATGTGGTGGCGCCACCGAACCGGGCACCATCCGCGCGCTGACGCGCGAGCTGTCACCGGAGACGGTGTTGTTCGTGTCGTCGTCGATGCCCGTGCGCGACATCGAGTGGTTCGGCTCGCCGCGCTCGACGCACCTCGTGCTCGCGAACCGCGGCGCGAACGGCATCGACGGGGTCGTCGCGACCGCGCTCGGCGTGGCCGCCGCCGACCCCGCGACGCCGGTCGTGGCCATCGTCGGCGACCTTGCGTTCCTGTACGACTCGAGCGCGCTGCTGTGGGCGGCGCGGCGAGACGTCGACCTCACGATCGTCGTGCTCGACAATGCGGGCGGCGGCATCTTCTCGTTCCTGCCGCAGCGCGACGCGGTCTACGCGCCGACGTTCGAGCAGCTGTTTACGACCCCGCACGACGTCGACATCCCCGCGCTCGCGGCGGTGCACGGCATCCCGTCGGTCGATCGCGCCGGCGAGGGCACCGGCGTGCGGCTCGTGCACGTGCGCACCGACCGCGACTCCAACGTCCGCCTGCACGCGCTGCTCAACGACGCGGTCGCGGAAGCGGTGATGGCGACCGGCCTCTGAGGGGCGTGCCTAGCAAGCTAGGGGCGGACGAGCGCGGCCAGCAGGGCTTGCAGCTTGAGCTGCGTCTCGACGAGCTCGGCTTCGGGGTCGGAACCCTCGACGATGCCGACCCCCGAGAACAGCCGGGCACGCGTGCCGCCGATCTCCGCGGAGCGGATGCCGAGTACGAACGAGCCGTCGCCTTCGCGGTCGACCCATCCGACGGGGCCTGCGTAGCGGCCGCGGTCGAGGCGCTCGTTGGCGGCGATCCACGAGAGCGCGTCTGCGGTCGGGGTACCGCCCACCGCCGGCGTCGGGTGCAGGCGACCGACCAGCTCGACGACCGAGGGTGCGGGCTCCCGGAGGCGGCCGGTGATCTCGGTGCCGAGGTGCAGGACGTTGCGCAGCGGGAGGATGGTCGGCGCGTCGGGGACGACGAGCTCGTCGCACACGCTGCCGAGCACGCGGCGCAGCTCGTCGATCACGAAGCGGTGCTCCGACTGGTCCTTCATCGACTGCTGCAGCCGCGTCGCGAGCACTTCGTCCGCCTCGGGGTCGCCGCTCCTCGGGAACGTGCCCGCGAGCGGGTGGGCGCGCACGCGGTCGCCGCGCCGCTCGACGAGCAGCTCGGGGCTCGCGCCGACGAAGCCGCCTATCGAGAACACGGTGCACGAGGGATACAGCGCGTGGAGGCGCTCGAGCACCGAAGCGACGGGGATGGGTCGGTTCGTGTCGACGACGACCTCGCGTGCGAGGACGACCTTCGCGAGGTCGCCCCGTTCGATCGCCGCGACCGCGTCGGCGACGATCGCCTTGAACGCGGCGTGGGAGACCGGTGAGGTGAGCGCGAACTGATCCGGCATGTCGAGCGCGTCCGCGGTGGTGCGCGGGAGCGGGCCGTCGTCGACGCCGACGGTCGTCAACCACTGGCGCCCGTCACGACTGCGCCCGACGAGCACTTCGGGCACGACGAACGCGGCAGGCGCCTGGGGGTCGAACGGGAGGGCACCGAGCGCGACGGGGCCGGTGGCCGGCCTGCGCACCTCGTCGTCGACCTCGATCTCACCGAGCGCCTCGCCGACGATCGCTGCGGCTCTGTCGGCGTCGGCCACCCCACCGGGGAGCTCGATGCGCAGCGCCTCGCCGCGTCCGGCAAGCCCACCGTCGCCCTGGAGCCACACCGTGCCAGACGGTCCTGCGGCGGCGATGAGGTCGATCGGCTCGGCGGGGTCGAGGTCGATCGTGCGGCAGGCGAGGCGGGTGCGGATGCTCATCGGCGTGTTCCCGTGACGAGTTGGGTGATGCCACCCGTGAGGAGGCGGCGCTGGACGTCGTCGAAGCCGGCGGCGCGGAGGCGGTCGAGCATCGCCGGCGGCGCGGGCAGGTACGCGACCGACCTCGGCAGGTAGCGGTACGCGCCGGGGTCGGACAGCAGCCCGCCGATGCGGGGGACGACCTTCCCGAAATAGATGCCGTGACCCCACCGCAGGATCGGGCTGTCGGGCTGCGCGACGTCGAGCAGCGCGATGCGGCCACCGGGGCGCACGACGCGGCCGAGCTCGTCGAAGCACGCGCCGAGATCGGAGAAGTTGCGCAACGCGAAGCCGCTCACCGCACCCTCGACGCTCGCGTCCGGGAACGGCAGCCGGAGCGCGTCCGCATGCGCGAGCGGCGCGGTCGTGCGCGCATGGCGGAGCATCCCGAACGAGAAGTCGACGCCCACCGGGCGCAGGCGCGCGCCCTGCAGGTCGCGGCAGAGGTCGCCCGTGCCGCACGCGATGTCGAGCACGACGGCGCCGGCCGGCAGCGCCAGTTCGCGAACCGCGCGCCGCCGCCAGCGCACGTCGAGGCCGAAGGTCATCAGCCGGTTCACGAGGTCGTAGCGGGGCGCGATCGCGTCGAACATGTCGCGGACCGCGCGCTCCTTCTCCCGTCCTTGCGGCAGCTCGTGGCTGTCGGGCGCGGCGGCAGGGGAGCGGGTCACAACACGCGCCCCGCTTCGCGACGAACGGCCGCGACCTCGGCGTCGCCACCGACGCGCTCGATGTGTTCCTGCGCGACGGCGAGCAGCGTGCGGCGGAAGTGGTACGACACGAGAGCGGTCGTCGCCGGCAGCATCCGGCTGAACGCTTCGACGAGGCGGTCGGCGGCCTCGTCGTCCGTCGTCGCGGGGTCGTCGCGGAGGGGGTGGCGGATGTGGGTGTCGAAGAGCTCGACCGCCCGTTCCGCGACCTCGCGCATGGCCGCATGGTGGCGGCGGGCGAGGTCGAGCACCTCTGGCAGCGGCAGCCCGGCTTCGAGGAGGGCGAGGCCGGAGCGGGCCGCGTCGACATCGGCCTGGCTGTAGCGGTCGTGCCCGCCGACGCGGCGGGGGACGAGGAGTCCTTCGCGGGCGACCGCTTCGAGGAGGGCGAGGGGGATGCCGCTGCGGTCGGCGAGCTCGTCGAGGGTCAGCACGTCGTCGGGCGCGGCGGCGGGATCGCCCCCGTCGGTGGAGGAGACCGCGGTGACGAGCGCTTCGTCCGCGGCGTCGAGCTCGCCCGTCAGGAGCCGGCGGATGGTCGCGAGCGACAGGCCCTTGCCCTGCAGGCCGCGGATGCGCTGCAGCCGCGCCAGGTGCTCGTCGTCGTACCAGGCGACGCGGCCCTCGCGGCGGGGCGGCTGGAGCAGGCCCCTCGCTTGGTAGAAGCGGATCGTGTCGACCGAAACGTCGGCCGCGGCCGCCAGTTGCTCGACTCGCCGACCGGGACCGGACACGCAACCACTCTAGGAGTGATCGCTCGTAGAGTCACAGTCGTGGCGTGGTGCGCGAGGTGCGGGCAGCCGGGCGACCGGTGCGACGACGGCTCCGCGTGCGGCCGCCCGCCCGAGCCGGTCCGGTTCTGCCGTTCGTGCGGTCGCCGCCTGCGCGAGATCGTCCTTTTTCCTGGGGCTACCGCCATGAGCTGCCCCGCCCACCCCGTCGCTCCCGGCTCGGAGGAGTCAGAGGGCGGCGTCGGGTAGCTCGGCGCCGCAGTGCTTGCAGCGGGGGAACGCCCTGCTGGTCGGGCGATCGCACGCGTGGCAGCGGTAGACAGTGATCTGTCCTCGCCGCAGGCGGCGGACCGCGCTGACGAGCATCCCCCCGATCGCGATCACGATCAGCAGCTCGAGCCCGTCGCGTACGAGCGCGTCACCGGACGCGGCGATCACGCCCATCCGGCCACTCTTGCGCGTTTGCCAGACGCCACGGCGCCGCTTGACCGGCGGGTCAAGTCAGGCGCGAGACTCGGCCCATGGCGATCGACTTCACCTTCCCGCCCGAGATCGAAGAGGTGCGCCTGCGCGCCCGCAAGTTCTTCCAGGAGGAGGTCGCGCCCGTCGACGCGATCCGGGAGAGCGACCAGGAGAAGTACTACAAGTCGATCCGGCCGCTCATGCAGCGGGCCCGCGAGCTCGACCTCTGGAACCCGCACATGCCGAAGGAGTGGGACGGCCAGGGCTACGGGCCCATCGCGCTCGCGTCGATCAGCGCGGAGGCGGGCCGCACGCGGCTGGGGCCGTTCGTCATCAACGCGATGGCGCCCAACGAGGGCAACATGCACACCCTCCTGCACTGGGGCACCGACGAGCAGAAGGAGAAGTACCTCCGCCCGATGTGCGAGGCGAAGGTGTTCTCGTGCTTCTCGATGACCGAGCCGGAGGTCGCCGGCTCCGACCCGACGCTGCTGCAGACGAAGGCGTATCAGGATGGCGACGAGTGGGTCATCAACGGCCACAAGTGGTTCTCGTCCGGCGCGAACCGCGCGTCGTTCGCCATCGTCATCGCGCGGACCGAGGACGACCCCGAGGTGCCGCAGGCGGCGACGACCGCGTTCATCGTCCCGACCGACACACCCGGCTTCGACATCGTCCGGGAGATCGAGACGATGCACGGCCCGTCGGGTCACTCCGAGATCTACCTACGCGACGTGCGAGTGCCAGCGGAGAACATGCTCGGCGGTCGCGGCCAGGGTCACCTGCTCGGCCAGGCGCGCCTCGGCCCGGCGCGCCTCGCGCACTGCATGCGTTGGATCGGTCAGGCGGAGACGGCGCTCGAGATGATGATCGACCGCGCCATGAACCGGTACGCCCACGGGTCGATGCTCGTCGAGAAGCAGGCGATCCAGTGGATGATCGCCGACTCGACGATCGAGCTCTACCAGTCGAAGTTGATGGTGATGCACGCCGCGTACCTCATCGAGAAGGGCGAGAACTTCAAGCCCCAGGTGTCGATGACGAAGATCCACGTGGCCAACACGCTCTGGAAGGTGATCGACCGGGCGATCCAGGTCCACGGCGCCCTCGGCTACTCCAAGGACACGCCCCTCGCCGACATGATGCTCGGCGCGCGATCGGCGCGGCTCGTCGACGGCGCGGACGAGGTCCACATGATGCAGACCGCACGCAACGCCATCGCCGCGTACAAGGACCACGGCAACACGAAGGCGGCGACGGGCGACCTCCCGCTCTGAGCGGCGCGGCGCGCGCCGCGGCAGACTCCGCCCTTCGCCGGACGCACCGACGCGTCCGCTGGGGGAAGGAGCAACATGCAACGAAGGACCTGGTCGCTCGTCGCGGCCGTGGCACTGCTCGGTGCGGGGACGAGCGTGATGGCGGCGACGCCCGCATCTGCGGACGGCCCAGGCGTAGGCACCCCGTGGGTCGTGAGCGTGGGGGACTCTGCGATCTCCGGCGAAGCCGGCCGTTGGGCGGGCAACACCAACGACAGCCCGTCGCGTGTGGACGCGCTCGGGTCGACCGCGTACTACGACAACGGCACCAACAGCGGTGAGGCCATCGCCGGATGCCACCGCTCCAAGGCCGCCGAGGTGCACATCGGCGGCGGCGTCAACAGCAAGAACCTCGCGTGCTCCGGGGCGCGCACCTACACCCAGCCCGACGGCGAGAACTTCAAGCCAGGGCTCGACTTCTACAGCGACGTCGACGGCCGCAAGGGTCAGGCGCTCGCGCTGCAGGAGTTCGCCGCGGGCCACAACGTCAAGGCGGTCGTCGTGCTGATCGGGGCGAACAACTACAACTTCGCCGACATCGTCCAGACGTGCGTGACCAACTGGTACACGTCGCCCACGTGGTGGAAGAACTACTGCCACGACGACGCCGACATCGCGGCCAACTTCACCTCGTCGAACGTCGCCACGCAGACGGCCAACGTGAAGGGCGCGCTGCTCAACGTCCGCCAGGCGATGCTCAACGCCGGCTACGCCGACTCGACGTACAAGATCATCGTGCAGACGTACTCGTCGCCCATCCCTCGCGGTCCCGGGTTCCGGTACGCCGAGAGCGGTTACGACCGCCAGACGATCGGCGGGTGCGGCGTGTGGAACGCGGACGCCAACTGGGCCAACGACACCGTCGTCCCGATCATGAACAACACGTCGACGAACGCCGCCGCGCAGACGGGCCTCTCGAACATCGTCGTCCTCGACAACCGCGACGCGCTCGTCGGTCGTCGCCTGTGCGAGAACACCGTGGGCTTGTTGGAGGAGGCGGGGGTCTCTTCGTGGACGAGCCGCGGCGCCGCGGACAAGACGGAGTGGGTCAGCCAGATCCGCACGACGTCGACGATCAGCGGGCCGTACCAGCTGCAGGAAGGGCTGCACCCGAGCTACTGGGGTCAGCTCGCGCTTCGTAGCTGCCTACGCCTCGCGTACAACGCCGGCGCGCCGCGCTCCGGCCGCTGCGTGATCGCGAAGAAGGGCGTCTCGACGGCAGGCGAACCGTTCATGGCGCTCCTCTAGCGACCCGCGACCCGTTTTTGGGCGCGCTCATGCCGGTATACCGGCATGAGCGCGCCCAAATCCGGAAGGAGTCAGCCGGCGAGGGCGGCTTCGGCTCGTTCGCGGGCCCAGCGGTAGTCGGGCTTGCCCGAAGGCGACCGGAGGACGGCGTCGACGACGACGAGCGAGCGCGGCACCTTGTAGCCCGCGAGCGATGCGCGGCAGTGGGCCGCCAGCTCGTCGACCGTCGGCGCTTCCATTCCCTCGCGCACCGAGACCACCGCAGTCACCCGCTGGCCCCAGCGCTCGTCCGGCACGCCGACGACGACCGCGTCGAACACCGTGGCGTGCGACTTGAGGCAGGCCTCGACCTCCTCGGGGAACACCTTCTCGCCGCCGGTGTTGATCGACACCGAGCCGCGGCCGAGCAACGTGATCGTGCCGTCGGCCTCCACCGTCGCGAGGTCGCCCGGTACGGCCCACCGCTCGCCGTCGACGACGGGGAACGTCACCGCGCTCTTCGCTTCGTCCTTGTAGTACCCGAGCGGCACCCGACCGCGGCGAGCCACGCGCCCGACGATGCCGGACCCGGGCGAGACCGGGCGCAGCGCGTCGTCGAGCACCTGCGTGTCGGCACCGACCTGGAAGCGCGGCCGGCCGGACGTCGACGCGCCAGCCGCGGCGATCATCTGTCCCTGCCCGCCCGTCTCCGACGCGCCGTACCCGTCGACGACGATGACGTCGGGCAACCGCGCGACGAGCTGCTCCTTCACCGACGGCGAGAGGATCGCCCCGCCCGAGAGGATCGCGGTCAGCGACGAGAGGTCCCACGGCCGTTCGTCGGGAGGACCGTCGCCCAGCACCTCGACGAGCGGGCGCGCGAACGCGTCGCCCACGATCACGAGGAACGTGACGCGCTCGTCTGCGACGAGTTGCCACACCGCCGCAGGGTCGAGGTGCGCGTCGGGCGAGACGACCACGCTGCCGCCTTGGTAGAAGGCGGAGAACGCCATCCAATGCGCGGTGCCGTGCATGAACGGGCATGCCGGAAGGCAGCGCGTGCGCCCGGCGACCACCCGCTCGGCCACCTCGTCCGCGGACCCGACCGTCGAGCCACCGAAGGCGGCGACGAAGATGTCGTCCTGGCGCCACATCACGCCCTTGGGCATGCCCGTCGTGCCGCCGGTGTAGAGGATGTACAGGTCGTCGCCTGAGCGTGGCGCGAAGTCGCGTTCTGGTGCCGCCGCAGCAAGCGCCTGCTCGTACTCGTCGCCCCGAGCCACGGTCCACGCGAGCATCGGCACGTCGCCGCGGATCTCGTCGACGATGCCCGCGAACGCCGGCTCGTGGATGACCGCCCGGAGGTCGGCGTCGGCGAACAGGTACCGCAGCTCGTCGGCGACGTAGCGGTAGTTCACGTTCACGGGAACCGCGCGCAACTTGAACGCCGCGAGCATCCCCTCGATGTACTCCGTCGAGTTGTAGAGGTGCAGCCCGACGTGGTCGCCGGCGACGATGCCGCGATCCGCGAGCGCGTGCGCGAGCCGGGTCGCCCGCTCGTCCAGCTGCGCGTACGTGAGCCGCCTCGACCCGCTCACCATCGCCTCGCGGTCGGGGACGGTGTCGGCGACGAGCTCGAACAGGTCGGCCAGGTTGAAGTCGGTCACCGCACCACCACCCCGTCGAGGTCTTCCTCGGGCTCCGGGAACTGCGGGTCGATCTTCTGCAACGCGTCGACGAGGATCTGCAGTACCACCCAGTCCCGGTACCACTTCTTGTCGGCCGGCACGACGAACCAGGGTGCGAGCTCGGTGCTCGTCGCGGCGATCGCGTCCTCGAACGCGACCATGTACTCGTCCCAGCGTTCGCGCTCCGCGAGGTCGCCCTTGCGGAACTTCCAACGCTTGTCGGGGCGCTCGAGCCGCCGCCGCAACCGCTCCGCTTGTTCATCGCGCGAGATGTGGAGCATCACCTTCACGACGGTGGTGCCCGCACCCGTCAACAAGCGCTCGAACTCGTTGATGCGGTCGTATCGCGCGCGCCGCTCGTCGTCGGAGATGAGACCGTGCACGCGCGCCACGAGCACGTCCTCGTAGTGCGACCGGTTGAAGATGCCGATGCGGCCGCGCGCCGGCGTCTTCGCGTGCACGCGCCACAGGAAGTCGTGCGCCAGCTCCTCGTCGGTCGGCGCCTTGAACGACGTCACCTCGACGCCCTGCGGGTTGACGCCGGTGAAGACCTTCTTGATGGTGCCGTCCTTGCCGCCCGCGTCCATCGCTTGGAACACCACGAGCAGCGATCGCGCGTCCTCCGCCCACAGGCGCTCCTGCAGCGCGCCGAGCGTCGCGTGCACCTCCCCCGAGGCGGCGACGGTCGCTTCCTTGCCCCCGGGCGCGCCAGGGGTGGCGGACGCGTCGACGTCTGCGAGGCGGAACCCGGAGCCGGGCGCGACGAGCCATTGTGCAACTGATGCGCGTTCGCCCATCCGAGGCACCGTACCCTCCCTCTTCGTGAGTATCGGTCGCCGCCATCGCGTCGCGGCTGTCGTGACCGCGGTGGTGCTCGTCGCCCTCGCTTCTGGCGTGGTGTGGATGTTCCGCGCCCGCCAACCGGCCTTCCTGTTCGCGCACAGCCCGGAGACGTCGACGCCACCGACGACCGGCGTGATCCCGCAGCCGACGCTGCCCCCGCCCACCGCCCCGCCGACGCTGCCGCCGCCCGACATCGGCCGCGCCGCCCTCCCCGAGCCGGGGCCGGCCGTCGGGCTGAAGATCGCGAACGGCCAGCCGATGAAGCCGGCGATCGAGTTCACGAGCTCGATCCCGATCCCCGAAGATCTCGTGTTCGTCCTCGCGCTCGGATCGGACGCGCGCCCGAAAGAGGACATCACCAAGACCCGCGCCGACTCCATCCACCTCATCGCGGTGAACCCGCGGTCGATGCAGGGCACCGTCGTCGGCTTCCCGCGCGACGCCTACGTCGAGTTCCCCAACGGGCGGCGCGGCAAGATCAACGACGCGCTCGCGCGCGGCGGTCCGACGTTCATGGCCCAGACGGTCCGCAACCTCACGGGGCTCCCGATCCACTACGTCGCGCTCACGGGATTCGTCGGGTTCCAGAAGATGGTCGACGAGGTCGGTGGGCTCGACATGCACGTCGAGCGGCGGATGAACGACAAGATGTCGGGCGCCCGGTTCCAACCGGGGTGGCATCACTTCGTCGGCGGCGAGGCACTCGCGTACAGCCGCAACCGCCACGACGTCCCCTACGGCGACTTCAGCCGGTCGGAGAACCAGGGCAGGTTGATGCTGGCGACGCTCGGCAAGCTGCGCAGCGAGGTTGCAGACGACCCCTCGCTGCTCCGCTGGGTCGGCGTCTTCACCAAATGGGCGCGCGTCGACGTGCCCGCAGACCATCTCCCGCGGCTCGCGGCGTTGGCGCGCCGGCTCGAGCCCGAGAAGATGAACAACGTCGTGCTGCCAGGCCGGGTCGGCTACGCAGGCGGCGCGTCGGTCGTGTTCCTCACCCAGGACGCTCCGAAACTGTTCAACGACCTGCGCGACGACGCGGTGATCGGCACGGCCGGACCGCCGGTGACCACATCGACGACGAGCACCACGGCCAAGCCGTCGCCATCCACGTCGACCTCGACCACCGACGCACCGGCGCCGACGACGACGTCTCCTCCCGGTTCGACCACCACGTCGCTGATTCCGTAACGTCGTCCCATGCAACGGGGGGTGGGGGCGTGGTTCGCGATCGCGGCCGCGGTCGCCGCCGTCGCCACGGGGTGTGGCTCCACGTTGGTGCGGAGCGGCACGAAGGCGCCGCCGACCACCGCGCCTCCCGAGGTGTCGGTGGGCGGAGACGTCGCGCTCGACGACGACGTCGCGGTGACGACGACCGCGCCGTCACCGGCACGCAGCAGTGGCGGCGCCAATGCGACGGTCACGACGCTCCCCGCCGTGCAGATCCCCGCGACGCAACCACCGCGCGGTACCGCGCCATCGCGGCCGACCGCGGGGCCGGGAGGCGCACCGCTGGCGCGGCACGAGAGCGGGTTCGCCGTGTGGCTCATCGTCCGGCCCGGCACGAAGCTCTCCGTGAACGACGGCATGGACATGGAGCTCGGTTACGTCAATGAGTCCGACCGGTCGTTGTTCCTCGACGGCAACCAGCGGACGCACTTCGTGCTCTACCGATCGGACGGCCCGGACAAGTGGACGGCCGTATGGTCGGACACCTACTGCGACGGCACCGCGGAAGCGCCCAAAGACCGGGAGCCGTTCCCGGCGATCGAGGTGCCGCCGGACGGCGAGGCGTCCGAGTTCAGGAGCTCGCTGGTTCCGGCGCGGTGCAAGCTCGGGCCGGGCTCGTACCTGCTCCAGGGCTTCATCGAGTGGTGTCCCGAGCTCGAGGAGGTCGCCGCGTGCGACCGCGAGAAGGTGACGCCGGTGCGCTCGCTGCCCGTCGACATCACCCTCACCGCCTGAGCGCGCCGCGGCCGGACGGCGCAGACGTCCGACGTCAGACGTCAGACGTAGTAGCGGTACACGCCCTGCGCGACGCAGGCGGGCTTTTCCTGGCCCTCGACCTCGAACGCCATGTCGATCGTCACTTGCGCCCCGCCCGCGATGTCGTCGACGCCAGCGAGCGTCGCGCCGAGGCGGATCCGCTTGCCGACCGGCACCGGCGACGGGTAGCGCAGCTTGTTGAGGCCGTAGTTGACGCCCATGGAGATGCCGTCCACCCGCAGCACCTGCGCGAGCAGCGGCACCGCGAGGCTCAACGTCAGGTAGCCGTGCGCGATCGGCCCGCCGAACGGACCGGCCTTGGCACGCTCGGGGTCGATGTGGATCCACTGGTGGTCGTCGGTGGCGTCCGCGAACTGGTTGACGCGCTCCTGCGTGACCTCCAACCAGTCGCTGTAGCCGAGGTGCTCGCCGACCTTCGTCTTCAGTTCGTCGAGCCCGGACACCGTCGTCGTCATGGAGGCGGACTCTACGGCGATACCAACCCCCATCGCCGCTTGCCGGCGACGAGCAAGCCGACGACCGCGGTCAGCGCAGCGGCGGCGACGACCGCGGCGGGGCCGGTGCGGGACGTCGTCGTGGTGCTCGCTGGGAGGGCCGCGGACGAGACGACGCCGTGCGCGTGCCCATGGCCGTCGCGTGCTTCGCCCTGAACCTCTGCGATCTCGTGGAACGCGAGCTCGGGGTCGACGCGCACCGCGTCGTCGCCTGCGAGCCGCAGCGCGGCGTCGGTGGCTGCGCGTGCCGTCTCGCGATCCGCAGTGGCATCGCCGACCTGCCGCTGCGTGCCAGCCGCAGGGGCCGTGGTGCCGGACCCGACGCTGAGCTCGTGCGCGACGGACGGCACCGCACCTGCGCCGTGGTCGACGTTGGCGAACAGGAAGTAGGGCCCTGGCGGGACGACGGCCGCCTCCGCTGGCATGCGCAGCGTGACCGTGTTGCCGCGGCGTTCGACGACCTCGAGCTCGACGGCGCGCTGCCCGCCGTCGACGAGGTGGGTGATCGCGGTGCGCCGCATGAGGACGAACGACATGGTGTCCACGCCGTCGAGGTCGACGTCGTCGCCGACCTGCACGTCGAAGGTGCTTCCCGGGGACGTGCGCTGCGGCCCACCGGTGATCTCGGGCCGGGTCCCGCGGTTCTCGGCGAGGTAGGGCGGCGTGAAGATCTCGAAGGTCGGGTTGCGGGTCTCCTGCGGTGACGTCACGCCGGGCACCAGGGTCGTGTTGTTGCCGTAGAGGGTCGAGATCGGGGAGTGACCGCCGACGAGCACGCGCCCGTCGGGGAGCAGCCCGGCGGTGTTGTGGTAGGTCCTCGCCTCGCTCGCGCTCTCGAGCTCGGTCCACGTGCCGGTCGACGGATCGAACAGCTCCGGAGCGGTGACGGGCAGCGCCGTCCCTGGCCCGACGACTTCGTCCGCGCTCGCACCCGAGAACGCGATCACCTCGCCGGTCGGCGTGAGCACGCCAGTGCCGTACCACCGCGGGGCGGTGAGGTCGCCGGTCGCGGTCGTCGCGACCGACATGTCGCGCGTGTCGACGGTGTCGATGCGGCTGTCGGCCACGGCGAAGTACGTGCCGGGCGAGACGCCGACGATGCCGCCCGCGGTCAGGAAGCTGGCCCGGCGGTAGGTGCCGTCGGGATCGGGCCGCAGCGGCAGCATCACCGAGAACGTCGAGCCGCGGAAGCCAGGGATCGCCCCTGGCGCGCCACCGATGCCGGCGATGCCGAGGTCGCGCCATGCCTCGGTCGCGGGGTCGTACGCGGCGTTGAGGTTCCACGTCGCCTCGTCGTACGCGTAGCCGTCGGGGTTGAACACCTGGCCCGCGGCGTTGAAGAACACCTGCCCGTTGGGCAAGAGGTGCAGCCGCGGGTACAGCGGCAGGCTCTTGCTGGCGGGGTTGGCGGCGTCGTCGGGACCCGTGCCGTTCACCGTCCACGACGACGTCGTGGGGTCGAACGTCTCCGTCTCGACCACGTTGCGGCCCGAGTCGGTCAACGCGTCCTGGGCGTTCGCAGGATCGAGCGAGCCGGAGTCCGTGATCTGATCGGGGTAGGCGGTCTTGATGAGCCGCTTGACGCCGCTCGCGACGAACACGCGCCCGTCCGCGAGGGGCACGAGCGTCGGGTACCACCGGCCCTTGTTCATCATCCCGGCCTGGGTCCACGCGTTCGAAGCGGGGTCGTAGACACGCGCGTTGGCGAGCCCTTCGAGCTCGCTCACGCCGAACTTCGTGCCGGGGATCGATGGGTCGTGGTAGTAGGCCGTTCCACCTGCGGCGAGCACGCGACCGTCGGGCAGGTACGCGAGCGACGAGCAGAACAGTGCGCCGTCGTTCCACGGCTCCGTGCTCGCGAGCGGCGTTGCGGGGTCGAGCTGCTGGTCGCCGCTCGGGGGATCGCCGTCGTTGGCACCGCCGTCGACGCGACCGGACGCGGCCCACGTCGTCTTCGCCAGGTCGTTGCCGATGCGCATCCGGCGCACCTGGTCGTTGAGGGAGACGACGCCGAACTCGGCGACGATGGTCGTCTCGATCTCCTCGGTGTCCTCGAGCGCATTCCAGTAGAGGACGTCCCTGCCGCCGAGCACGGCCATCGAGCCCGCGGCCGGCTTGCACGTCTGGTTGGCGCGGAGGCCGAGCTGCTCGTGACCGTCGCCCGCCTGCGCCTCGTCGACGCACGCAGGGTCGCCGTCGCCGTCCGGGTCGAGCTTCGGCTCCTGGAACGGCGCGGACCACGCACCGTCGGAACCGTCGTCGGCGGCTCCTGTCGCGTAGCTCGCGACGGGCGGGAGCGCGCAGGAGAGCGCGATGGCGATGGCCGCAAACAGGCGACTGGGACGACGGATGTGCATGGGACCTCCTCCGGCAACGGGACCCTTCGCCGCTCGCGGCGACGTCCCCTGCTGGGAACGGCGAAACCTCGCGTGCCTCGCGGTGCCAAGCTGCGGGCATGGCTGACACCAACGTGCTCGTCACCGGCGCGTCGACCGGCATCGGCGAGGCGTGCGCGCTCCACCTCGACCGTCTGGGCTGGCGCGTCTTCGCGGGCGTGCGCAAGCAGGCGGACGCCGACCGGCTGTCGCAGCGGGCCAGCCGGCGGTTGGTGACGGTGTCGCTCGACGTCACCGACGAGGCCGAGGTGCTCGCGGCGATGAAGACGATCGACGACGAGGTCGGTGCGTCCGGCCTCAGCGGGCTGGTGAACAACGCCGGAGTCGCGCGGGGCGGCCCTCTCGAGTTCCTCCCGTTGTCGGAATGGCGCGACCAGCTCGAGGTCAACGTCGTCGGCCAGGTGGCGGTGACCAAGGCCGCATTGCCCCTCCTTCGCCGGGCCACGGGCCGCGTCGTGTTCATCGGCTCCATCGCCGGCCGGCTGGCGACGCCGATGGTCGGGCCGTACGCGGCGTCGAAGCATGCGATCGAGGCCATCGCCGAGTCGTTGCGCCACGAGGTGGCCCCGTGGGGCATCCGCGTCGCCGTGGTCGAGCCTGGCGTCGTCAAGACGCCCATCTGGTCGAAGGGCCGCACGCGGGCCGACGAGCTCGAGCAGTCGCTCGGCGAGGAGGCGCTCGCCCTGTACCGGGACCAGGTCGACAAGATCCGCGCCGGCATCGAGAAGAACGACACGCGCGGGATCGACGCGTCGAAGGTGGCCGAGGTCGTCGAGCACGCGCTCGTCTCGCCCCATCCGCGCATCCGCTACCTCGTCGGCCCCGACGCCAAGGTCGCGGGGAACCTGGCGCGGCTCGTTCCGGACCGGGTGCGCGATGCGCTGTTCCGGAGGCTCGCCAGCCTCTGATGTGCCACTCCGGGCGTCGTTGCCCGTACAATGGTCCCGTCGGATCGGATACGCCGGTCTGCGGGTCGGTCTCTTAGCTGTTCCCCGTTCTACGTGGAGGCGCCGAGGTGGGCCACGTGACGAGAGGTAACAGTTATGCAGTCCTTTGTCGATCTTGGCGTCGTGCGCGAGCTTGCAGCCGCCCTCGACGCGCAGGGGATCACGGATCCTTCGCCGATCCAAGCCGCGACGCTTCCTGACGCGATCGCCGGCCGCGACCTATGCGGCAAGGCCAAGACGGGCTCGGGCAAGACGCTCGCGTTCGCGCTGCCGATCGTGCAGCGGCTGTCGGGCAAGGCCGAACGGTCGCCGCGCGCTCTCGTGCTGGTGCCGACGCGCGAGCTCGCCGCGCAAGTGCTCGACGTGCTCAAGCCGCTCGCGCAGGTCGCGGGCCTCCGGGTCATGTCGGCCTACGGCGGCACGCCGCTCGATCGCCAGCTCGCGAGCCTGGAGAAGGGGGCCGACGTCGTCGTCGCGACGCCTGGCCGCCTCATCGACCTCCTCGAGCGCGGTGCCGTGCGCCTCGACGACATCGAGATCTGCGTGCTCGACGAAGCCGACCGCATGGCCGACATGGGGTTCCTGCCGCAGGTCGAGTGGGTGCTGCGCAAGCTGCCGGCCGGCCGCCAGAAGTTGCTCTTCTCGGCGACGCTCGACAGCCAGGTCGACGGTCTCGTCCGCCACTACCTCCGCGATCCGTCGATCCACACCGTGGGCGAGGACGGCGGCAAGGTCGCCGAGATGCGCCACGCGTTTCTCGCGGTGCACGAGATGGATCGGGTGAAGGTCGTCGCCGCCATCACACGCGGCGTCGAGCGCACGATGGTGTTCGTCCGTACCAAGCGCGGGGCCGACCGTCTCGCCGCCCGCCTCGTGCGGGAAGGCGTGCGCGCCGAGCCGATGCACGGCGACCTTCGCCAGAGCGCGCGCGAGAAGGCGTTGCGCGCGTTCTCGAAGGGCGAGGTCGTGCTCGTCGCGACCGACGTCGCGGCGCGGGGTATCCATGTCGACGACGTCGACGTCGTCGTGCAGTTCGATCCGCCGGAAGACCACAAGGCGTATCTCCACCGAGCCGGGCGCACCGCCCGCGCCGGGCGCGCCGGAGTCGTCGTGACGCTCGTGCTCTGGAACCAGGAGCTCGAGGTCGAGCGGCTCAAGACGCGACTCAACCTCACGGACAAGACCGTGGAGGTGTTCTCCAACAACCCGGTCCTTGCGGACCTCCGCACATTCACCGAGACAGAAGCGCAGGCCTCCTGATGGCGAAGCAACGTTCCACGTACAGCAAGTTCCAGCGCGAGCGCGACAAGCAGGCGAAGGCAGCCGCCAAGCGCGAGAAGCGCGCGCTCAAGGGCACCGAAGAGGAAGAGGGCACCGAGGTGACCGAGCCGGTGGCCGACCAGGGCGCCGTGCTCGACGCGCTCGCCGCGCTCCACGAGGAGTACGAGGCGGGCGGCCTCAGCACCGAAGACTTCGAGCAGCGCAGGGACGACCTGCGGGCGAAGATCGATTTGGGATAGCCCGAACGCGCGTGCTTCGGCGCGCGTGCGGTAGCCTCATCTTGGCCCGGTGAATGCGCGCTGCCGTGGCCACGCTGTTGAAGTCAGATTCGTCTTCACCGCGAAATACCAGAAGCGTGCGGGAAAGAGGACGGTCACCGTGGCTGTCGGTACGGTCAAGTGGTTCAACAGTGAGAAGGGCTACGGCTTCATCACCCCCGATGGGGGCGGCGAAGACCTCTTCGTGCACTTCTCGGCCATCTCGGGGCAGGGCTACAAGAGCCTCGACGAGGGTCAGCGCGTCGAGTTCGAGACGAAGCAGGGCCAGAAGGGGCTGCAGGCCTCGGACGTTCGTCCGATCTAGGTCCCCCCACACGAACGAACGAGGAGCGCCGCCTTCGGGCGGCGCTCCTCGTCGCGTACGGCAGCAGTTGTGCTGTGCTGGCGGTTCAAAGCCCGCCTCAGCCGCGCTTGGACTGCTTGTCCTTCTTCGCCTGGCGCTTCTCCTTGATCGAGCGGCCGGGCTTCTTCGCGGTGGGCTTCTGCGGTGTTTTCCCTGGCATGTCACCTCCCCGGTCGACGCTACCTACGACGGTACCGCCGCGGCGCGGGGTCGGTCGTCCGGATTTGGGCGCGCGCATGCGGGAATACCGGCATGACCGCGCCCAAAAACGGTTCTAGGGGCCGAGCTCCCACAGCAGGCGGTAGTACGACGTGCGGGCGGGGTCGGCGGCGACGCCGTAGGTATCGAGGAGGAGCGGCTCCCATCCCGGGCCGTAGTTCCATTCCAGCGACCACGTTGCGATGGCGATGTCGGCCCACGGATCTGCCGTGCCGAGCTGGCCGAGGTCGACGTGACCGCTGAAGCGGCCGTCGTCCGTCAGCAACGTGTTCGGCGCGCAGGTGTCGCCGTGGCACACCACGAGCCGTTCGACCGGAGGAGGGTCGCGCAGCACGCGCAACGCGTCCTCCCACGTGAGGTGGCGGAAGTCCTCGTGCCAGCCCGCCGGGTCGCGACCGTCGCCGACGCGGTTGGTCTCGATGAACTCGAGGCGCGACTCGACGTCCCATGGGAACGGGCACGTGGCCACCGGGAGCGCGTCGTGCAGGTGCCGGAGGCCGTCGCCGATTGCCCTCACCGCGGTGGCGGGGTCGGCCTTCCACCGAGGGATCACCGCGTTGTCGCCAGGAAGGGCCGCGGTGACGAGCCAGGTGCCGTCGTCGTCCTCGCCCTCGCCGACCACCTCGGCCACCGTCGTCACGTGCTGCCGCGCCCATCGGAGCCGCTCCGCCTCGGCGGGCAGGTCGAGCTGGCTCGACCGCGGGTTCCACTTCACGAACCAATGGTCGGGGCGCCCGCCCACCTCGAACGTGAGCCCGCCCGCCCCGTTGCGCCACACGACGCGCGTCGGCGCGTCCTTCGCGATCTCCGCCACCGCCGCCGGGACGTCGACCGGCGACGACGGGACGTACGAGCTCAGCGGGTCGTCAGTGAACGCGGGCTCCGGGGTCGACGCCCACGGGATCTGGCGGCGGAGGCGGCGTCGTGGGCGTCGCTGCGATCGGTTTCGGCGCGGCCGCCGGCTTGGGCTTCCGCTTGAACGCGGACTTCACGGCCGCGGCGCCGGATACCCAACCGACCACGGCACCGACCGCGTACTTCCACATGCGGCTGCGAGCCGAGCCACCGCACGCCTTCGCCTCGAGGTACTGCACGATGTCGGCCCGGTAGGCCTCGACGGCGGCGTAGTTCCCCGTGAGCTCGACGTACTCGACGTCGTCGTCCGAAGGACCCGACGGCCGCGACTCCGGCCATGCCTCCTGAGCGGGCGCGCCGCAGGCCACCGGCGTTTTCGCCAGCAACCGTGTCGTCCGCCGCACGATTCGGAGGGTACCGAACCAACCGTCCGCCCCGACGTTTTGGGCGCGTTCCGTGCCCCATATGGCACGGATCGCGCCCAAAAACGGGGGAGTCCGTAGGCTGTCGGCGTGGCGGCGTTGCGGGTGCGGATCGTGGGGGAGCGGTTGCCGGGGCGCGCGTTCGGCGACTGCGCCAACGTGCACGTCGGCATCCAGAAGGGCAGCGACGTCGTCGACCTCGTGCCGGGCGACGCGCCGTCGGCCGTGTTCGACGTGATGATCGTGCGGCGCGACGACGGCGGCGACTTCCGCGGTCCGTATGTCCACGGCAAGCCGGGCGACCGGTTCCTCTACTTGTCGTGGGGCGACGTCGACCCCGACACTGGCGAGTTCGCGATGTTCCGTCGCGCCAAGATCATGCTGTCCGCGATACCGGCCGGCCTGCTGCGGCCGACGACGACGTCCCTCGAGGCGTACCTGTCGCTCACCGATGCGAAGGGTGGCCCCGTGTGCGCGGCGGTGCGCCCGCCGCAGATCACGTGGTCAAGCGGCTGACGATCACGACGGTTGCGCTTGGCGGCTGCACCCCTTGGCGTCGAAATCGTGCGACGCGATGTTCAAGCGAAGGTCGCCGTCGCCGGTCACCTCGATCAGGGACTGGCGGATGTTCTGCGCGGTCGCTCCCTGCCGCCCGATGACGAGACCGGGTTGGAACGTGTGCAGGTGCACGACCCAATGGCCGTCGCGGCGGGCATACGCGAGCGCGCTCAGGAAGTACTCGATGGGACGTCCGGCACGCGCCGCCTCTGGTTCGAGGTGCGCGGCCACGGCCGACCGCATGCGTTCGTGGCAGGCGACGCACACCGTGGCGCCAGCGAAGACGAACGCCGATGGGTCGTCCTCGACGGCACACAGCGCGCAGGTAGGTACAGGTTGGTTGGGGCTGGTCACAGGGCTCTCCTTTGAAGCGAGGAGTTGCCGAAGGGCGGCGCTGTAGGACTCACCCGTCTTCGCGGAACGGTTTCTCACGAGTCGCTTGCGAGCCTTGTGCTTCGTCATCCGGCACCTCGCGCCACGTCGACGCTCCCCAGCTGCGCGGCCGTGGCGGATGGCGGATTCCGTCGCTCGAGGACTCGCAGGTTCCCCTTTGCCCCCGACGAGCAGCCCGGCTGGGGTGGGCTGAAGGAGGTTCGGCGTGAGCTCGCCGAACGAGGAACGTACCGACGCGGGCGACCGCGCACAACCCGTTTGACGTGGTTGCCACGGTGACGAAGATGGGCGTCGGGATGACCGTCGACCCGAACCCCGTGAGCGGCTACTGGACGCACTGGCGCTTGAGCACGTCGAACGACCCCGACGCGAAGAAGGAAGCGCAGCGCGACTGGTGGTGGGCGTGGGAAGCGGTGGACGGCGGCGCGATCGATGCCAACGCGGACGGCGTCGCCGACCTCCTCGTCGCGCTGGCGGACGCCGTGCCGGGCGACGAGGCGGCGCTCGCGTACCTCGGTGCTGGCCCGGTCGAGACGCTGCTCCGGAACCGGGGCGGCGAGCTCTCGCCGAAACTGCTCGACCGGCTCGAGGGCGCGGCTCGGAGGAATCCGAACTTCCGGATCGCGGTGCGATGCGTGTGGTGGGGAGACGACGACGACCCGGCGGTGGTGGCGCGCTTCCAGAAGTTCGCCCCCCCGCTCTGAGCCGCTACTTGAACCAGATCTTCTGGTAGTTGCGGCTCATGGGGTGCACGAGCAGCACGAACAACGCGATGTCGAACATGAGCGAGATGAGCTGGAAGTCGAGGGGGTTTACCTGATTCCGGACGCAGTAGTAGAGCAACAGCGCGAGCGGGATGCCCGCGACCGCGACGCCGAGGTACCAGCCCCACTTCTGCTCGTTGGCGATGCCGTACGCGGCGCCGACTCCCGCGGCGGGAACGATGAACCGGAGCGGTAGCCAGAAGTCGCGCGGGAGGACGAAGTAGCCCTCGGGCAGCTGGTCGAACAGCAACACGAACGCGGCAGTGAGGTAGAGCAGGATCACGCCGATCTGCAACGTCTGCGGTTGCGATTGGTTGACCCACCGCCTGGTTTCCATGGCCGGTCAGTCTGCCAGCCGCCCGAGGGCCACCGGCACCGCAGCGGCGGCGCTGGCGCGGAGCTGGCCGCACGCGGCGTCGATGTCGGTCCCCCGGTTGCGCCGCATCGTCGCGTTCACGCCGAGCGTGCGGAGCTGGTCGCGGAACCGGCGCACGCGGTCGGGCGGCGTGCCGCGCGTCGCGTACCCGGCCGTGGGGTTGAGCGGGATGAGGTTGACGTGTGCCCCGAGCGGGCGCGCGTACGCGGCGAGCTCGTGGGCGTCGGACGCGCGGTCGTTCACGCCGTCGATGAGCGCCCACTCGAACGACAGCCGCCTGCCCTTCGCCGCGAGGTACTCGCGGCATGCGCCGGCGAGCACGTCGAGGGGGTAGCGGCGGTTGAGGGGCACGAGCCCGTCGCGCAGCTCGTCGTTCGCCGCGTGCAGGGACACGGCGAGGTTGACGGGCAACGCCTCCGCGGCGAGGCGGCGGATACCGGGGACGACCCCGACGGTCGAGACGGTGAGGTGGCGAGCCGAAAGCCCGACGTCCGCGTGCAGCCGTTCGACGGCCGTCCACACCGCCTCGTAGTTCGCGAGCGGCTCGCCCATCCCCATGAACACGACGTTCGACAGGCGGCGTTTGGCCGCGGCCGCGGCGCGCGATGCGACGACGACCTGCTCGACGATCTCGCCGGTCGTGAGGTGGCGGTCGAAACCGGCCTGGCCGGTCGCGCAGAAGCCGCATGCCATCGCGCAGCCCGCCTGGGACGACACGCACACCGTCGACCGGTCCGGGTAGTGCATGAGCACGGTCTCGACCTGGCGCCCATCTGCGAGCGACCA
>DASVEG010000323.1:0-9133 GCA_036380695.1 Acidimicrobiales bacterium
GTCGACACCGCGAGGAGCATCCGCGTCGGCAGCGGCAGCGTGCCGCCGAGGCCGTCGTAGAGGTCCTTGAAGATCGGGACGATGAACAGCAGCATCGCCGTCAGGATCATGAGCACGAGGGCGAGGACGGCGACCGGGTAGGTCATCGCCGACTTCACCTTGCCGCGCAGCTCGACCTGCTTCTCGATGGTCGACGCGAGGCGCAGCAGCACCTGGTCGAGCACGCCGCCGATCTCGCCGGAGCGCACCATCGAGACGTAGAGCTTGTTGAACACCTTCGGGTGCTTGGCCAGGGCCTGCGAGAGCGATGCGCCCTTCTCGACGTCCTGACGAATCTCGCCGATGACGCCCGCGAACGCCTTGTTCTCGGTCTGCTCCTCGAGGATGTGCAGCGAGCGCAGGAGCGACAGGCCCGAGTTGATCATCGTCGCGAACTGGCGGCTGAAGACCGAGATGTCCTTGAGCTTCGGCTTCTTCGGCCCGAACAGGGACAGCTCCTTCTGGAGCCCTCCGGTGTTCTTCTTGTCGATCGAGATGGGCACGTAGCCCATCTGCCGCAGCTTGTTCGCGACGAGGGTCGTCGACTCGGCGTCGAGCGTCCCCTCGAGCATCCGGCCCTGCTTGTCGCGGACCTTGTAGCTGTACGTGTCGGTGGCGGCCATGGTCGTCTCCTAGCCCTAGCTCTAGGCCCGGCTGCCGATGAGGCGCCGGAGGTCTTCTTCGTTCGCGCAGCGCTCGATCGCCATCTCCATGGAGATCACGCCCCGCTGCACCAGCGCGGCGAGCGACTGGTCCATCGTCTGCATGCCGTACTTCCCGCCGGCCTGCATGGCCGAGTAGATCTGGTGCACCTTGCCTTCTCGGATCAAGTTCCGGATGGCTGGAGTGGCAACCAGCACCTCGACTGCGACATGGCGGCCGTTCCCGGTCCGAACCGGAAGCAGCTGCTGCGTCACGATGCCCATCAGCGAGGCTGCGAGCTGCACCCGCACCTGCTGCTGCTGGTACGACGGGAACACGTCGATGATGCGGTCGACCGACTGCGGCGCGTCCTGCGTGTGCAGGGTGGCGAACACGAGGTGGCCGGTCTCGGCTGCGGTAAGCGCGGTCGAGATGGTCTCGAGGTCGCGCATTTCGTCGACGAGGATGACGTCGGGGTCCTGGCGCAGGACGTGCTTGAGGGCGTTGGCGAAGCCGTGGGTGTCCTCGCCGACCTCGCGCTGGTTCACGACGGCGGTCTTGTGGTTGTGGAGGAACTCGACCGGATCCTCGACCGTCATGATGTGGAGCGGCTTCGTCGCGTTGATGATGTCGATCATCGAGGCGAGGGTCGTCGACTTGCCGGAGCCCGTCGGGCCCGTGACGAGCACGAGTCCGCGGGGCAGGTCGGCGAACTGGCGCACCGACTGGGGCAGGCCGAGCTTGTCGAGGGGCACGATCTCGTAGGGGATCACGCGCATCACGGCGCCGACGGAGTCGCGCTGCAGGAAGACGTTGACGCGGAAGCGGCCGATGCCGGGGATCGAGTGCGACGTGTCGAGCTCGAGGTCGGTCTCGAAACGCTCACGCTGCTTCTGCGTGAGGATCGCGTAGATCATCCGCCGGATCTCGGAGCCGTTCAGCTTCGGGAACTCGGTCAGCGGGACGATCGAGCCGTGGACACGCACCGACGGGTGGATACCGACGGTCATGTGCAGGTCGGAACCGCCGAGCTCGACGACGCGAGCGAGCAGGTCGTTGACGTGCAGCTCCTCGGCCCGTCCCTCGCCCATCGACATGGCCGCGGGCGCGGAGACCGACACCGACGACACGTCGTCGTCGGGCAGCGAGATCTCGCCGACGTCGCTGTCGTCGCCGACGACCACGTCGCCGTACATCGCCGACACGAGGCGCTTCAGCTCGTTGCGGACGGCGATGGCCGGCTTGATCGGCCAGCCGGTCGCCGACTCGATGGCGGTGACGGCCTCGCGGTTCGACGGGTCGACCATCGCGACCACGAGGTCGGCGCCGTCCAGCTCGACCGCGATCGCGAGGTACTTGCGAGCGAGGTCGACGGGCACGAGGCGGTCGACGGTCGGATGGACTGGCGTCTGCGCGAGGTCGACGAAACGGATGCCGACCTGGTGCGCGACGGCGGCGACGAGATCCTTCTCGCCTACCAGCCCTTCGTTGATCAGGAGCTTCGAAAGGGGGATGCCCTCGTGGGCTTCACGCTCGAGCATCTGCTCGAGCGCATCACGGGACAGGACCTTCCGTTCGACGAGGAACTCGCCGAGACGGCGCGACGCGGCTTGCATGTCACTGGTTATCGGCAGTCCGTTGACTCGCCTGAGGCCAAATCGGACGCCACGTCACTGGTCGTCCGGCGCCACCGTCCTGGCTTTTGGCCACGAACTGGGGCGTGAGCCCACTTTGTGGCCTACGGCGACGCGGGGAGCGCAACCGGTGAGGGGGCCGGCGGGGGCCCCGGCGCGTCGCGGACGCGCGACTGGCGCCCACGTCAGACGATGACGCGGAGGACTTCCTCGATGGAGGTGAGCCCGTTGCCCGCTTGGCGGAGGCCGGCGCCACGCAGCGTGAGCATGCCCTGGGCCATGGCGAACTTCTTGATGTCGTCGGAGTGGGCGCGCTCCACGATCATCCGCTCGATGTCCTCGGTGATGAGCATGACCTCGTGCACCGCGAACCGGCCGTGGTACCCGGTCTTGCCGCAGGCCGAGCAGCCGACGGGGCGGAAGAGCTCGGGTAACTCGTCGGTGCGGTCGAGGTCCCACCCCACGTTGGCGAGCTCGACCGCGGACGGCCGGTAGACCTCCTTGCACTTCTCGCACAGGCGCCTGGCGAGGCGTTGGGCGACGATGCAGTCGAGCGCGGACCCGACCAGGAACGGCTCGACGCCCATCTCCACGAGACGGGTCGGCGTCGTCGCCGCGTCGTTCGTGTGGAGGGTCGACAGCACGAGGTGGCCGGTGAGGGCGGCCTCGATCGCGATCGTCGCCGTCTCCTTGTCGCGGATCTCGCCGACCAGGACGATGTCGGGGTCGGACCGCAGGATCGACCGCAGCGCGGCGGCGAACGTCATCCCCGCCTTGTTGTTGACCTGCACCTGGTTGATGCCCGCGAGCCGGTACTCGACCGGGTCCTCGACCGTGATGATGTTCTTCGTCTCGTCGTTGAGGATGTTCAGCGGGGCGTACAGCGTCGTCGACTTGCCCGAGCCGGTCGGGCCCGTGACGAGGATCGTGCCGTACGGCTTGGTGAACGACGTCTCGTAGCGATCCCTCGTCTCCGGCACGAACCCGAGGTCGTCGAGCGTCAGCACCGCCCTCGTCTTGTCGAGGATGCGCATGACGACCTTCTCGCCGTACACGGTCGGCAGGGTGGCGACGCGGAGGTCGACCGCCTTGCCGCCGATGTTGGCGGTGACACGACCGTCCTGGGGCACGCGCCGCTCGGCGATGTTGATGTCGGCCATGATCTTCAGCCGGCTGATGATCCCCGACTGGATGTTCTTCGGCGGTCGCATCTTCTCGTGGAGCACGCCGTCGATGCGGTAGCGGACTCGGAGGTCGCGCTCCCCCGGCTCGATGTGGATGTCGGACGCGCGGTCGGCGACCGCCTGGCTGATCAGGAGGTTGACGAGCTTGACGATCGGCGCGTCCTCGACGACCTCCTTGACGTTCGAGAGCGCGTCCTTGTCGTCCTCGAAGTCGCTCGACGCCTCGGCGGAGAGGTCCTCGGCCTCGGCGTCCATGCGGTGGTGCTTGTCGATCGCGTCGAGGATCGCCTGGCGCGTGGCCATGACGGCCTTGACCTCGGCCCGCGTGATCGTCCGGATGTCGTCGATCGCGAAGACGTTGCCGGGGTCGGCCATGGCGACCAGGAGCTGGCCGTCCTCCCAGCCGATGGGCATGGCCTGGTACCGCCTGGCCAAGGCGTCGGAGATGAGGGTGACGGCGCTGGAGTCGACGGAGTAGCTCTCGAGCTCGACGAACTCCATGCCGATCTGGACGGCCAGAGCGGCCATGAGGTCGGCCTCGGAGACGAGGTCCTGTTCGAGGAGGACGCGGCCGAGCGACTTGCCCGTCCGGCTCTGCTCCTCGAGCGCGAGCTCCAGCTGCGCCGGCGTGAGCAGGCCGCGGGTGACGAGGAAGGCGCCGATCCTGTCGTTCTCGCCCACTGCCTACGTCCCTTTCCCCCGCGTCACGAATGAACTCATCGACGGCAGTCTGCCGTCAATTGAGCGGCGCTTCAGTTGCGCACGGACGAGAGGAACTTGAGGAGCAGGCCGCGGTTGATCGGCTCGTCGCCGTCGGGGACCTCGGGCAGCTCGCCGCCGCGAGCGAGGTGCTCCTCGACCTTCTTGGCGATCTTCTCCTCGTTCTCACCCTCGAGCGCCGCGAGCTGGGCGACGAGGGCCTTCGCCTCTTCGACCTTGGGGGTCGCAGGCGGGACGTCGGCCGACGGCGACTGGCCTCGGACGGGCGACGGGGTGGGTACGGCGCGCCGCTCTTCTGCCTCGTGGGCAGCGGAGCCGGGGCCGCTCGTGGTGGCGCGGACCCTGCGGGGACGGGCCACCTCGTCGACGAGCGCCTCGATCTCGCGCTCGGTGACCGACTTGCCCTCGTCGGAGGACGCGTCGCGTGCCGCGGGGCGCTGCTCGACGGTCGGCTGCTTGCGCTCGGCCGCGGCCGGTGCGGGCGACGACGACGCCTGCGACGGCGCGTCGTCCTTCTCGGTCGACGGCGCCGGCTTCTCCGAGCGCTTCGGCCCGGCGGAGCGGTCGACGTCGACGAGGCGGGCGTCGGCCAGCTCCTTCACCGTGCGGCACGCGTCGAACTCGCCCACGTCGAGCTTGCCCATCAGGTCGCCGACGGAGCACCCGCCCGCGACCGATCGGAGGAGGCGCCACTGCGAGGCGTTCAGCACGATCTCCTCGCCAGGGGCGTCCGTCGCCATGTCGACGAGGACGTCGAGGTGGGGGACGACCTTCGCGATCTCGTTCCACTCCGCGAGGCGAACCTGCGCGTCGGCGAGCACGAGGTCGACCATGTCGCCTGCGTGCCGCTTCGGGGCGTCGCTCTCCGACTCGAACGAGAAGGTTCCCGCGTCGAGGCGCAGCAGCTCGAAGACGGCGTCGACCGACGGCGCTTCCTTGCCGTTGACGTCGCTGTGCACGATCTGGCCCTTTTCGACCCAGACCCTGCCGTCGACCTTGCCACCGACGACTCGCAGCTCGCCGTCCTTCTTCGTCGACGCGAGAAGCACGAGCACGTCGGGGAGTGCGAACGTCTCGAGTGAGCCCTGCAATGACACGGTGACCTCCGCAACCCGTGGGACTTCTCCATCATCGGCACGTCCCGGCGCCCACTTCAGCGGGAGTTCGCGCCCGCCTCCGCCAGGTGGCCGAGGGCCGCTGCGGACATCACCTCGAGCGGAGGGTCCTCCCCCGTCCAGAGACGGAATGCCGCCGCCGCCTGGTGGATCAGCATCCCGAGCCCGGTGACGGCGACCGCCCCGCGGCGTCGCGCCGCCTCGAGCAGGGGCGTGCGGAGCGGGTGGTAGACGAGGTCGACGACGAGCTGGTTCGCCCGCAGGAGACGCGGTTCCACGGGCAGCAGGCCGACGTCCGGCGTGCCCGCCATTCCGACTGGGGTCGCGTTGACGACGAGGTCGGCGGCAGCGACCGAGTCGTTCCCGTCCTCGATCGACGTGGCCGCGCCCCGCTCGCCCGCGAGCGCAGCCGCGGCGGTCCCTCGGTCGCTCGTGCGGTTGACGACGGTCACGCGCGCCGCGCCCGCGGTGGCGAGCGCGAGCACGATGGCCCGGGCCGCACCGCCCGCGCCGAGGACGACGCACTGCTTGCCAGCGGGGTCGAACCCCTCGTCGTGGCGGAGCGCGCCGAGGAAGCCTGCGCCGTCGGTCGACTCGCCGACGAGCTCGCCCGCGACCCGGTGGATCGTGTTCACCGACTGCAGCCGGTCTGCGGTTTGCGACACCCGGTCGACCGCGGCGATCACGTCGGCCTTGTGGGGCATCGTGACGGAGACGCCCTCGATCCCCAGTGTGCGAACGGCCGCGACCGCGTCCGCCCCGCCACCGGCGGGAACCTCGAACGCGACGTACACCCAGTCGAGGTCGAGGGCGTCGAACGCGGCGTTGTGCAGCACCGGCGACAGCGAGTGCCCTATCGGGTCGCCGATCACCGCCGCCACCCTCGTCCCCGCGCTGATCACGCCGTCACCGGACGCCGTTGGCCTCGGCCTTGCGGATGTTGGCGTTGTGCTCGGCGCCGGTGGTGGCGAAGGAGTGGCGGCCGTCCTTCTCGGTGACGACGTAGTAGAGCCACGGACCCGGCTCGGGATTCAACGCGGCGTGGAGCGACTCGGCGCCGGGCGCGGCGATCGGCGTCGGCGGCAGGCCCTTGCGCTTGTAGGTGTTGTACGGCGAGTCGATCTCCAGGTCCTTCAGCAGCACGCGGGTGTCGGTGCCGGACCGGCCGAGGGCGTACACGACCGTCGCGTCGATCTGCAGCAGCATCCCCCTCCGCAGCCGGTTGTAGATGACCTGCGCGACCTTCGCCCGCTCGTCGTCGACCCGCGTCTCCCGCTCGACGAGGGACGCGACCACGATCGCCTCGTAGGGCGTGATCCCCACCTTCGCTTGGGCGTCGGCGTACCCGAGCCCGTCGGCCTTGGCGTCGAGCGCGCCCACCATGCGGGCGAGGATCCCCGCTTCGTCGTCCTTGGGCTCGACGTTGTACGTCTCCGGCAGCAGCAGCCCCTCGAGCGACGTCACCGACTGCGGCTGGAACTTCGACCGCGTCTGCCCGCTCTTCGCGGCTTCGAGGAACGCCTCCGCCGACCGACCCTCGAGCGTCGCGATCCGCCCGGCGATCTGGTCGAGCGTCAGCCCCTCCGGCACTGTCACCCGCTCGAACTTGAACTCGGGCCCCTTGTCGAGCACCGCCACCGCGTCGCCCATCGACGAGTTCTTCTTGAACGTGTACTCGCCGGCCTGGAACGGCCCCTCGCTGTTGAGCCGCGTGTAGAACCGGAACACGCGCGCGCTGGTGATGACACCCTGCTCGTCGAGGATCTGCCCGATCCGCTGCGTGCTCGACCCGAGCGGGATCGTCACCTTCACCTCGGCCCCCGCTGGGCCGGACGGGTTCACCTGGCTCTGGTAGGTGAAGAACGCGATCCCGACGACGACCATGCCGAGGACCGCCAGCACCGCGAACACGGTGAGCAACCGCTTGCCCCACGACGAGCGCGGTTCGTCCGGGAACCTCTCGTATCCCTCGTCCTCGTCGGTGTCGTACACGGTCGTCACGATCTCGCCCTCCGGCTGTCGAGCCAAGCCTGCAACATCACGGCCGCCGCCACTTTGTCTACGACGCGCCGCCTGGCATCGGCGCGCATCTTCATCTGTACGAGCGAGCGGTCCGCGGACACGGTCGTCAGCCGCTCGTCGAACGTCTCCACCGGCAGCCCGAGCGTCGCGCGCATCTCCCCGGCCTCGTCGAGCGCGGCCTGCGCCGCGGGGCCGACGCCACCGTCGAGCGACAGGGGCAGCCCGACCACCACCATCACCGCGCCCGCCTCCTCGGCGAGCGCCGCGACGGCGCGGTGGTCCTTGGCGCGGTCGCCGCTGCGGTGCACCACGTCGTAGGGCAGCGCCATCGCGCCGTCGGAGTCGCTGATCGCCACCCCGATGCGCTTGGAGCCGAGGTCGATGCCGATGACGCGCCCTTGGCGCGCGCCGGACACCTCCTCGCTCGGTTCCACTCAGTCGATCCCGAGCTTCGCCCTGACCGCCGCGATCGCGTCGTCGATCTTCGACGGGTGCTTGCCGCCGGCCACGCCGATGTCGGCCGCCTTGGCGTTGCCGCCGCCACCCGTGATGCGCGCCGCGTCGGCGATGAGCTCGCCCGCAACGAGCGACGTGCCCTTCTCGACCGCGGAGACGAACGCGACGCGCTGCCCGTCCGGCGTGCCAACGAGCACGACGGCTCGGATCTCCGGCTCGTTTCGCACCGCGATGGCGAGCTCGCGGAGGTCGTCGGGCGCGAGGTCGTCGCGCCTCGCCACGACGTAACCGTTCACCGCTTGCGCTACGAGCGCGCGCGCCTCGCCGCGTGCGGCCTCGCGCTGCAGCACCTTGAGCTGGTCGCGGAGCTCCTTCTCACGCGCCAGGAGCCGGTCGATGGCGTCGACGATGTCGTCCGGCTTCGTGCGCAACATCGCCGCAGCCCGCTCCAGCGTTCGTTCGTCGTTCGCCACCAGCTCGAGGGACGCGGTACCGGTGACGGCTTCGACGCGGCGCATGTTCGACCCGATAGAGCCCTCCGACACGATCTTGAGCGGGCCGATCGTGCCGAGGGCGTGCACGTGGGTGCCGCCGCACAGCTCGAGCGAGTGCGACCCGGCCTCGACCACGCGCACCGTGTCGCCGTACTTGTCGCCGAAGAACATGAGCGCACCGAGCGCCTTCGCGTCGTCCATGCTCGTCTCGTAGGAACGGACGGCCTCGTTGGCGAGCACGCGCTCGTTCACGATCATCTCGACGCGGTCGAGCTCTTCGGGCGTGACGGGCTGATGGTGGTTGATGTCGAACCGCAGCCGGTCTGGCCCCACGTAGGACCCCTGCTGGTGCACGTGCGGCCCGAGGATCTCCCGGAGCGTCGCGTGCAACAGATGGGTGCCGGTGTGGTTGCGACGGATGGCGCCCCGGCGGTGATGGTCGATGGACGCGTACGCGTCCTGGCCCGCTTGCACGTCGCCCTCGGCCAGCTCGACGAGGTGCCGGTGAAGGCCGGGGAGCGCAGGCGTGGTGTCGATCACCTCGAGCAGGCCGGTGCTCGTGCGGATCTCGCCGACGTCGCCAACCTGCCCGCCGCCCTCGGCGTAGAAGGGCGTGCGGTCGAGGAAGACCTCGAAGCGCGGCCGCCCGCCGCCATCGTCGTCACTGTCGCCACCGTCGACGGGGACGATCGCGACCACCCGCGCTTCGGACGCCTCGCCTTCGTAGCCGAGGAACTCCGTGGGTCCGAAGCCGTCGAGGATCTGGCGGTATCCCTCGATGCCTTCCGCGGTGACGACCGCCTTCTTCGCGCCCGCCTTCGCCCGCT
>DASVEG010000324.1:0-9380 GCA_036380695.1 Acidimicrobiales bacterium
CGACCGATCGGAACTCGGCGCGATCTTGGCCGAGGGTGCCTCGGATGAGCTGGAGGCGGTCATTGAGACCGCGGAGCAAGGTCCGGTCACTGCCTCAAGCCTCTTCGGCGATCTGCCGCTGACCAATGCGCATCCGCACGGGTCGAACATCCTGAAGAAGGCTCGCGACGCCACGAAGGAAAAGGACAAGGGTAAGCAAGATCTCATCCGCGAGATCTCTGCGCGCTATGTGGAATGGCGTCGCGAGGCCGAGTCGACCGAGTGCCCGTCAGCTGAGGAGCCTGACGAGTTCGTTTCGACGCAGACGGCGCTGTACTCGGATTACAGGGATCTTCTCGACGATGACCGCGTCGATGTCTTCGACTCGCGCGGTGCTCTGCAGCCATCGGCGCTTGAGGAGTTCTGCTACTTCTTGTTGCGGCCGCTTGTACGCGACATCGAGCACAAACTGGCGCTCGGCCATCGCGAGATCTTCCAGGGTCTGTACTTCACCGCCCCAAACTTCGCGAGGTTTGCCGATCTCCCATTGCCGAACTATCCGGTCGGCAACCTCGACTTCGTAATTGGCAAGCAGGTGACTTCGACGCTGTCTACTGAGGATGGCAAAGTTGAAACGTCCATCTTCGTCCCAGCCGTCGCGATTGAGTGCAAGACCTATCTGGACCGACCGAGGTGGATCGAGTCCGACATTCTCGCCGCGAACATCAAGCGCGGCTTTCCCGGATGCCTCTACATCCTGCTGTCGGAGTTCTTAAAGTTGGACCTAGCGAAGGTCAACGTCCTCGGGTCCCAGATCGACCGCGTCTACGTGCTCCGGCGAGCGAAAAACGTCGACAGGAAGATCCGACGAGAGGGCGGAGAAGGCCTGAAGCCGATACACGTGCCAGCGGCCGTGGACCTCTTCGCGAGAGTTCGCGACCACCTCAACAACGACTGGGTCTCGCCGGAGAGCTGGGAGGACTCCGGGATCCTCAAGTAGCTGGCGTCACCCGCGCGTCGCTCGTGACGCAGTCACGAGTCGGCGACGGATGTCGTCGGCGAAAGGGCTCCACAGGAACCACTTCGACATCGCCTTCACGAGCGCGGGTGCGCCGGCGACCGTGATGGTGCCGTCGCGTACCGCTCCGTTCCACGTGCAATAGCCCTGGAACACCGCGGCGATACCCGGCGTCGTCGTCGTCACGACGACGTCGGATTCGAAGCCCGGGTGCTGCACGCACACCGACGCCTCGCCGCGGTCGAGCACGATCCAGATCGACACGCGCTCGGGCGCGGTGTGGTCGAACTGGATGACGACGCGGCCAGGCGGCAGCCGCGCGGTGTCGACTCGCCGGTGGATCGCCCACGTGAGCGGGAGTGGGTCGACGTCGTGGGGATCGAGATCGTCGAACAGCCACTCGATCGCCCACTTGCCCAGCGCCTCGATGACGGGTTCGAGGTCCTTGCCGGCCGGCGTGAGGTGGTACTCGCTGCCCCGCCCGGTGGGCGACGGCCACGTCTCCACGACGCCTCGGCGCTCGAGGTGTCGGAGCCGCTGGACGAGCAGCGAACGGGAAATGCCGGGGAGCCCGCGAGCGATGTCGTTGAACCGGGTGTTGCCGAGGACGAGCTCGCGCAGGATCAGCGGCGTCCACCGGTCGGCGAGGACCTCGCTGCCGAGGGAGACGGGGCAGAAGCGTCCGTACTCGGGCACCGCTGGATCGTCGCACGTTCGGGCCGTCGCGGGGTAGTCCCGAATCTGGACCGGTGAAGTCCAGATCGTGGACTAGGTCGGACGAATCGCCCGTCGTACAAGTGCACCATGACCGCCACCATGGACCCTGCGACCGACGACTCCGCCCAGCGACGCGATCTGATCGCCCTCGCCGCCTCCGTCGGCGCCACCCTGGCAGCCAACGCCGCGTCCCATGATCGCGACGGCACCCTCGTCACCGAGGGCATCGACGCGCTCCGCGCCGCCGGCCTGCTCGCAATCGGCGTGCCCGTCGAGTTGGGCGGGGCCGGCGCGACGCCGCGCGAGATCGCCGCGGTCCAGCGCGAGCTGGCCCGCCACTGCGGCTCGACCGCACTCGCCAGCTCCATGCACCAGCACGTCACCGCGTTCATGGCGTGGCGTTACCGTCGAAACGCGCCGGGCGCGGAAGCGACGCTCAGGCGTATCGCGGAGGAGGGCATCCTCCTCGTGTCGACGGGCGGCGCCGACTTCACCCACCCGCGCGGCACGGCGACGAAGGTCGAGGGCGGCTACAAGGTGTCGGGCCAGAAGGTGTTCTGCAGCCTGTCCGAGGTCGGCACCGTGATGTCGACGATGTTCGCCTACGACGACCCGGAGCAGGGCGAGCGCATCCTCAACATGGCGGTGCCGATCGCCAGCGACGGCGTGACCGTGCTCGACAACTGGGACGCGCTCGGGATGCGAGGCACGGCCTCCAACGACATCGTGCTCGACGAGGTGTTCGTGCCCGACGAGCGGGTGACGGCCAACCGCCCGTACGGGATCATCGACCCGCCGCTGCAGGTCATCCTCAGCATCTCCGGCCCGATCATCACAAGCGTGTACCTCGGCGTCGCCGAGTCCGCGTACGAGGCGGCGATCAAGGCGGTGGCGTCCAAGGGGGGCGACCCGATCGTCCAGCGCCAGGTGGGCCTCATGCGCCACCGGCTGCAGCTCGCCTCGTGGGCGCTCGACCGCTCGTTCGACGTCATCGGCGACGATCCCGAGCCCTCCGCCGAGCGGGTCGACGCGGCGCTGATCGCGAAGCGCGAGGTGGCGCGGGCCGGCCTCGAGGTGTGCGACATCGCCATGGAGCTCGCCGGCGGAGCCGGCTACTTCAAGAACTCGATCGTCGAGCGCGCCTACCGCGACATCCGCGCGATCAAGTTCCACCCGCTCACGCCCGAGCTCTCGCTCCTGCACGCGGGAAGGCTGGCCCTCGGGCTGCCGACTGACGTGCTGTCGTGACCGCATAGCTGCGACGGGACGGTTCACCCAGAAGCGATCAACGGACGCTCGTTACGATCGGCCTTCGTGCCGCAGTACCTCGACGTACCGCTGCCGCTCGTTCGGCGAGTGCGTGCCGCCTGCGCGCACTTGCCCGAGGCGTACGAGGAGCAGGCGTTCGCGGGGGTCCGCTGGCGGATACGCGGAAGAACGCTGGCGCACCTTGTCACCAGGGAGTACCCGCAAGGTCCCGTCACCTACGTGACCTTCCACGCCGCCGGCGAAGAGCTCGACGCGCTGCCGGCGATGGGCGATCCCTTCTATCCCGGATGGGGTGCCGGCCTCATCGCGATGGTGCTGCGCGACGACGGCACGACGGACTGGAGCGAAGTCACCGAGCTCCTCACGGACAGTTACCGCCTGCTCGCGCCGAAGAAGCTGATCGCACGCCTGGGTGACGAACATCGCGACGCATAGCCGCACGACCGAGCAGGACATCGCCCGAGCCGCCGAGCTCCTCGGCATCGGTGGTGCGGCGCTATGCGTCCACGCGTCGCTCCGTTCGTTCCCGAAGCTGGAAGACGGTCCGAAGACCCTGATCGACGGGCTGCTGTCGACCGGGGCGACGGTCATGGTCGCCACGATGAGCGGCGAGTCGTTCTGCATACCGCCTCCCCCCGATGATCGCCCGACCCGCAACGCCATCGACTACGCCGCAACGGACGAGGAGGTCGCGGCCGCACCATGGCGTGGCATCACCGACATCTACGACCCCAGCCGCGTCGAGGTGGATGCGTGGCTTGGCGCGACCTCCGCCTACGTCGCCAGTCGACCCGATCGCTTTCGCGCGCCACGATCGGGGACGTTCTCGGCGGTCGGTCCCCTCGCCCGCGAGATGGTGTCGGCGGAGAACGAAGCCGACGTGTTCGGCCCACTGCGTGCCCTTCGAGACAGCGACGGCTGGATCGTGCTCGCCGGCGCCGGACTGACGACCATGACCCTGCTCCACCTCGCCGAGGTCGAGGCCGGCCGCCGGCCCTTCATCCGGTGGATGCGATCGCCGGACGGCATCCCGATGAGGGTCGGCGTGGGAGCGTGCTCCCGTGGCTTCGAGCGCCTCGCCCCCGCGCTTTCGAACGAAGAGCGGCGCACGTCGGTCGGATCGAGCACATGGCGGGCGTATCCAGCCCGCGCCGCCCTTGCCCTCGCAACCGACGCCATGCGCGCGGATCCCTCCATCACCCGCTGCGACGACCCCGACTGCCTTGAGTGCCCGGATGCCATCGCCGGCGGCCCCGTTGACGAGGCACGCACCTACGATCGGATCGTGTCGCGCACAGACCGCTCGTGCCGCGTGATCGCCGCGCCGCTCGAACTCGTCTACGCGGCGCTCGTCGACCCGGACCAACTCCTCGCGTGGTTGCCGCCGGACGGCATGACCGGCCACTTCGAGCGATTCGATGCGCGGCCGCAGGGGTCGTACCGCCTGGTGCTGCGCTACGACGACCCGTCCGCGGGCCAGGGAAAAGCAACGCCCGACAGCGACGTCGTCGAGGCGCGCTTCGTCGAGATCGTCCCCGACACGCGCGTCGTGCAGGCCGTCGACTTCGTGTCCGACGGCCCGGCCTTCGCCGGCACGATGACGATCCGCTGGGACGTCGCCCGCGTCGAGCAGGGGACGAGGGTCGACGTCACAGCAACGGACGTGCCCGAGGGCATCTCTGCTGAGGACCACGCCGCGGGGTTGGCGTCGTCCCTCGCCAACCTCGCCGCGTTCCTCGAGCGATAGCGGACGCGGGCGAACCGGGTCAGACGAAGTCGTCCGTGAGGGCGGCGACCTCGTCGAACTTCTTCTTGATCTCCGGCAACGAGGCCGTGCCGTCGCGATACGACTGCTTCGACATGTCGACCTCGCCGAATCGCAGGCGACCGGAGTCGCTGTCGATAACGTCGGCCACCAGCAGATCGCCGGTCTCACGATCGAAGCCGCATTCGATCTTAAAGTCGACGTACACGCCGCCGCGCTCCCTCCACGCCGACTCGATGACCTCGAATGCCGAGACGGTGAGGGCCCGAAGGCGCGCGACCAGCTCCGGCGAGACGTCGGAGTACCGGCTCTTCCGCTATCGGTTCCTCGCCGAGGAGATCGCCCGCGTCGACGTCGGCACCGAGGGCTTCCGCAGCCCTGGCGTTCGGTACGTAGCGCCGCAGCACACCGGCTTCGAAGTCGAACTGCAGCAACGGGTCGTGGTTGGCGTCGTCCTTCTCGAACATCTCGAAGACGAGCTCTTCGAAGACCGTGCCGTCGCGCAGCTGAGGAAGCCGGTCCATGATGCCGCCAGTGGCATACCGCCGCGCGACCAGCTCCAACGGGATCATCTGCACGTTCCGCGCCCGGAACGTGACGTCGTCCACTCGGTCGACGAAGTGCGTGGGGATGCCGCTGCGCTCGAGCAGGCGGAAGATGTTGCCGGTGGTCCGCGTTGAGGCAGCCGCTTTGCCGACGAGCACGTCGTGCTTGGCTCCGTCGCTCGCGGTGATGTCGTCCTTGCTGCGGATCAACACCTCGCCGTTGCCCGCGTCTTCGACGATCTTGGTCTTGCCCTCGGTGAGCAGGTGCATCAGCTTCTCCTTCTCGCGGTGCAGGACGGCCGGCGCCGCCTCGGCGATCGGCGAAAGGCGGTCGGGTCGGGCGGCACGGACACGGTCGATCTCGTCGACGCCGGCGCGGAGCTTCCGCCGCGTGCGGTTCAACCGCGAGCGCACGGTGCCAATGGGAATGTCGAGCGCCACCGCGAGCTCGTGATAGGTCAAGCCCTCCCACGCGTGGAGCAACAGGACGTCGCGTTCGGCGACGGGAAGCTCCTTGAGCGACGCTGCCAGGGAGCGCACGTGCACCTGCGCGTCCACGGACGCCGCGACGGCGTCGTCGGCGGCGCCGGCACCGTCGACCTGGGTCAGCCCGACGACCCGCTCCAGCGCGCGGAGCTCGCTCGCCCGCTTGCGGAAGTGTTTGCCGAGCAGGTTCGACGCGATGCCGTACAGCCACGGCAGCGCCGTTGGGACCTTCGCGGCGTACCGCTGCCGTGACTCGAAGGCAGCGAGGAAGACGTCACTGAGCACGTCGCCGCCGTCGTCCGGGCCGACCCGACGCCCGAGGAACCGGTAGATCGCTTGGGCGTGCCTGTCGAAGATCTCCCCGAAGCGGGCGGGGTCGTCGAGTGACTCGCGGATCAGGTCCGCATCCGACGGCTCGTTCACGTCTCATCCTTACCGCCAGACGCACATCCGGTTCGCGTCCCCCACGTGCACCGAGAGGCAAGGCTCGTCGTAGCCCGCCGCAATGTGGCAGCCGATGGGTTTCGTGGCCCCCACCCGTCTGCACCACGACGCATCCCCGCGGGCTGTCTCCGAACGAAAGGAATCGCCATGGAGGTCATCAATCTCGGTGCAGCTGATGGACTGCCCGAAGTGCGTTGGAGCGTCGCCGCCGAGAAGTTGGCGGAAGGGTCGCGCCCGGCTCCGGACGCGCACAACGCCCGCACGACCTGGCTGTCGACGGTGAATGAGGACGGCAGCCCGCACGTGACGGCGGTCGGCGCGCTCTGGCTGGACGGCGCCTTCTGGTTCCAGACCGGTGCAGGCACCCGCAAGTGCCGCAACGTCGCGCGCGACCCGCGGTGCTCGATCGCCGTCTCGGTCCGGGACGCGGACATCGTCGTCGAAGGCGACGCCGAGCCGGTGACGGACCCTGCGAGCGTGGCTCGCGTCGCCAAGGCGTGGGCGGATCAAGGCTGGCCGGCCGAGCCGGACGAGAGCGGCGGAGGCATCACCGCGCCCTTCAACGCGCCGTCGCAGGGCCCGCCGCCGTGGGGCGTCTATCGCATCGAACCCCGGTCGGCCACCGTGGTGCTGGGCGTCGAGCCCGGTGGGCTCACCCGTTTCCGGTTCTAACTCGCTGGGCGCGACGCTGTCGGCCGGCCACACCGCCGGTCACCCCACGCATGCTTTTGGCCAGAAACTGGGGTCAGGGCCCACTTTGTGGCCAAAGGCGCGGGGTGGTGCCGCGCCGCGACGCCGTCGGGCGTGGCCGGACCGAACAGGAGGAGACATGGCACACCCGCTTCGACAGCTCACGATCTCGGTCGGCTCGCCGCCAGGGCTGAACGGGAGGGAAGGGCGCCTCGACCTCGCGGACTTCTACGGCCGCGTGCTCGGCATGCAGGTCGTCAGCGAAGGGTGGCTGCAGATCGCCAAGGAGCGCGGCAACCCGTTCACCCTCGCGCTCGACGGCGACGGGTGGTCGGACGAGCGGCCGCCGCGCTGGCCCGACCCGGAGTACCCGCAGCAGATGCACTTCGACATCGCCGTGCCCGACCTGGCTGCCGCGGGCCTGCTGGTGGAGGACGCGGGTGCGAAGCTGCTGCGCGACGTCGACCACTACCGCGTGTATGCCGACCCTGCCGGCCACCCGTTCTGCCTCTTCGAGGACGGCGAGGGCACGACCACCGAGCCGCGGATCGCGGTTGTGACCTTCGACTGCTTCAGCCCTCGCTCCCTGGCCGCCTTCTACGAAGGCTTCCTCGGCGTCGAGGGCAACCCGCGGCTCGTCGATGGCGCCGACCGAGTCGTGATCTCCCTCGGCGACGATCGATTCCCGGACTTCGGGTTCCAGCACGCGCAGTTCGTCGCGTGCCGGTGGCCAGACGATGCGTATCCCGCGCAGCTGCACGTCGACTATCGCTTCGTCGACGGCGGGGACGAGGCGGTCGAACGAGCGGAGCGCCTCGGCGCCATCCGGTTGCCCAAGCTGGCCGACACCGAGATCTTCGCCGACCCGGCCGGCCATCCGTTCTGCATCTGACCGACTCCGAAAAGGTCCGGAGCCGACGGCGCTCGGCGAGGGCGGGCGCCCGCTACTCGCCGTCGCCCGCACCGCTGCACCGTCCTGACCGACACCCCGCGCGGGTCTCGCGCGCCAACATTTCCGTCGACGTGGATGCAACGGAACGGCCGGTCGAGGGTCTTGCGGAAGTAGTGATGACCCTGGGGGATCGTGACGCATTCGAGGAGTTCGTGTCCGTCAGTGGCGCGCGCCTGCGCCAAGCGCTCGTCGCACGCTTCGGGCTCGAGGTAGGTCTGGAGGCCACCGCCGACGCGCTCGGCTGGGCGTGGGAGCACTGGGACCGGGTCGAGGCAATGGACAACCACCTCGGGTATCTGTTCCGCGTCGGACAGTCCTCCGCCCGTCGGTATCGGCGATGGGGCAGGAAGGTCGACCTTCCACCCGAGCCCCACGGCACGGGCGACTGGATGGTCGAGCCTGGGCTGCACGACGCGCTCGTGCGCCTCCCCGACAACCAACGCGTCGCCGTACTCCTCATCAAGGGTCACGACTGGAGTTACGCCGACGTCGCTGCGGTGCTCGGCGCCTCGGAGATCGCAACGCGAACCCATGTCCACCGCGGGCTGGAGCGCCTGCGCCGTTTGCTCGGAGCCGAACATGACTGACACGGACATCGACGAGCGCCTTCGCCGCTACGGCGCCCACCTCGACGCGCTGGCGGCCGAACGGACGACTTCCGGACGGGTCAGCGGCGTCGAGCGCCCCCGGCATCGCGCGGGTCGTGGCCTCGTCGCCGCGGTGGCAGCCGCGGCAGTGGTGGCCGGCGTTGTCGCGATCAACCTCGACGAGGGTCGTGCCGTTCGCACCGACACGGCCGACCAGCCGGCGCGCGAGAGCGCGCGCCCACTGCCGCGCACTGCGGTCGACGGCTGGCGGGTCACGGACTTCTTCAGCGACCTCCGCATGCCAGACGACGGCGGGGGGACGGGCTTCGTGCAGTCGTTCCGTGAGCCCGCGCGGGGCTTCGACGGGCCGGGTCTCGTCATACACACGCACCCGACGACGGCGGACTGGCGACCCCACGACGGTGTGACGGAGCTGACCGTGCAGGGGCAACGCGCATGGTTGAAGCGGTTCTCGCCCATTGGCGCGCTCATGACCTGGCACCCCGGCGACGGGCGGTTGGTCGCGCTCTACGCCGACCATCTGAGCGACGCGCAGGTCATCGGGATCGCCGAAGGGCTGCGTCCGAGCGATGGTGGATGGAAGCTGTCCACCTCGGACCTCGGATTGACCGAGGTCAACGCCGGACCGCCTGCTGCCGTGCGAGCGATGGCGTTGACGAGTTACACGCGCGACTCCGCCAACGTGCATCTCCGCCAGCACGCGACCTCGATCGTCGAGTTCGAGACGATGGTCCAGGGTCGCGTCATCACGGGCAGCTCCCTCCGCCAGGTGACCGTCGACGGGCACCCAGCCGCGCTCGTTCGCACCGCCGAGGTCGAGGGGTGGGCGGCCCTGTGGTACGACGACGGTGTCGTGCACGAGCTTACCGGCGACGTTGCCGAGGCCGTGTTCCTCGACGTCCTCGCA
>DASVEG010000325.1:0-10022 GCA_036380695.1 Acidimicrobiales bacterium
GCTATCGCATCCGGTCGGACGCGGCGTCGCACGCGTACCTGTCGACGTTGACGGGTGCCGCGGTCCGCAGCGTCGAGCTCGTCGACGAGCGGCTGTACCACCTCGACCTCACGTTCTGCCCGCTCGACGACCGCCACGCGCTCATCGCACCGCTGGGCTGGGACCGCTACGGGCGGCGGGTCGTCGAGGCGCTCGTGCCGGAGCCGCTCGTGCTCGACGAGGAGGCGACGTACCAGTTCGCCGCGAACTCCGTCGTCGTGGGCACGACGATCGTGATGCCGTTCTGCACGCCAGACGTGGGCAAGCAGCTCGAGGCGTGGGGGTTCGACGTCGTCGTCGTCGACGTCAGCGAGTTCCAGAAGGCAGGGGGCGCGTGCCGCTGCCTCACGCTCGCCCTCGACGTCACTCTGAGCTAGCCCGCCCGCCGCCGCGCACGCGAGTCTTCCGCCATGAACTTCATCGGAGGGCGATGGGTGCCGGCCAGGTCGGGCCGCACCATGGAGGACCGCAACCCGGCAGACCACGACGACCTGTTGGGAGAGGTGGCGTGCAGCGACGCCGCCGACGTCGACGACGCGGTGCAAGCCGCCAAGGCGGCGTACGCCGATTGGTTCGCGACGCCGATGCCGCGACGCGGCGAGCTGATCCGCAAGGTCGGGTCGCTCCTCGAGGACCACAAGGACGAGCTCTCGCAGCTGATGACGCGCGAGATGGGCAAGACCCTCAAAGAGGCGCGCGGCGACGTGCAGGAGGGCATCGACTTCGCCTTCTTCATGGCCGGGCTCAGCCGGGGCGCGATCGGCGAGACGATGCCGTCGGAGCTGCCCCGCAAGTTCTCGCTCACGATGCGGCACCCGATAGGGATCGTCGGGCTCATCACGCCGTGGAACTTCCCGATCGCGATCCCCACGTGGAAGCTGTGGCCGGCGATGCTGGCGGGCAACTGCTCGATCGTGAAGGCCGCGGAGGACACGCCCCTGTGCGCGCAGCGTCTCGTCGAACTGCTCGACGAGGCGGGCACGCCGCCCGGCGTCGTCAACCTCGTGCAGGGCACGGGCGAGCAGGCCGGCGCCGCGCTGGTCGCCCATCCCGACGTGCGCGCCATCTCGTTCACCGGGTCGCTCGAGACCGGCAAGATCATCGCCACCGAGTGCGGCAAGCAGATGAAGCGCTACTCGATGGAGCTCGGGTCGAAGAACGTCACGATCGTCATGCCGGACGCGAACGTCGAGCTGGCGGTCGAGGGCGTGGCGTGGGGCGCGTTCGCCACGAGCGGCCAGCGGTGCACCGCGACGTCGCGCGTCGTGTCGTTGCATCCCGACTTCGCCGACGCGCTCGTCGAGCGGGTCAGCCGCTACAAGGTCGGGCCAGGGAGCGACGAGACCGTCGACCTCGCGCCGCTCATCAATCGGACGCAACGCGACCGCGTGCTCGAGTACATCCGCGTCGGCCGCGAAGACGACGGCGCGCGCCTGCTGCTCGGCGGCGAGCCCCTCGAGGACGGCGAGCACGCCAAGGGCAACTACATCTCGCCGACCGTGTTCACCGACGCCCGGTCCGACATGCGGATCGCGCAGGAGGAGATCTTCGGGCCCGTGACCGCCGTCCTCCCGGTCGGCGATCTCGACGAGGCGATCGCGGCCGCGAACTCGACGACGTACGGCCTGTCGGCGTCGATCTACACGAATGACATGACCGCGGCCATGCGGGCCGTCACCGAGCTGGAGTTCGGGATCGTCTACGTCAATGCGCCGACCATCGGCGCCGAGGTGCAGATGCCGTTCGGGGGGATGAAGTCGACCGGCAATGGCTTTCGCGAGGCCGGCATTCACGCCATGGACGAGTTCAGCGAGTGGAAGTCGGTCTCCATCGACTTCTCCGCCACCCTCCAGAAGGCCCAGTTCGAGCCCGGCGAGTAGCCGTCCGCCCAGAACGAAGAGCTAGATGTCGCTGAAGAGGTCGGGTCGGTCGGGGTCGACCGGGATGGCGCGGGGGATGCCCCACGGCAGGTGGTCCATGAACACCCACGCGCGGCGGTGGATCGACGTCGGCCCCCACGCCTTGAGCGCGGCCTTGTGGCGGGGGCACGGGTAGCCCTTGTTGAGCTCGAAGTCGTAGCCGGGGAAGTGCTCGGCCTCGGCGCGCATGATGCGGTCGCGGCTGACCTTGGCGAGGATCGACGCGGTGGCGATGCTCAGGCAGCGGGCGTCGCCCTTGACGATCCGGCGGCTCGTGCCCAGGCCCACGAAGTCCCAGTTGCCGTCGATCAGGACCGCGGCCGGCGTGACCCCGAGCCCGTCGATGGCCCGCTTCGCGGCCAGCTTCTGCGCGGCCGACATGCCGAGGTTGTCGCACTCCTCCTGCGACGCGTGGCCGACCGCCCATGCCCTGCACCACCCGGCGAGGCGGTCGAACATCGCCTCCCGCTCGTCTTCGGTGAGCATCTTCGACTCGCGCACCTTGTAGACGCGCCGGTCGGGCGGGATCACTGCGGCCCCGACGGTGATCGGGCCTGCCCACGCGCCCCGACCCACCTCGTCGACCCCGACGACCACGTCGTGGCCGGCGGCCCACAGGTCGCGCTCGAACCCCATGCCCGGTGCGGTGTTGCGGTTCGCCTTCCGGACCGCCGGAACCGTCATCGCCATACGCCAGCCGACGATACCGGGTGCCCCACCCCGCGCCGCCCACCCCTGCCCGGCCGCCCGCCCCCGCCGTGCCCGCCTCCCTCCCTGTTCGCGCTTTTCCGCAGTAAACGGCGTTCCAGCGCGGACGACTGCGAAAAAGCGCGTGAGGCGGGCGGCGGCGAGGGGGGTCAGGCGAGGGGGGTCAGGCGAGGGGGGTCAGGCGAGGGTGACGTGGGGGTCGCCGGCGACGACGTCGCCGACGACGACGAACCCGGCCGCCTCCAGCGAGGCGTCGGACCCCGCGGCGGCGGGGACGGCGGCCAGCAGGCCGCCCGACGTCTGCGGGTCGTACGCCAGCGCCTCCATCGCCTCCCCCACCGACGCATCGACCAGGACGCGCCCGCTCGGCCCTGCGAGCGCGTCCCGATTGCGTTCGTCGCCGCCCGTCCGTACGCCCGCCTCAGCCGTGGCCAGCGCCCCCTCGTAGACCGGGACCGCCGCCGCGTCGAACTGGAGCACGGCGCCCGAGCGCTCGGCCACCTCCCACGCGTGGCCGAGCAGCCCGTAGCCAGTGACGTCGGTGACGGCATGCGGCGCGAGGTCACCAGGCAACGCGGACAACGCCTCGGCCGCGGCCCGGTTGAGCACGCGCATCCCCGCGATCGCACCCGCCTTCGCGTCCTCCGACCCCCCGGCCAGCACGATCCCGGTGCCGATCGGCTTCGACAGCACGAGGACGTCGCCGGGCTGCGCGCCCGCCTTCGTCCACACGCGACGGGGGTCGACCAGGCCTTGCACCGCGAGCCCGAAGATCGGCTCGTCGCTGCGGATGGTGTGCCCGCCCGCGATCACCCCACCCGCACTCGCGACCACCTCGGCCGCGGCGGACAGGATGGCCTCGATCGCGTCCAGCGGGAGCCGCTCGGGAAAGGCGGCGACGTTCAGGGCGAGCACCACCCGCCCGCCCATCGCGAACACGTCGCTGCACGCGTTGGCTGCGGCGATCGCCCCGAAGTCGGCGGGGTCGTCGACGAGCGGCGGGAAGAAGTCGGTCGTGGAGACGAGCGCGACATCGTCGGAGAGGCGGTAGACCGCGGCGTCGTCGAACGGCGACAACCCGACGAGCAGGTCGGCGCTCGCCGACTCCGCCACGAGGTCGGCGACGAGCGCCCGGAGCGGCCCCGCTCCCCACTTGGCTGCGCACCCACCGCACGACGTCCACTCGGTCAAACGAACGGCCGTGCGGGCCATTGCTGTCCTCCTGATGACACCTGGGTGAATAGGCCGGTCGTCCACTTGCCCCGGCGACGAGGACGCTCACACAATGGCGCCTATGTCCGAGAACGCGATGGTTTACGCAGAGTCGCTGCGACCGGGCACCACCGTAGAGGTTCGCTGCAGCTTCGATCGCGCCTGGAAGCGGGGGTTCCGGATCGAGTCGGTCGACGGGGGCGGCTACCGCCTCCGGAGGTTGTCCGACGGTGCCATCCTGCCAACGGTCTTCACGTTCGACGCCGTTCGTTCTGCCGGCGGTACCGACGACCGCTGGTGAGGGCGGCGTCGTCCAGCTGACGACGACCGTCGAACGACAAGCCGACGCCGACCGGATCGCGGCGCTGCTCCTCGAGCGCCGGCTCGCGGCGTGCGTGCAGGTGGCCGGGCCGGTCACGAGCCACTACCGGTGGAAGGGCGAGCCGACGTCTGCGCCCGAACTGCTCGTGGTGGCGAAGACGACCGCGTCGCGCGCGGGCGAAGCCGTCGCGGCGATCGTCGACGCCCACCCGTACGACCTCCCGGAGGTGCTCGTCACGCCCGTCGCCGGCGGTCACGCGCCGTACCTCGCGTGGGTCGCGGGCGAGGTCGAGTCGCCGTAGCGCGGCGTCGCGCTCTAGGCGAACGTCCGCATGACACGGAGCGTGTTCTCCGCGTCGGGTCCGGTGCCGACGAGAGCGGTCCCGGACGCACTGGCGCGCTGACCGGCGACGCGGCACAGGTCGACCGCAGGGCCCGCGATGGTCGTCGGCGCATCGTCGGGACCGAACTCCCAGACGACCGACGCCCGGGTCGGCGACGTCAGCGCGAAGCGCACACCACCCGGCGGGGCGAGACCTTCCCTGAGGAACGCATACGGGAGCGTGCGGTGGACGAGGCGGGCGATGTGCCAGATCCGGTCGCTCTCCGGCTGCTCGGTTCCGATGCCCGCGCACACGTCGCCGGTGTGGATCCACGTCTCCGCGATGCGGGTCGTCGCCAGGCTTCGCGGTGCCATGTCGCCCGCGACCCACTGGACACGAGCGCTCGGGTCGCAGGCCTCCAGCGCGTGCGCCATGTCGCTTGCGCTCGCGATCCACCTGGCGCGCACCTCGGTCCCGGTCGCACCCCGGTCACGAGCCACCGCGGCGTCGGCGATGTCGTTCACGTCCGTCCGGACGGGGGCGCCGGCGTCCCGCCCCACCCAGGCGGCAGCCGCCTCGCCCAGGCTGCCACGTGCGCTGGCCGTCGCCATCTCGTTGGTCTGCGCCAGGTGGAGGAGCACGTCGGCGATCGACCAACCCTCACACGCGGACGGCAACGCGAGGGCGTGCTCGTCGAGGCCGTCGACGATCGCGCGCAGCTCTTCGAGTTGCTCGCGCAGCGCAATGAAGACGTCGTCCATGCGCGAACCGTACGCCGGGGACGCGTAATGAACAGCTAGACGCCAAGAGACGAGAGGCACGCCTCCACCAGCGCGAGCGCTTCCGCGTTCGTCGTGGCACGGTCGAGCGAGTCCTCGAGCTCGTCGAGTGCTGGCCGCACGTCGTCCGTCAAGCGCGCGAAGCGCTCCCAGGCCGGGAATCCGTCCGCGGGCTGACCGACGACCAGCGGCACGAAGACCGAACGGCACGGCGAGCCCAGCAGCATCCGGGCAACTGGTGGCCCCGCGACCGGCAGGTCGGCGACCACCGAAGCTGTCGTCGCCTCGACGCCGTCGACGTGCATGCAGACCGTCCACCCGCCGTCGCCACCGTCGTGCGACCGCAGGTGACGCGCCAGCGCGGCCGCCGTCACCGGCCGCGACGCGAGCACGCGCTTGCTCGCGTTCCATCTCGGGTCGACGAGCGTGGCCACCGGTTGGCGCGGGTGACGGTGCTCTGCGTCGAACGCGGGGATCGTCGTGCGATTGGAGATGGCGCGCACGTCGGCGACCGCCTCGGCTTCCCACACGCGGCCGGACGTCTCCACCACCCACCCACTCGTGGCATCCGCGATCAGGAACGACGAGAAGTACGGGCGCTCCTTGCCGTAGTGCCCAGTGCCTCCCTGGCCGTACCGCTCCACGAGGTCGGCGGCGACGGCCACCGCGTCACGGGCCGTCGCCGACCGTTCGAGCGCGAGCCGCACTACGTCCATCCCCGTGAGCCCTGGCTCGCACTGGCGTGGGTCGAGCGTCGTGTAGATCGTCTCGTTCCCCATGGCGACACCGGCCTCGTTGACGCCGTGCTCGAAGCCCCACATCCACCACGGGCGCGAGCCGAGGACACCGATCGTCTCGCCGCGCGCGACCTCGACCTCGACGTGCGTGACGCGAAGCGGCGACGTGTCGCGCCGCGGTGCGTGCCACTCGACCCGCTGGGCTTCGCCGGGTGGGCGGTCGCTGTTCTTCGCGAACCGGGACACGCCGTCGGTCGCGGTCCCCAGCGCGACGAGGCAGTCACACACGCGCGGAGCGTACGCCGTACCCTGCGCCGATGGCCCCAAGGACCGTCGCGATCGTCCCCCACACGCACTGGGATCGCGAGTGGTACTCGCCGTTCCAGACCTTCCGGCTACGGCTCGTCGACCTCCTCGACGAGTTCCTGCCGCAGGTGGAGAGCGACCTCTCGTACGCCCGGTTCCTCCTCGACGGGCAAATGGCCGTCGTCGACGATTACCTCGAGGTGCGTCCCGAAGCAGAGCCGGTGCTGCGCAGGCTCGCGGCCACCGGCCGGCTCGCGATGGGCCCGTGGTACACGTTGCCCGACGAGTTCCTCGTGTCAGGCGAGACCCACATCCGCAACCTGCAGATGGGGCTCGCCCGCGCCGCGGCGTTCGGCGGCGCGATGGACGTCGGCTACCTGCCCGACATGTTCGGTCACATTGCGCAGATGCCCCAGCTCCTCTCGCAGTTCGGGTTCGGGCACGCGGTCGTGTGGCGCGGGGTGCCGAGCGCGGTCGACAAGTCGGGCTTCTGGTGGGAGGCGCCAGACGGCACGCGCGTGCGCGCCGAGTACATGGTCCGCGGCTACGGGTCGGGCGCGGCGATCCCCGACGACGCGAAGACGCTCGTGCAGCGCGTCGCCGCCTTCGAACACGAGCTGGGCGACATGCTCGTTGGCGGCATCCTCTTCATGAACGGGACCGACCACCAGGTGCCGCAGCCGTGGCTCGGCCGGGTCGTCGCGGAGGCCAACGACATCCAGGACGGCTACGAGTTCGTGGTCACGTCGCTCGAGGAATACCTCACCGGCCCTGCGACCGTGCACGACGGGCTGCCGACGTGGCGCGGCGAGCTTCGCTCCGGCGCGCGAGCGAACCTCCTCATGGGCGTCTCGTCGAACCGCGTCGACGTGAAGCAGTCGGCGGCGCGCGCCGAGCGCGCGCTCGAGCGCCTCGCCGAGCCTCTGTGCGCGCTCGCGCTCCCCCACGACGCATGGCCGGCGGCGTTGCTCGACCTCGCGTGGCGTGAGGTCGTCCGCAACGCCGCGCACGACTCCGTGTGCGCGTGCTCGGTCGACGAGGTCGTCGACGCCGTGCTCCATCGCTACGCGGAGGCGAGGCAGGTCGCCGACGGGCTCACCGAACGGGCCGTCGCCGCCATCGGGCGCGGCGTGCGCGTCGCGGGACCCGTCGTGGTGAACCCGTCGTCGCGGCCGCGAGCCGGCGTCGTCGAGCTCGTGTTGTCCGACGACGCGCCCGTGCCCGGCACGCAGGTGCTGCGCGCGAGGCCAGGCGGGATGGGCGGCGTGCAGACGTTCCGCCCGCCCGACTTCGCATCGGTGCTCTCCGCCATGCACCGGCAACGCCTCAGCGACACGTTCTTCGTCAACGCGATCGACACCGAGGAGGTCGACGGCAACGAGCTCGCCGTGACGTTCCGCGTCGGCACCGCGCGCCAGGACAACCCGGCCGTCGAGGACGCGCGGCGCACGCTGTACGCGTACCTGGGCGAGCGGCGGTACACCGCCTACCGGCTGCAACTCGACCGCCCGCCCGTGCAACGCCTGCTCGCGCGCATCGGGCCGGTACCGGGGTTCGGGTGGAGCGCGTGGTCGCGGATCGGCGCGAGCGAGTCCGGCGTAGCCGACGTTCGGGTCGAGGGGGCGACGATCACGAACGGCATCGTGACCGTCGAGGTCGATCGCGCCACCGGCGAGCTCACCGTCGACGGCGTAGCGGGCCTCAATCGGCTCGTGGACGACGGCGACCACGGCGACACCTACAACTGGTGCCCGCCCGCGGTCGACCGCGTCGTCGACGGCCCGGACGCGGTGGTGGTCGATGTCGTCGAACGGGGCCCGGTGCGGGCGACCGTCGTCGTCCGCCGCACGTACTCGCTACCCGAGCGCGTCGACGCAGAAGGTGCGCGCGTCGGGTCGGTCGAGACGACGATAGAGACGACGGTGCAGGTGCACGCGGGCGAGTCGCTCGTGCGGTGCACGACGTCGTGGGACAACCGCAGCCGCGACCACCGGGTGCGCGCCGTCTTCCCGCTCCCCGAGACGACGGCGACGAGCCGCGCCGAGTGCGCGTTCGCCGTCGTCGAGCGAGGGCTCGAGGCCGAGGGCGGCAACGGCGAGACGGGGGTGCCCACGTTCCCCTCGCGCCGCTTCGTCGTCGCAGGTGGGCTCACGCTCGTGCACGAGGGCCTGCTGGAGTACGAGGTCGTCGACGAAGGCCGCGCCGTCGCGCTGACGCTGTTGCGCGCGACCGGCATGCTGTCGCAGGGGCCGATGGCGACCAGGCGCGAGCAGGCAGGGCCGACCATCGCGGTCGAGGGGCCGCAGATGCTCGGCCGCGTGGAGGTCAGGTATGCGATCTCGCTCGACCGCGACGCGGACCCCTACGCGCTGGCGGACGACGCGTTCCTGCCGCTGCTGGTGAGCGACTCGACGGGAAGCGGCGACCGTGATGCCACCGGCTCGTTCCTCAGCGTCGATGGCGCCGAGGTGTCGGCCGTACGCCGCGTGCCGGGCGGCGCGCTCGAGGTGCGCGTGTTCAACCCGACCGATGCCGACGTCACGGTCGACGTCGGCGACCGCCGCGGCTGGCTCGTCGACCTCCGCGGCCGCCCGATCGAACCCGTCGACGGGACCTTCGCGCTCGCCCCCTGGAAGATCGCCACCGTCCACCTCGCCGGCTGAGCTCAGGGCGACGCCGGCACGCTTGTGGCCAGCAGCTCCTCGCCCTTGCGCAGGGTGGTCGACCACGTCGGGTCGAGGCCGGGGGCGGTGATCGTCACCGCGGTCGACGGTTCGCCCGCGCCCGCGTGCGGTCGGAGGTCCCACAGGAGCGCCGGCTTGTCGCCGTGCCATCTGACGGCGAACGACAGCAGCCCGTGGTGCGTCGGCGCGTCGTGCACCTCGATGGGCTGGTGCATCCACGCGTCGGGCAGCATCGAGCACAGCGCGAGCCCGCCGTCGACCTCGCGCACGAGCAGGTTCCGCACGAACGACAGGAAGTCGGCCGCCGCCCATCCATGGTGCCCGTCGCCCATGCACCCACCGAGCAGGTGCGGGTGGATCGCCTCTGGCCACGTCGCCGTCGGGGTCGCGACCTCGACCATCCACGCGAGGCGCTCGAGCGCGCGGCGGTCGCCGGCCGCGAGCTCGACGCTCGCGAGCTGCAGCGTGAGGTAGGTCCCGAACCCGGTGTGGCTGATGCCCTGGAAGAACGCGGGGCCGATGCAGAACCGATCGCGGATCATCTCCGCGGTGGCCGCGATCCGCGGGTCGTCGGCGGCGTAGAGCTGCAACGGCTCGCACGCGACGAGCGAGCCGATCGACCCTGGGTCGATGCGCCGGCGCGGCCCTGCGGGGATGGCCTGGTGGCCGAGCCGTTCGGCCACGTGGGCGATCGACCGGTCGAGGTCGCCTTCGAGCGACGCGGCCGCGGCCATCGCATCGTCGGCCGCCGTATCCATCCCGCCTGCGCGCAGGAGCGCGGCGCCGTCGCGCAGGCCGCGCAGCGACCAGAAGTCGTCCCAGTAGAAGTAGTCGAACGGCCCGAGGTGCTCGGCGGAGATGCTCGCGGGGAGCAGCCCGCGAAGCTCGACGTCGGCACGGCGACGCTTCGCCTTGCGCTTCCGCTCGATCCACTTCACGGCGCGGTCGACACCGTCGACGTCGATCGGGTCGAGGTTTCCGGTCAGCCGCCAGT
>DASVEG010000326.1:0-10327 GCA_036380695.1 Acidimicrobiales bacterium
CTGCGCCGCCGCCTGGAGGAGATGCAGTCGGCGGTGCGCACCACGTCGACGTCGGCCGAACGTTCTGCCAAAGCGTTGGACGGCATCGTCGAGCAGGTCGCGGAGCGGGTGCTCGCCGCGCTGCGCCCGGTCGTCGAAGGCGCCGTCGGCGCGATCCCTGCCGCGGATGACACGAGGGTCGTCGACGCGCTGCGGAGGGAGTCGGAGCTGCTCACCCAGAGGGTCGCGGCTCTGGCGGTCGGCGTGGAGGCGACGCGGGCGATGGTCGAGCAGTTGGTCGACGCGACCGAGGGCTCCCTCGGCCGGAAAGCCGGCGAGGTCGGCCGCCGTTTGGCAGCCGACCTCGGGCTACGACCCCGCCGCCCCGTGGCGGGGCGGCGGGAACGGGAACTGGGTCCCGGCCCAGGGCCGGAACGGGCCTCGGACTAGCTAGAAGTCCTCGACCACGCGGCGCTCGCGCACGACGCCACGGCGAGTCGCCACGACCGGCTCGTCGTCCGCGTACGTGTCGCGCGTGACGGTCCGGCGGTAGCCACCGCCGAAGCCGAGCCGATCCCAGAACATGAACGACGTCAGCAGGCCGAGCAGGCCCGCGATCATCAGGATGACTCCGACCGTGTTGAGGTCGAATCCTTGGGTGTTCACCTCGACGGCGAAGGCCAGGATGGCCCCTATCGCCAAAAGGAACACGCTCACTCCGATGCCCATGTGCATCCACCTCCTCGGCCGAACGTGTTCCCGAGCCACTCGGAAAGCAACCCCCGCGCGAGCGATCAGTCGTCGTGCGACGCGGCCCAGGCGAGCAGGTCGTCGGCGCGCGCGGTGTTCACGATGCGGTCGGGCGGCACCTCGCACTCGACGGCGCGGGCGCACCCGTGGTCGAGCCAGTCGAGCTGCCCTGGCGCGTGTGCGTCAGTGTCGATCGAGACCCGGCAGCCGGCGTCGACGGCGAGCCGGAGCAGGCGGATGGGCGGGTCGAGGCGCTCCGGCCGGGAGTTGATCTCGATCGCCTTGTCGAACTTGGCCGCGACCGCGAAGACCAGCTCCGGGTCGAACTGCGACTCCGGCCGTCCACGGCCGACGACGATGCGACCCGTGCAGTGGCCGAGGATGTCGAGGTCGGGGTCGGTCAACGCGGTGACCATCCGCTGCGTCATCTCGGCCCGTTCCATGCGGAGCTTGCTGTGCACGCTGCCGACCACCACGTCGAGGCGCGACAACACCTCGTGACCCATGTCGAGGGTGCCGTCCTCCAGGATGTCGACCTCCATCCCCGTGAGGATGCGGAACGGAGCGAGCTGCTCGTTCAGCCGCTCGACCACGTCGAGTTGCTTCATGAGGCGGTCGCGGTCGAGCCCCTTCGCGATCGTCAGCCGGCCGGAGTGGTCGGTGAGCACGACGTACTCGTGACCGAGCGCACGCGCCGCCTCTGCCATCTCGAGGATGGGGGAGCCACCGTCCGACCAGTCGGAGTGCGTGTGGCAGTCGCCTTTCAGGAGTGAGCGGAGCGCCTCGCCCCCCGCCGCGATCGCGCCGGCCGCTTCCTCCAACCGTTCGAGGTAGCCGGGCACCTCGCCGCGGAGCGCTTCGAGTATCACGCGCTCCGTGACTTCGCCGATCCCCGGGAGCTGGCGGAGCGTTCCCGTCTCCACGCGCCGTTCGAGCTCGCCAGCCGCGAGGCCCTCTATCGTCGTGGCCGCTCCGCGGAACGCGCGGACGCGGTACGTCGGTTCGCGCGCCCGCTCCAGCAAGAACGCGATCCGGCGGAGGGCGTCGAGTGGTGTCACCGACGTCACTCTTGCGCACCCTCGACACGTGCCGGGACGCGATATATCGTGACTCGCATGACGCGTTGGGAAGGGGACGAGGTCCGGGTGGAGTTGCCCCGGGTCGTCGAGGCGCACATTCGCATCGTCGGGGGCGAGGTCGCGGTGACGGCTGCGCCCGCGGGGGCGGCGAAGGTCGATGCCGAGGTCGTGAGCGGCCCGCCGCTTCGGGTCGAGCTGGACCAAGGCGTGCTCACGATCGTGCACGAGCCGCCGCGATGGCTCATGGGTGGCTCGATGCGGTCGACGGCCGCGCTCGTCACCCTGACGGTGCCGGCCGAAACGCCGCTGACGGTTCGCACGGTGAGCGGCGAGGTGCTCGTCGCCGGTCTCGCCGCGGGCTCGAGCATCAACACCGTGTCCGGCCCGATCACCGCGACGGGCGTCTCGGGCGAGGTGACGTTGCGCACCGTGTCCGGCGAGGTCCAGGCCGAGGGGCTCGACGGCGACCTGACGGTCAACACCGTCTCCGGTGCGGTTACGGGGTCGGGGCGGGTCGGGACGCTGCGCGGCCGCGCGGTCTCGGGGTCGCTCACGCTCGACCTCGACGCCGCGCCGGACGCATCGGTGTCGACGGTTTCGGGGCCGTTCGTCCTGCGCCTGCCGGCCGACTGTTCGATGCGCCTCGACGCCACGACGATGAGCGGGCACCTCGACTCGGCGTTCTCGATCGGGTCGGCGGGCACCAGCGGCACCCGTCGCTTGTCCGGCAAGGTCGGCGACGGCAGCGGCCCGCGGGTCGAGGTGCGCACGCTGTCGGGCGACGTCGCGTTCCTGCGCAAGGAGATGGCGGGTGCGGGGGCGTCGGAGGACGGCGACCGATGAGCCCCGTCTTCGGCCACGGCGCGCTCCGCCTCTACCTGCTCCATCTCCTCGACGAGGAGCCCAAGCACGGCTACGAGGTCATCCGGGCGCTGGAGGACAAGTTCATGGGGATGTACACGCCGTCGGCCGGCACGATCTACCCCCGGCTCGCTGCGCTCGAGGACGACGGGCTCGTCGAACACGAGTCGGTCGACGGCCGCAAGGTGTACCGGCTCACCGAGGCGGGGCGGGCCGAGCTCGCCAAGCGCCGGGAGGAGGTCGACGCGGTCGTGTCCGAGGCGGTGCAGTCGGCACGCGAGCTCGCGAGGGAGATCCGCGACGAGGTGCGCGCCGGCGTGAAGGACCTGCGTCGCGAGTTGCGGGACGCGGTGCGCGACGTCCGCCGGGAAGAGCGACGGGTCGCCAGGGAGGTGAACGGCTCGGCGCGCGACGCGAGGGACGCGGCCAAGGAGGCGGCGAAGGACGCGGCGTCGGCGGCGAAGGACGCGGCCCGTGAGGTCGAGCGGCTCGGCCGCGACGTCGCCCGCACGGCCCGCGCCACCGTCAGGGCCGAGTGGGTCGACGCCGAGCGCGGGACGAAGGGCGAGCTCAAGGACGTCATCCGCGCGCTCCGGGGCGACCTCGAGGCGTTCGTGACCGACGTGGTCGCCGCCGCCCGCCGTCACCGCCTCGACGCGGATCGCGTGCGCGACGTCCGCGAGGCCCTCCTCGACGCGCGGGAAGCCGTGATCGACGCGCTCGACGGCCGCCGCGCGCCGGACGAAACGCGTTCCGGAGGCAATAGGGCCCCGTAGCGGTGCTCTCCTGCCTTCGGAACGAGCGCTCAGTCGAGCGCTCGGCCGTCGTCAGTCGGCGTCAGTCGTCGTCGTCGTCGTCGTCGTCGTCGTCGCCCTTGCCCTTCCCGCGCTTGCGGTCGCCGTCGCGTTGCTCGGCGGGGGCGACGGTCGTCGGCGGGGGAGGGGCGGTCGTGGCGACGGCGAAGGCGCCACCGTCGGCTCCCGGCACCTGCAGCACCAGCGCCTTGACGCGCGCCACCGGTCCGGACGCGAGCTGACCGGTCGCCTGCCACGTGGCCAGCTCGGTGAGGAGGGCGTTCGCCTCGGCGGCCGCGCCGGCCCCGTCGCCGCGTTGCAACCGGTCGGCGATCGCCCGTAGCCGCGTCGCCGAATCGCCCGCCCGCGCGCCGTCGCTCGGCCCGAGCTCGCCCGCCGCGTCACGGATCTGGTCGTGCAACTCCGCGCTCGCGGTCGTCTCGTCGCGCGCCGCCAGGAGCCCGGCCGCGAGCAGGGTGATGAGGAGGAGCGCGAACGCGACGACGACGCCGCTCGAGGTGCGGCGCGGCGCGGGCGGCATGAACCCGCCGCCCCGTTCGTCGACCGGCGGCCCGGGGACGAGGGCGTGCACGGGGACGGGCTCCTGCACGCGGGTGGCCGGGTCGGCGCCATGGAGGGTCGCGTCGTCGTCGCGCTCGTCGACGGACGTGACGGACAGGACGGTGATGTCGTCATGGCCGCCGAGACCGACGGCGAGCGCGCGGGCCATGTCGGCCGCCGACGCGAACCGCTGCTCGGGGTCGCGGGCCATCGCGCGCTCGACGGCGCCGACGAGGTGGGCGGGGAGGTCGGGCCGCACCTCGGCCAGCGGCTTCGGGTCGGTGTGGCGGACGGCGTACGCGATGCTCACCGGCGTCGTCCCCCGGAAGGGCTTCTCGCCCGCGAGCGCCTCGTACAGCACGACGCCGAGGGCGAACAGGTCGGACCGCACGGTCGCGGGCTCGCCGTCGATGCGCTCGGGCGCGAGGTACGCCGGCGTGCCGACGAGCTGGCCGGTGTGGGTCTCGTCGCCGACGGCCTCCAGGCTCTTGGCGATGCCGAAGTCGGCGACCTTGGCGCAGCCGTCGGCGCCGATGAGGATGTTGCCGGGCTTCACGTCGCGATGGATGAGGCCGGCGGCGTGGGCCGCACCCAGCGCGCCGAGCACGTCGCCCGCGACCCGACCGACCCACGCGGTGTCGAGCGGGTCCTTGCCCATGCGGTCGGCGAGCGTCTCGCCGGGCAGCCGCTCCATCACGATCCAGGGCAGGCCGTCGTCCTCGCCCGTGTCGAAAATGGCAACGACATTGGAGTGCGACAGCCGGGCGGCGCCGCGGGCTTCGGCCTCGAACCGGCGGCGCACGTCGATGCGCGCCGCCATCTCCGGGCGCAGCACCTTCACCGCCACCGGGCGGTCGAGCCGCGAGTCGACGGCGTCGTAGACCTCGGCCATGCCGCCCCGTCCGAGCAGCGGCCCCAGGCGGTAGCGGCCACCGATCACCGTGTCGATGGTGAGGGGCACGGCGGCAACGTACCCACCACAGAGCGGGGTCACGCAAACGCGCACCGCCAACGTCCGCGCCGCCGGGCCTCGTTCCGGAGGCAATAGGTGTCGCTGGACGACACCTATTGCCTCCGGAAACGCGGCCGGCTCCGCGGCCGGCTCGCTGCCTGCATGTTCGCGGGCCGTCGCCGCTACCCTCCACGCCCGTGCGGGTCGTCGCGCGCTGGGTCGCAACGCTCTTCCTCGCCGCCCTCGGCCTCGCCGCTGGGCTGCTGCTCGCGGCGCGCCCCGCGAAGGCGATCTTCGCCGGCGCACGCAGCAGCAACGAGCCGGCGCAGCTGCAGCTGACGGAGCTCTCGTTGCGGTCGGTCGTCTACGACCGCGAGGGCGACGTGCTCGCCGCGCTGCACCACGACGAGAACCGGTCGCCGATCCCCCTCGACGAGGTGCCGCCCCACGTCGTCAACGCGATCCTCGACGTCGAGGACGACTCCTTCTTCCAGCACCAAGGCGTCAACCTGCGGTCGATCCTGCGGGCGGCGGTCACCAACGCCGAGTCGGGCACGATCCGCCAGGGCGGCTCGACGGTCACGCAGCAGCTCGTGAAGCAGGGCCTGCTCACGCCCGAGAAGAACCTCGAACGCAAGGTCAAGGAGGCCGTCTACGCGCTCCGGCTCGAGGACCAGATGACGAAGGAGCAGATCCTCGAGCAGTACCTCAACACCGTCTACTTCGGCCACGGCGCGTACGGCGTGCAGGCCGCGGCGGAGACGTACTGGGGCATCCCCGCGAGCGACCTCAACGTCGAGCAAGGCGCGTTCCTCGCCGCGATCATCCGCAACCCGGTCGGCTACGACCCGTTCAACCCCGAGCGGTCCGAGACCACCAAGGCTCGCCGCGACTTCGCTCTGCAGCGCATGGTCATCCGGGGCCACCTGACCCAGGCCGACGCCGACCGCCTGCGCGACGTGCCCCTGCCCGCGGGCGGCCCGCAGAAACCGCACGCAACTCGCGACGACTACTTCGTCGACGAGATCAAACAGGCCCTGCTCAAGGACCCCCAGTTCAAGATCCTCGGCAGCACGTACAACGAGCGGTTCAACTCGGTGTTCCGCGGCGGCCTCCGGATCGAGACGACCTTCGACCCGCGCCTGCAGGAGATGGCGCAGCGGGCCGTCGACGCCCAGATCCCCAAGACGAACGACCGCTTCGTCGGCGCGCTCGCGTCCATCGAGCCGAAGACGGGCGCGGTGCGGGCCATGGTGTCGACGCTCGGGTACGACAAGGCGAAGTACAACCTCGTCACCGGCAGGGGAGGCAGCGGCCGCCAGCCCGGGTCGTCGTTCAAGACGTTCGTGCTCGTCACCGCGCTCGAGCAGGGCATCGGCCCGAACGACACGATTTCCGGCAGCGAGCCGTGCCGCGTCACCGGCATCAAGGGCCTCGTGCCCGACCCGTACGAGCCGGAGAACTACGAGGGCACGAAGGGCGGCAGCGGGCCGCTGCACGCGGCGACCGCGAAGTCGCTGAACTGCGCGTACATCCGCCTCGGGCTGTCCCTCGACACCGACCCCATCGACAGCCTCGAGAAGGTCGCCGAGGTCGCGACCCGGATGGGGATCAAGAAGCACGAGGTCGACCCGGTCGTGTCGATGAGCCTGGGGACGCAGGAGACCACGCCCCTCGAAATGGCCTCCGCGTACGGCGTGCTCGCGAACGACGGCGTCCGCCAGGAGCCGTACTTCGTCGACCGGGTGCTCGACCGAACGGGCAAGGTCGTCTACGAGCGCGACCCCGAAGGCAAGCGCGTGCTCGAGGCGAACATCGCGCGCACCGCGACCTGGACGTTGAAGAAGGTCGTCGACGGCGGCACCGGCACGAGGGCCCGGCTCGCGGGCCGGGAGGTCGCGGGCAAGACGGGCACGTCGCAGGAGTGGAGGGACGCGTGGTTCGTCGGGTACACGCCGCAGCTCGCGACCGCGGTGTGGATGGGCAACCCGAACCGCCAGGACGAGATGCGCAGCGTCGGCGGCATCCGGGTGACCGGCGGCTCGTACCCGGCCCGTACCTGGAACGCGTTCATGACCGAGGCGCTGCGCGGGCTGCCGGCAGAGCGGTTCACCGCACCCGACCTCGACGTGTTCGGCCGGGCCGAGGCGGTAAAGGTCTCGAAGACCGTCGGTGGGTCGACGAAGGACACGACGAGACGCAGGCCGCGGTCGACGACGACGACGCCTTCTGGCGCGACGGGCGCGACGGTCGCGACCGTCGCGACGGTACCGTCGGTCTCCTCGGTGCCGACCACCGAACGGCAGGAGAAGAAGGACTGACGTGACCGGGTTCGACGCGCTGCTCGAGGTGCAGCACCACGACACGACCATCGACCAACTCCGTCACCGCAAGGAGCACCTGCCCGAGCGGGCCGAGCTCGCGGCCGCGAAGGCACAGCGGGTCAAGGTGCAAGTGGCGCGGGACGAGGTGGCGGCGCGCCGCGACGAGGTCGCGACCCGCCAGGCGGAGGCCGAGCGCGAGATCGCGGCGAGCGAGAAGCGCATCTCCGAGGTCGACACCCGGATGCGGTCCGGGCAGGTGACCGCATCGCGCGACCTGCAAGCGATGTCGACCGAGATCGACCACATCAAGGAGCGCATCTCGGCCCTCGAGGACTCGGCCCTCGAAGCCATGGACGAGCGCGAGCCCCTCGACGCCGAGGTCGCCACCCTCGACGGAGAGCTTGGTGCGCTCGACGCCGAGGTCGACCGACTCACCGCGGCCATTGCTGCCGTCGAGGCCGAGGTCGACGACCTCGTCGCCCGCGAGCGGGACGCGCGCACCGCGGTTGCGTCCGGCCTTCCCGAGGAGCTGGCATCGACGTACGAGCGGTTGCGCACCCGTCTCGGCGGCATCGGGGCGGCGCGGCTCGATGGCAACCGCTGCACGGGGTGTCACCTCACGCTCCCTGCGACCGAGCTCGACCGGATCCGGCACACGCCGGCCGAGCAGCTCGTGTTCTGCGACCAGTGCGGGCGCATCCTCGTGCGCGACTGACGTGTTCCTCTGGTTCGCGGGCCTGTCGTTCGTCCTCGTCTGGGCCGTGTTCCGGGACACCGCCGTCGATTACCGGCTGGTGATGGCCGGGGCGGTTGTGCCCGACGTCGTCGACGTCGCCCTCGGCGGTCCGCGGGTGCTGCACACGCTCGCCGCCGCGGTCGCGTTGCTCGTCGTCGTCATGCTCGCGACGCGGGGTCGCCGCCAGCTCCGTCGCCGCTTGCTCGCCATCCCCATTGGGGTGTTCTGTCATCTCGTGCTCGACGGCATGTGGACGAGGACGGAGACGTTCTGGTGGCCGTTCTTCGGCACCGCGTTCGAGTCCGGCGGCCTGCCCAGCCTCGTGCGTCCGGCGCCGCTGGTGGTCGCACAAGAGCTCGTCGGCCTGCTCGCGTTGGGGTGGGCATGGACGCGTTTCCGCATGGGCGAGCCCGAGCGCCGCACCCAGTTCGTGCGCACCGGGCGCCTCGGCCGCGATCTCCGCGTCGCCGAGTAGCGAACGGAAATCGCGTGCTGTTCCTCGCCCGACATGGCCAAACCGCCGTCAACGCCGCTGGCCGTCTGCAAGGGAGGAGCGACGCGCCGTTGACCGCCCTCGGGCGCGCGCAAGCGGCAGCCATCGCCGTTGCGGTCGGCGCCGCCGGCGCACCAGCGCTCGTGGTCTCGAGCCCGTTGCTGCGCGCCCGGCAGACGGCCGAGGCGGTCGCCGACGCTGTCGGCGCGGCAGGCGACATCGTCGTCGACGAGCGGTGGATCGAGCTGGATTACGGCGAGCTCGAGGGGACGGAGCTGGCGTCGATCGCGCCCGAGCTGTGGGCCGCTTGGCGGGGCGACCCGTCGTTCACGCCGCCGGGCGGCGAGTCGGTGGCGATGCTCGGCGAGCGCGTTCGCGGTGCCTGCGTCGAGCTCGCGGAACGCGCCGCGCGCGAGACGGTCGTCGTCGTGTCGCACGTGTCGCCCATCAAGGCCGCCGTTGCGTGGGCGTTGGGCGTCGGCGACGAGGTCTCGTGGCGCATGTTCCTCGACGTCGCGTCCATCTGCCGTCTCGCGATCCGCCCGCAAGGCCCATCGCTGGTGTCGTTCAACGACGTCGCCCATCTCTCGCCGTTGTCCGGGCCGCCCCCGTGATCGCGTTCTGGGTCTAATAACCCCCCTCAGAGCGGGATTATTAGACCCAGAACGAGGGGGGTAGGGCGTCGCGGGATGGGGGACGAGGTCGTCGAGGCGCTCAGAGAGCTGTCCGCGGGGATGCGCCGCAATGCGCAGCGCATCGAGGAAGTGCTCACGCGAGCTGAACGGATGTGCCGCGAGCGGGAGGCCGGGAAACCGTGGCGCGACATCGTGCGCGAGGAGGACCGGCCGCTGATCGTGGAGATCATCGGGCAGAACCTCGACGAGCTCTATGCGTCTGGCGGCAGGCTCCGGCGGGCGCAGGCAAAGGCGCTCCACGAGGAGGGTCTGACGATGGAGCAGATCGCCCGGCTGTTCGGCGTCACCCGCCAGCGCGTGAGCGCCTTGCTCCGAGCCGCAGACGACCGCCCCGCCGACTGAGCCCCTCGGCCGGCTGAACCCCGGCCCGGCGGAACGGGGCGCCAGGAGGGATCGGCGAAACGCGCGGCGGGGTTCGCCCAGCCCGCGGGACGGACGCTTTGGAGGCTGAGGGTGGCGGAAACCGCAACCCTCAGCCTCGAAAGGCGTCGTGCGGAGGCGCCGCCGGTCTATTCCACGCGACAGGAGCGGCGAGTACCGCGGCTCAGACGCGCACGTTTCGCGGAGCGAGCCCTGTTTCGCCGATCCCTACGAGTACCCGCGGCGGAGGTCGTCGAGCGCGGCGAGGGCTTGGTCGGGCAGTCCCCGCACGAGGTCGGCGAGCACGCCCTGCACCAGTGCCGACTGCGTCTCCACGAGCTCGAGCAGCTTCGCCCGCTCGCCCGGCGCCATCCCGGGGTCGGCCAGCAGCATGCGCGACGCGCCACGGATCACCGCGAGGTGCCCGAGCAGCCCGTGCGCGACGACAGCAGCGGCCGCATCGGCATCCGCCTCCTGCGGCGCGGCCTCTATCGGTCGCGCCCACTGTCGCGCCGCCCGGTCGGTCGCGTTGGAACGCGCGGCTGACCTCACCCCGCAAAGTGGACCGCGGCTATGCACCGTTTTGCAACGATTGCCGGTGAGCATCCGCAAAACCACCCATTCGGGCTAGCCCCACTTGCGGACCCCGCCTGTTCCTGCCGACCTAGCCCCTACGCGTCATTTCTGCGTGATCGGCGCGGATTGCGCTCACCGAACGCTCTCGATGACCGATACTCCACGTA
>DASVEG010000327.1:0-8550 GCA_036380695.1 Acidimicrobiales bacterium
GAGGGCGATGAGAAGCGGCAGCCCGATATTCCGCATCATGTCGAACAGATAGGCAGCGATCATCGCCATCGCGCCGTGCGCCAGATTCAGCACCTTCGACGCGCGATAGATCACGACGAGCCCGAGGCAGAAGATCGCGTAGGCCCCGATCAAGGGCAACGAGAGCAGGACGAAGATCAGCAGCCTGGTCATACCGGCCGCTAGTCCTTCGGAACGACGCCAGGCGTCGGGTCGGGAAGGAAGCCGGTGCCGACCTCCGCGAAGCCCGCGAAGGAGTTCGACGCGGTGACGATGCGGAACGGTTGGGCGGCCTGGTTCGCGAACCGTTGGGTAGCGCTCCACTGCAGCGGCGACGACAAGGACGACTCGTAGCGCATCGAGTTCATGACTTCCTGCATGCGCTTGCGCGTCAGGTCGGGGCCGACCTTCTGCAACGCGTCGACGAAGACCTTCATACCGAGGTACGCGCCCTCGAGGAACTGGTTGTTCACGTCGACGCCAGGGTCGACCGAACGCACGTCGTCGACGTACGCGGCGACGTCCTTCTCGCTCGAGAGCCGCCCGATCGGCGGGTTGTAGCCGGTCCATACCAACATGCCGTCGCACGGCTTGCCGCAGTCGCGGCCGAACCGCTCGTTGAACAGCGGCTGGGCGCCGCCGGTCATGAGGCGCCCGAACCCTTGACGTCTGCCGTCCTTGTCGGTCTGGCTGGAGATGTAGGTCGTTGCCGTCTCCGGCGTGAGCAGCATGGCCACGAAGTCACAGCCGTTGGCGCCGCACTCGTCGTTGAACTTCTTCGCGGGACCGGCGTAGTTCCCCTGTCCGGGTTCGATACCGACGTACGCAGCCGGATCCTTGGCGGTGAGCTGGTTCACGTAGGCCTTGAACGCTTCGGCGCCCTCTTCCCCGAACTTGTACCGGGTGTCGTAGACGATGCCGAACGACTTCGCGCCGTTGTCGTGCGCGTACTTCGCCATGATCCGCATCGTGCTGACGGTCGACGTCGCGACCGGCCACACCCACGGGTCTGCGTACTGCTCCTTGAGCATGCCGTCGGTGCCGACGACGGGGATGCCGGCGCTCGAGATGGTCCGGTTCGTAATCGCAAGCGTGAGGCCTTCGGACGACGGCACGACCGGCAGCGCGAAGTAGTCGCCCTTCGAGAAGGTCTGCAGGTACCCGTTGCCGGTCGCGGGGTTCCACGCGTCGTCGACGAGCCGCAGCGAGAGCAGGCGGCCACAGATGCCGCCTGCCGCGTTCACCCGGTTCACGACCGCTTGCATGCCGATGTACGACGTGCCGAGGAAGGACGAGCCGGTGCCCGAGCGGACGTTCGTGGACGCGAGGTTGATGCGGTTGCCGGTGACGCCGCGGTCGGTGTTGCCGCCATTGCGACCGGCCTTGCACTCGTAGTTCCTGCCGGTTGCGGTGCCTTGCTTGACGGTCGTGGCGGGACCGCCCGTCACGGGCTTGCCGTCCGGGGTGGTCACACCGGTCGCCTCCGGGTTGTTCGGGTCGACCGCGGTGTCCTCCGTCGGCCCCTCCTCAGCGGGCCCGCCGCCGCCTTCGTCGCCCGAGTCCGTCTCGACGGTGCCGGAAGCGTCGGCCGCGACCTTCTTGTCCGGTGGCTCGACGGCCACGATGGAGAGCAGCACGAGCGCGCCGAGCAACGCGAGCCCGGTTCTCCATGTCCGCATCGATCTTCCGTTCACCGCTTGCCTCTCCTTTGGAACCCGAGGGACCCAGCGCCGGTACGGCGACCTACGCCAGCCCGACGTCCGGAGACCCCACCCCGGTGCAGCACCTACTCCTTGCGGGCCCGTGCGAGTGGCACGGGCCCGGATGTCACAGTGATCGAACCGCCGCAAGCAGCCGCCGGCGACGGGACAGCACGCCAGGCAGCGAGAACAACGACCACGCGGTGAACAGCAACAGCGCGTGGCGAGGGCTCGTGAAGAACAGCCGCAGCCCTCGCCCGACGGCGAGCACCGCCCTCGTGAACGGGTTCTCACCCTCGATCGGGCCGCCCGGGTTCCCGATCGTCCGCCCCGTCGCTTCGTCGATCGGCGGGAGCGGCTCCGTGAACGACGTCGGAGCAGGGCCGCCGAGGTCATCGTCGAAGCTGCCGTCGGCGCCGAGGTCGTCGAGTGGCTCGTCGAACGACGGCGGGTCGTCGAACTGCATGGCGCTGAAGTCGAGGGCGATGCTGTAGCCGGCAACCGAGGAGACGCCGGCGAACTGGTACAGCTGCCGCGCGCGGCCCCACTCGGTGTTGTCGTTGTAGACGATCATCTCGAGCGCAGCGACGTCGGTCGTGAAGTCGCCGACGAGCGCCTGGTCGGACGCCTGCCGCTGCGTCGACTTCTGAACCGCGGTCAGCGCACCCTTCTTGGTGCCGGTGCGGAGCTTCTCGTCGATGCCGCTGGCGACTCGGAACTGCACGCGGCCCGCTCCGAAGCGGTTCAAGCGGTCGATGGTTGCGCCAATGTCGTTGCACTCCGCAGGGCAGATCGGGTCGCCGCCGATGCTGACGCCCGTCATCTCGATCGTGTGCGTCGACATGTCGCCGGTCTTGCTCGGGCGGCCGTTCGCCAACGAGGTCGCGACCGAACGCACCTCTTCGATCCGGATGACGCCGCCGATCTCGATGTTGCGAGCCACCGAGGTCACTTCGGACAGAACGCCCTTAGCCGTCTTGCGCACGGTGACGTCCGTAGCCGCCTTGCCGACCGCGACCGCGCCTTCGGTCGACGACTCTGCGGAGGCCCGCAGCACGCCACCCGGCAGCGGGCACTCCACGCGGCTCTTGCCGAGGGGCACGCCGTCGGTGTTGCCCTCCTCGTCGTCACCGACGTCTTCCGAAGGCTCGCCGCCGTCGAAGGAGGTGCACTCGGCGTTGTCGCGCTTCCAGCCGGGGCCCTCGTCGTACTCGGCGGCGGGCTGGAAGGTCGAGAAGATCCCGGAGAACCGTTCGTTCGAGCCGTCGTTGATCGCGAAGTCGCAACGCGACGGCCGCTCGAGGTCTTGCTTGGTGCGCCCGTCGACGTCGAAGGCGACCGCGGAGGCTGCCGTCGACCCGGTGTCGTACTCGGCCTTCTGCACGCGGCCCGCGAGCAGCTCACGGTCGGTGAAGCCGCACTTCGAGTACAGGTTCTGGACCATGACCTCTGCACCGGGCGCGAGCACACCGGCGGTGGGCTGCGGCGCGATCGTCGCAACGCCATTGGCGAGGATGACGCGGAAGCCGTAGCCGCTGCCGCTCGCGAAATAGCGGCTCTGCGTGACGCCGCGCTCCTCGTCGCGGTCGATCGTGCTGCGATCGGGGTCGGGCTCGGCAGGGGGCGTGGGCGCGGGGCCGAGCTTGTAGATCTTGTACGCCTGGCGCTTCTCGCCGAGCATGCCCTCGAGCACGAACAGCTTGCCGGTGCGTGAGTCGCTCCAGAGCTTCTCCTGGCCCTCCGCGCGGATGGACGCGGCGGTGATCGCTTGCGGGATCGGGAAGAAGCGACCCTCCACCACACCGAGCCCGTACGAGGCCGACTGGAAGAAGACGCGACCCGATTCTCTGTCGATCCCGACACCGACGTTCACGCCGGATGGGCCGGATGCCGCGGCGGAGACGACGCCGACGAACGACATCGTGTTGGTGTCGAACGCCCAGATCTCGCCCTTCGTGGTCACGAGGAACAGTCGGCCGCTCGTCGTGTCGGCGAGGACCGACTCGACATAGACCGGGCCGACGACGGCTTGTTCGTTCGGGTCGGCACCGAATGCGTTGTCACGAGCGACACGCACGACAGCACCAGCCATCCCGAGGCGATGGCACGGGACGAACAGCGCGGCCTGCGTCGGCAGGATCGGCACGGAGTACGTGCGGCTGCTGTCGACGGACGGGAGCGGGCCGGTGCACGAGTTCAGCGGGCGCGGACCTTCGGTGCCCCCGGTCGTGAGGTTCTTCTTGAAGATGTAGGTGTTGGTGTTCGCCGCGTTGAGGCTCGAAGGACCACCGGCGAGACCGATGAGCGAGTTGTCGAACGGGTCGTAGGTGATGCTGCCGAGGCGGAGCCCCACGAACTGCGCCTGCGCCCCACCGAACAGGAAGTTGCTGTGGAGCGTGGCCTTGTGGGTGACGAAGTCGATCTCGTTGACGTGGAGTGCGCCGGTTCCGGGGTCCATCGCGACGAACGCGCGCTTGCCGGGATCGACCGTGTGCATCCATTCACCGGCGTACCCGGCGGTCGCGGTGCCTCGCGCCATCCAGGTCTCGAGGATGAACGTCTTCTTGATCTTCAGCGTCTCGGGGTCGCGGACGGCGACGGCGGTCGCCTTCGTGAAGTCCGCACGCGTGAAGAGCCAGACCTGCCAGAGCTGGCGCACCTCGGGGAAGTGGATGAGCGTGCCCGCGGTGTAGTAGCGGCCTGCAGGGTCGCCGGAGGGATTGCCCTCGAAGAACTGCCGCGGGACGATCACGTCGCCGAAGATCGCTCTGGCGTCGTCGGGGACGCGGCCGAGCGTGTCGATCTGCTGGAACACCGCCGCCTGGTTCGGGGCAGTTTGCGACGACGCGGCCCCAGGCAAGACGACAAGTGTGAACACGAGCGCGGCCAGCAACGTCCCGGCTCGGCGCTTCCAAGTGCTCTGCGTCATAGCAGGTGCTTCCTCCGTCGGTGCGGTGATGACGACTCAGTGCCGGGCAAGTGCAAGTGTGACGTATTCGGCGAAAGCGGGCAGGTCACGCGGCAAGCCACGGCCGAGGTTCCGTGCTCCGCAAGCACTGCAGACTTCGCTCCACGGGGGTGCGACTCCTGCAAGATGGGGCACAACACCGCATCGTACGGACTTGGATCGGAACGCGTCGGGTGGGGGGCCGAGGCCCCCCACCCGAGGTGAAGCCGAGATGCGTTGAAATCAGACGAGTGCGACGGAGCCCGTCACGAGGAAGTCGTTTGCACCGGAGGTGCAGCTGTCGCCCTTCGTGGCATTCGGGACTGCGTTCACTGCGCCGTTGATCCCGCCGCTGAGGACGAGCATCGAGCCTGCGCTGGTCCACGACCCGTTGTGGTGGTCGATGGACACGTCGCCGGTCGACGAACCGCAGAAGTTGCCAGCCCCAGCCACGCCCGCGGTGAAGTTGCCGTTGGCGGTGTTGCTGTGGCCCTGGTTGCAGCCACCGATGGTGAACGTGAACGTCACGGTGCCGGTCGCGCTGGGGCCGAGGCCCGGGTAGTACACGTTGCTCTGGGTGACCGCTTCGCCCTGGCCGGCGCAGGCGTCGTTGCCGGCGGAAGCCGGGCTGACGATAAGAAGACCTGCGGCGAGAAGGCTGATGATCGTAACGCCGAGAAGACGCTTCATAGGTGTGAACCTTTCTGACGGGTTGCCCCGATGGATGTCCGTTGTGGGTGAAAGGCCGAACGTGGGTCCCCCAGCACACCGCCCCGTGCGCTTGCGCGCCGAGGGGCGGAGACAGGTCCCGCCTTGTGCCCTTCGACCCACCTATACGTTCGAGCGGGCGCGTCGTGTCAGAAAAGTTTCAAGGTTCTTCAGATTTGTGCCTCGTCGCCGGTCGCTTTGCCGTGAATCGTCTGTCCTCCTAGGAGGGATCGGCGAAACGCGCGGCGGGGTTCGCCCAGCCAGCGGGACGCACGCGTTGGAGGCTGAGAGTGGCGGAAACCGCAACCCTCAGTCTCGAAGGGCGTCGTGCGGAGGTGCCGCCGGTCCATTTCCACGCGACAGGAGCCCTGAGTACCGCCGCTCGGACGCGCAGTTCGCGGAGCGAGCCCTGTTCCGCCGGTCCCTAGCCGGCGCAAAGCGAGCGATGGCCGCCAACTACGAGCGGCCATCCAAGAAGGTCTACGGGACGTCGTCCGAGAACGGCACGAGCGCTCCCGTGAAGATGAAGAGCCGGGCGCCGGCGAGACAGCTGTCACCAGCGAACTCGTTCGGCACGACGTTGAGAACGCCAACGGCGCCGTCGGGCGCGCCCGAGGGCGCGACCACGAACAACGAGCCCACGCTCGTCCACCGCGCCCGATGGCCGGGCAGATAGAGGTCACCCTCCGAGTGCCCGCAGTAGTTGCCGAACGGCGAGCCCGGGAGGGGCGGCGGCGTCAGCGCGCCGTCGGAGAACTCGCCTTCGAAGGTGTAGGGGTGGGAGTCGAGCCACGGCCACGCCGTCGTCGCCGCCTGGAGGCAGCCGCCGACCCCGAACGCGAAGGCAACCCGTCCCGAGGCCGACGGCCGGTCGACCACGCTCGGCGGGAGGGAAACGTCGACGTGCTTGGGGTAATAGAGCGGCTCTGTCGTCGAGACGGTGCCGTTGCCCGCGCAGACGTCGACGCCATGGGCCGACGCTGGCGACCAGGGCAGGACCGCGGCGACGAGAACGCTCGCAAGGGCGGTGCGGAAGATGCAGGTGATGCTGGGCATGGGCGTGCCTTCAGGGTCGGCAGTTGGCGAACTAGGCGAAAACGAGCCCCCGCCGTGCACGGCGGGGGCTCGTTCGCGTGAAGGTGAAGAAAGCGGCCGGTCCTAGAACAGGACGAGCGCCCCCGTCACCAGGAACTCGGTCGCGCCCTCGAGGCAGCTCTGGTCCTCGAGCAGGTTCGGCACTGCGTTGACGACGCCGGCCGCGCCACCAGGCGCGGCGTCGGGGATGATGACCAGCATCGACGCCACGCTGATCCACGAAGCCGGGTGGTCGGGGATCTTCACGATGCCCTCGGAGTGCCCGCAGTAGTTGCCGAAGGGCGGATCGGGGTCGGTCAGCAGCCCTGAGGCAAACTCGGCTTCGACCGAGCCGCTGTGGACCCACGGCGCGTCCGGCACGAACGCCGTCAGGCATCCGCCGGTGCTGAAGTTGAACGTGGCGGCGCCGGACGCAGACGGGCCGTCGACGACCGTCGGCGGATCCGTCGAGTCGTCCAGGACCTTCGGGTAGTAGACGGGATTGTCGGTGACGGCGTCGCCCTGGCCGATGCAGACGTCCGCGAAGTGGGCGGACGCCGGGCTGTACGACAGCAATGCCGCGGCAAGAAGACTCACGGCCGCGACGATGAGCATGCGCTTCATGCGTTCTACCTTTCTGCTCGATTCCCCCACCCGCACGGGCGAGGGCGAAAGGCCACTCGAGGGTCCCCCAGCGCCCGGGCTGCGCCGAGTGGTGGCACAGCGCGGTCGAACAGGCCCCGCCTTGTTCGCCCTTCAGTAGGTAGATACGCACGAGACCACGCGTCGTTTCGGAAATATCTGGCATTTGACGCGAACGAGCCCCCCACCTCGCGGTGGGGGGCTCGTTCCCTGCTGGGTGATACGAGGTGCTTGGTGTGACTAGATGAGGATGAGCGCACCCGTGACGAGGAACTCGTCCGCGCCGTCCACGCAGCTCTCGCCCTTGGTCGCATCCGGGACGGCGTTGACCACGCCGACACCGCTCGTGCCGTAGATGACGAGGATCGACGCTGCGCTGACCCAGTCACCCTCGTGACCGGCGGCCGAGATGTGACCCTCGGAGTGGCCGCAGTAGTTGCCGAGGGGCAGGAGGCCGTCGGTGAAGACGCCGCTGACGCTGTTGCCATGCTCGCCTGGGGCGGCGAGGCAGCCACCGATGGAGAGCGTGAAGTCAGCGGTCGTGCCAGCGGGGGCGCTGGGGCCGGTCGGGTAGAAGATGGGCTCGCCGGTGACCGCGGTGCCCTGGCCGATGCAGACGTCGGGCGACGCGGTCGCGGGGGTGTAGGAGAAGAGCGCCGCCGTGGCCAGAAGGCTGACGAGCGCGGCACCAAGAAGACGCTTCATGAAGTGAGTCCCTTTCGTTTCGGGCGATGTCCCAGTCGATGTACGTGCAGTGAGAGGGCGGTACACCGGGTCCCCCAGCGCCGACCCCGCCCCAAAGGAGCGCCCCACGGTCGGACGAACAGGCCCCGCCTTGCTGCCCTTCGACCGGTGACTACGAACGAGTGGCCCGATCGTGTCAGAGATTTCGAAAATTTTTCTCCGATACGCCTAGACCAGCACCACGCTGGCGACGACCCGGAAGCTGCGAGTTCCCCCGGCGCAGCTCCCGCTCGACGGCGTCACCTGGGCAACGCCGTTGATGCCGCCGTTGATGACCATCACGGTTGCGGCAGTGGCCCACGTGCCGGTGTGATGGTCGATGGAGACGACCCCTGTGGAGTGCCCGCAGTAGTTCCCGACAGGGCCGGCGGTGAAGGCCCCGATCGCGACGTTCGAGTGGATGACGCATCCACCCACCTCGAACGTCATCCGCACCGAGCCGGTCGCGCTCGGGCCAAGCGCCGGATAAAAGACGAGATTGTTGGTCTCCGCGCGACCCTGCCCCACGCACGAGTCGTTCGATGCGGACGCGGGGAGGGATGCCGGCAGCGCTCCCGCCACGGCGAGCGCAGCTGCGGCGATTCTCCACGTGTGCTTCATGTTCTCCCCTCAGGAACGCCGGCGAGACCACCTCGCGGGCCGGATGTCGATCGGTTCGTCGTCGAGCAGTTGGTCGGCCCGCCAGCTCGCGGCCTGCAACAGCCGCACGATGACCAA
>DASVEG010000328.1:0-3962 GCA_036380695.1 Acidimicrobiales bacterium
ACGGACGGGACGTCGACGACGAAGCCGTAGCCGGCCGCCCGGAACTCGCTCAGGAGCGTGTTGCCGACCGCGTCGTCGTCGATGTGGCAGGCCTGGTTCTGGTTGGCCTGCCACAACGAGTTCTGCGGCACGGTGCCGCCGAACGTCGGGGTCGGGCACGCCGGCCCGGGGCCGAGGGTGTCGGTGACGCCGACCGTGCCGCCGGAGTAGACGACCTGGCCGTTCGACTGCTGATTGGTGTTGTCGGCGAAGTAGACGAAGCCGCCGATCGCCTTCAGGTCGCTCTCTCCGGGCACGAGGCTCAACGGCACGGTCACGGGGAGGACGACGATCTGGTCGGCGGTGCTGAGGGCCGACACGTTGTCGATGCGGTCGCCGGAGCCGTAGGTGTAGCCGGGCGGGTTGGCGAACGTGCCGCCCGGATAGGCGCCTTTGCGGTTGTCCGCACCCTCGGCCGCGAGGTCCCACTTGTGAGCGCCACCGACGCAGAGGGCATCGGGCGTCTCGACGACGGACGGGACGTCGACGACGATCCGGGTGTCGGTGCCAACGGCCGTCACGGTCGACGAGCCGTACTCGATGAACGAGAAGGCGGCACCGGGCGACGGGTCGTACACGCCGACCATGCTGGTGTGCGACCACCCTGTGCCGTCGTAGGTGACGCTGAACCCGAGGTACCAGTGGTAGCCGTCGGCCCAGTGGCCGTGCTGGTCGCGCAGGCGGCCGCCGTCGAGGCGGTCGCAGCCCGTGTCGGGGTTGTCGCCGTTGGTCTGCTTGTCCTTGTTCTGGAACATGACCTTGTACGAGCCGCCGACGAAGGTCGGGTCAGGGCCGTCGAAGTCGGTCGGCAGGCCGGGGCCCGCAGCCGGGACCGGCCCGTCGACCACGATCGTCGCCCTGAGGGTCTTTTGGCCGCCGACGGTGACGGCGTCGAGCGACGCCGACAGGATGTCGGTCGACGTGGACGAGCCGTCGTTCAACGTCGTCACGTGCTGGCCCGCTACGGAGATCTCCGAGGGGTCGAAGTCCTGCCCTGGGCCATCGCTGATCGTGCCGCTCCCGCTCGCGCTCGCTGGCGTCGAGAGCCCGCCGAGCAACGATGCGCCGAGCAAAAGGACGACCGCCCGCCTGATGTTGAGGTTCATGGTGACTGGTACGTCACCCGGCGCGCATCGGGTCGCCCCTGACGCGTTCTGGGTGCAGAAAGACTCCCATGGCGAGTCTTTCTGCACCCAGAACAAAGAAAGGGAAGGAGGGGGCCCGGCGGGCGGGGAGGCGCCCGCCGGGCCTTTGGGGTGGAAGCCGGGGGACCGTTGCGGGTTCGGTCCCCCGGCCTTTCCGCGACGAGAGGGTGGGGGCTCCCGTCGTCGGACCCGAGCGGGCTCCTACAGGAGCCCGCCGAAGAGGTGTGCCGCGTCGTGCCAGCCGGCGCGACCGACGAGGGGAGCTAGAAGACCAGGAGCCGTCGTCGTGGTGATCGCCCCCTTGGTTCGCATCGGTTCTCCTTCTGATCCGCCTGCCCTTCGTGGCCAGGTCGTCGGGCTCCATTGCCCTGTTCTGAGAAGAAGTACGTCGGCCGGGCCGAAAAGAGTCGGCCCGGCCGAGGATTTATTGCGATTTTCTGGCGACGTCCTTGATCGACACCGCCAGCCCGAGGATCGGGCCGTTCAGCGGAACATTGCCGGCCGATCCGTACCACTCGGCGTCGCCGAATGCGAACACGCCACCATCGGCCGTCGCGAGGTAGTAGCCCTCGCCCGTCGGGCTGGCACCCATCCCCACGACGGGGCGGACGACGGTCGTCGGGTCGATCGAGCCGTAGTAGCTCGCGTCGCCGAAGGTGAAGATGTCGCCGTTGCGGGCGACGAGGTAGTAGCCCTCTCCCGTCGGGGTCGGCGCGATCGTCGCGATCGGCTCGGCCAGCGGGAAGTCGCCGGTCGACCCGTAATACGGCGCCTTGCCGAAGGCGAAGATCCCGCCGTCTGAGGCGACGAGCCAGTAGCCGTCGCCCTTCAGCGTCGGGGCCATGGTGATGATCGGGAAGTTCAGCCGGATGTCGCCCGTGGAGCCGAAGTACTGGGCGTCGCCAAAGGCGAAGATGCCGCCGTCGGACGCGACCAGCCAGTAGCCCTTGCCAGACGGCGTCGGTGCCATGTTGACGATCGGCTTGTTGAGGTGCATCCCGCCGGTCGACCCGTAGAAGCCGGCGTCGCCGAAGGCGAACACGCCACCGTCGGACGCGACCAACCAGTAGCCGTTGCCGCTCGGCGTCGCAGCCATGCCGACGATCGGCTTGTTGAGGCGTTCGCCGCCCATCGAGCCGAGGAACGCGGCGTCGCCGTATGCGAACACGCCACCGTCGCCACCCGTCAGCCAGTAGCCGACGGCCTTGGGCTCGGGCGGCGGCGGGGGCGGCGGCGGGGGCGGGGGGATGGGCCACCGCAGGTAGGCGACGTCGATCGCGTCGAACGCGGGCGACGGCTTTCCGTCGTCGGCGCTCGGGTCGGTCGGGCCCTCGAGGTCGGGGCCGCACACGGGTTCGCTGGTCAACTGGTTGTTGCCGATCACCTGCGGGTCGTCGCGCTTCGTCTCCTCGCCGACGAGCTGGCGCGTCCATGCGCACACCACGTCGTCGCCGTGCTTGGCCGACGTGAACGAGATCGAGCAGGTGCCGTTGGCGCCCGTCACGCACGTCTCGTCCGGCTCTTCGGGTGTGTTGATGGTCTCGGGGTGCGAGGGCGAGTTCCGGAAGAACTCGTACGCGACGACGACGTTCGCCATCGGGTCGCCGAACTGGTCGTACGCCTTGGCGGTAAGCGTGGCGGTCTCGCCGGCGCGGTGGAGCTGGCTCTCGGGCTGCAGGTCGATGCCGCCCTTCAAGAACAGCGGGTGCTCCCAGTTGACCATGACGAGGTCGGTGCGCTTCGCCGCGTTGCCCAAGCCGTCGGGGTTGCGCTCGTCGACCTGCTCGTGGTCGCAGTGCCCGCCGTCGGTTTCTTCGTTCGCGGCGTTGTTGGGGCGCTCGAACGTCGTGTCCGGCTCGTCGGAGTCGGGCGCGTCCGGCGTGGCGCCCTCGATGCCGTCGACCCAGTAACAGATCATCGCGGTGCCGAGCTGTGCCTTCACCGGCGGCACGGTCACCGTGCATCGCCCCTCGGCGTTCGTCGTGCAGCCACTCGTAGCGGTGTCGGCGTCGTCGTCCTGGTAGTCCGCGGTCTGGGGTGTGGCCGCCTCGGGGCTGTCCTCACGCGGGGCTTCCGACTGGTCGGGGTCGTTGGCGCCCGTGTTGTCCCACTGCCGCTCGTCGCCGTCTGCGTAGTTCTCGCCGTCGATGATCACATTCGGGACGGGTTCGCCGCGCGGGCTGGTGACGAGGCAGTCGAACACCGCGGTGGCGGCCGGGCGCACGGTCGCGGTGTCGACGAGGCCCGTCTGCACCTGCGGGTCGCAATCGAGATTCGCTGGCGCGGCGTAGAACGTGATTTCCACGACGTCGGTGATGTCGGGCTCGGCCACGGCACCTGGCTTCGACGCGTCGTCGACGCACACGCCGTTCGTCGTGTCGCTGTTCGCCTCGACGCAGTCCTGCGGCCCCGAGTAGCGGCCCTCGCTCCCGTCGGCCTCGACGTTCGTCTCGGGCTCGCCACGGTTCTCGTCGACCCAGAAGTACGCGGTCGTCGTGCCGGCAGCCGGCGAGGTGAGGCGCAGGGTGCACGTCGCCGTCGTGACCGAAGCGAAGTTCTGATCGATCTCGACGAGGCACTGCTCGTCGGGCGTCCACGGCGTGTAGCCGAGGTCGGGGTCGAGCGGGCCACCGACGTACTCGCCTGCGAAGTAGACCTGGATCGGGTCCTTCTCGTCGTCGCCGCTCTGTCGGGGCGGAACGATGTACGGATCGCTCAACGACATCGTGATCTCGGCGACCTCGGCCGATGTCGGTTGGCGCGGCAGCTCGTCGGGCT
>DASVEG010000329.1:0-4451 GCA_036380695.1 Acidimicrobiales bacterium
CACAACCCCAATCTGGCCAGCGACGTGCAGGGCTGGGACGCCGTCGGCGAGAACGTCGGCCGCGGACCGTCGGTCGACGACATCCACCGTGCGTTCATGAACTCGCCGTCGCACCGCAGCGAGATCTTGTCGAGCGCCTTCACCCAGGTCGGCATCGGCGTGGTCGTGACCGACGCGGGCGAGGTGTGGGTCGCCGAGGTCTTCCGCAAGCCGACCGCAGGTGCCGCCGCCTCTTCTCCTGCGCCTGCGCCCGCCCCCGCCCCTGCGCCTGCGGCCCGCCAGCAGGCACCGAAGGCAAGCCGCTCCGCGGCGACGCCGGCTCCTGCTCCGGCCGCAGCCGCGCCGGCACCGAAGCCGGCTCCCCCGGCACCCGCGCCCGCGCCCGCCCCGAAGATCGCCGACCGCTGGCCCGAGCTCGCGACGATCGCCGCGGCGCTCGCCGAAGCACCCGCACCGCCGGCAGGCACCGTGGTCGCCGCCGCGGCGTCGACGGTCGGGGCGGTCGCCGACGACGAGCCCGACGTCTCCGTGCCCGTCCGAGTCGCAGCGACGATGATCGTCCTCGTCGTCGCCCTCCAGCTGCTGCACGTGCGCCAGACGGTTCCCGCCGTGACGGTCCCCGTCGCCCTTCGCCGGGCGCGGCGCCCCCGCAGCACCCTCGCACAAGCCTGACCCGCTCGCCACGGACCTCCCCGCACGTCCGCGCTTTTTCGCAGTAGCCCGCGCCAGGCGCGGTGGTAGTGCGAAGAACGGGTGATCGGCGGAGGCGGCCGGCGGCCGGCCGGTAGCTAGGAAGAGCGCTCGGCGGCGCGGCGCCAGCGGAGCCACGCCTCGAGGAACTCGTCGATGTCGCCGTCGAGGATCGCTTGCACGTTGCCGGTCTCGTGGTCGGTGCGCTCGTCCTTGACCTTCTGGTACGGCGCGAGGACGTACCCGCGGATGAACTGCGTCGCCCGGGAGACCTGGCCGCGGGGGCCGGAGAGCGCGTCGAGCTCGGCCTGTCGTTCCTCGCGCTGGCGGTCGGCGAGCTTGGCCGCGAGCACCTGCATCGCGCGCGCCTTGTTCTGCATCTGCGACCGCTCGTTCTGGCACGACACGACGATGCCCGTGGGCAGATGGGTGATGCGCACGGCCGAGTCGGTGACGTTGACGTGCTGGCCGCCTGCGCCGGACGAGCGGTACGTGTCGATCCGCAGGTCTTTCTCGTCGATGTCGACCTCGCCGCTCAGGTCTTCGAGGAACGGCGTGACGGCGACCGACGCGTACGACGTCTGGCGCCGTGCCTGAGCGTCGAACGGCGAGTTCCGGTAGAGCCGGTGGATGCCGTGCTCGGACGACAGGAGCCCGAACGCCCAGCGACCCTTGACGATGAACGTCGCCGACAGCAGCCCCGCCTCCTGGCCGGCCGACACCTCGTCGATCTCGACCTCGAACCCGCGGCGCTCCGCCCACCGCAGGTACATGCGGAGCATCATCTCGGTCCAGTCCTGCGCGTCCGTCCCGCCCTCGCCTGCGTGCAGTTCGCACACGGCGTCGCGTTCGTCGTACTCGCCGATGAAGAGCGACCGCAGCTCGAGCCGGTCGAACTCGCGGCCGAGCTCGGTCACCTCGCGGTCGAGCTCGGCCTCCTGGGTCTCGTCGCCCTCTTCCACGGCCAGCTCGAAGAGCGTCTCGGCGTCGCTGATGCGCGCGGCAAGCGAATCGACGAGCCGGACGTCGTCACCGAACCGCCCGTACATGGTCGTGACCTCGCGGGCGTTGTCCTGGTCGTCCCACAGGTCGGGCCTGCCCATCTCGGCCTCGAGCTCGGGCAACCGCGCGCGCTTGCCCGCGATGTCGAGGTAGCCCTCGGCTTCGGTCAGGCGCTTCCGGAGCGCGGCAAGGTCGTCGGCGAAGTTGCGCATGCGTCGCGCCAGGTTACGGGTTGCGCGCGAGAACCAGCAGAGCGACGTCGTCGTCGTGGCCGATGGCGAGAAGCTCGCCCAGCACGGCGTCCGCCACCGACTCGGGCGTCCACGTGCCCGAAGCCGCCTCGTCGAGCACGCTGCGCAACATCGCGATGCCTTCGTCGATGGGACGGTTGCGGTGCTCGACCAAGCCGTCGGTGAACAGCACCAGCCCCTCGCCCCGAGCGAGCGTCAGCGTCGACTCGAGGTACACCCCGCCCCCGACGCCGATCGGCGGGCCGACCTTCACGTCGGCGGCCCTCGCCGGCGCGCCAGCGCCGAACCGGATCGGGGCGGCATGGCCGGCGTCGGCGATCCGCAGCGACGCGGTCGCCAGCTCGATCTCGGCGTGGATGCACGTCGCGAGCACGTCGGCCTGCAGCTCCCACATGCGGTCGAGCAGCTGGAGCACCGCCGCCGGCCCGAGCCCGGCGAGCGTGTAGGCCCGCTTGCCCGCCCGGAGCTGGCCCATGTAGGCGGCGGCCTGGATGCCCTTGCCCTGCACGTCGCCGACGGCGACGACCGCGCTCGCCTCGCCGAGGCGCACGACGTCGTACCAGTCGCCGCCGACCTCCGACCCCGAGCCGGCCGCGGCCGGCAGGTACCGGATCGCATACGCGAACCCCGGCAACGCCGGCCGATCGTGCGGCAGCAGCGTGCGTTGAAGGACGAGCGCGGCGGAACGGTGCTGGCGGTAGAGGAGCGCGTTGTCGACCGCGACGCCGCCCCTGCGGCCGATCTCCTCGAGCACGGCGAGCGCGGCCGCGTCGAGCGGGCTGCCGTCCGACCGCCCGACCGCGAGCGAACCGACCTCACGGTCGGCCGACCGGAGCGGGACCATCGCGGCGCCCGGCGCTTCCTCAGCGCGCGCGGGAACCGGCCCGGCGTGCGCGGCACGCGAGCTGCCGTCGGAGATGCGAACCACGCTCCAGTCGCCGACGCTCGGTACCACCGCCCGCGCCAGCACGCGCGCCGTCTCGTCGAGGTCGAGCGACGCGGCCAGGCCCGCGGTCGCGGCCGCCAGCGCGTCCTGGCGCCGCTGCGCTTCCTCTGCCGCGGCGCGTGCCGAACGCTCGGCCTCGAGGAGGAGCGCGTTGTCGATGGCGACGGACGCCTGGCTGGCGATCGCGACGACCATCCGTTCGTGCGCCTCGGTGAACATGCCGGGCTTCGGGTGCCCGAAGAAGAGGCCGCCGTGGACGGTCCCCGTGCTGCTCAAGACCGGCACAGCGAGGTAGCTACGAACGGGCAGGTGCCCCTCGGGCATGCCGTAATGCGGCGCGTTCTTGCCGAACTCGGGCGCGCGCGTCACGTCGTCGAACCGAACGGCGCGTTCGCCGCCGAACGTCGGGGCGAACACCCCGGTGTTCCGCGGCATCCCGAAGTCGAACTGGTCGATCGACGCGCCGTGCAGCGTGACGAGCTGGTAGTCCTCGCCGTTGTCGTCGACGCGGTTGAAGAAGAACGCTCCGAAAGCCGCGCCCGTGCTTCGAGTGGTCGCTTCCACGAGCTGCGGGAGGAGCTGGTCGACATCGAGCGTCGTCGACAACGCGATGCCGATGTCGTGCATCGCTCCGAGCAGCCGCGCCTGCTCCGCCAGCTCGCTCGCGGCGCGCCGCTGGTCGGTGACGTCGAACGTGGTGCCGATCCACTCGCGCACCGCCCCGCCTTCGCGGACCGGCGTACCCCGTGCGACGACGATGCGCGTCGATCCGTCGGGCGCGACGATCGGGTACTCGCAGGCGAAGGGCGCGCCCGTCTCGACCGCCCGGCGCCACGTCGCGGCGACGCGTTCACGGTCGTCGGCGTGCACGGCGGCGAGCCACCCGTCGCCGAGCAAATCGCGGTCGTCCTGGCCGGTGTGCTCGCGCCACGCAGGCATGTCGGATACAAGCGCGCCGGTGGCGTCGGCGCGCCACACGTCGAGGTCGGCCGACTCGACGAGCGAGCGGTACCTCGCCTCGCGCAAGCGCCCCTCCGCGGCGCTGTCGGCCGACTCCCACGGCGAGACCTGTGGTTCGAACGGGCAGGCGGTCGAAGGCCGTCCCGCGATCTGGCGCAACAACTCCTGCGAACACCAGCGCCGGAACGCGATGACCTCGGCGGTGGGCGGGGGTGTGAGGAATCCGTCGCGACGCGAGATCTCGTTGGCGCGGTCGAGCAGCTCCTCGACGCGACGGAGGTCCTGCGCGGCAGTCGGGTGCAGTGCTATGTCGACGTCGAACCGGCCAGAGCCGTCGGACGACGCTCGCGCCGCGTCGGCGGTGGCGCGACGGAGGGGAGCGAACCGCTCGAGAAGGCCAGGCAGCTCGACCGCGATGTCGTGGTCGACGACGCCGTCCCCATCGTCGACGAAGTGCAGCTCGCGGACGAGGTCGTCCATGTGCGCGCTGGTCGCCGCCGCGAGCCGCGCCGGGATCCCTTGCAGCACCGCTCGCGTGGTGGCCGCGTCCCCGCCGTCGCCTGGCTCTTCGGCTTTTGGGCGCGCTGAGGCCGGTATACCGG
>DASVEG010000330.1:0-16050 GCA_036380695.1 Acidimicrobiales bacterium
GAGCCGCGCGTTCGAGCAACGGCTCCCAGTGCCTCCCGCCCCTGGCACCCTGCGTGCGCACGAGGACGTGATCGAGCGGGACCGCACGCGATGCGCCCTTGGCGTCGCGCACCGCAAGGCTGCCGTCGCGTTCTAGGCCGGCGACCACGCCCTCCTGCCACCGCGACCGGTCGGCGCGCAGGAAGCGCACCTGCTCGCCGACGTGGATGCCGAGGCGCTCGACCTCGAGGCTCAAGGCTCGGGGAAGCCCATGACCCGGGCTTGCAGCCGGCGCATCCCGCGCAGCCAGCGCTCGTAGTCGTCGCCCTTGCGGCGGAAGAACTCGCGCACTTCCGGGTGGGGGAGGATCAGGAACTCCTCGGCCGCGAGCCCCGCGACGACGGTGTCCGCGACGTCCTCGGGTTCGATGGCGGTGGGGCCGAGCAGCGCGCCAGGCGCCTCGCCGAGCATCGGCGTGCGCACGCCCTGCGGGCACAACACCGACACCTTGATGCCACGGTCGCCGTAGGTCATCGACAGCCACTCGGCGAACGCGACCGCCGCGTGCTTCGTCACCGCGTACGGGGCCGACCCGATCTGGCTGAGCAGCCCCGCGGCGGACGCGGTGTTGAGGAGGTACCCGTCGCCCCGTTCGAGCATCTTCGGCACGAGGGCGCGCGCCGCGTACACGTGCGCCATGAGGTTGATCTCCCAGATGCGCTGCCACTCCTCGTTCGGCGCCTCGGGCCCGCCGCCCGTGCCGATGCCGGCGTTCGAACAGAAGAGGTCGATGTCGCCGTGCGCGGACTCCGTGGCGTCGATCAGCGCGACGACGTCGTCCTCCTTCGAGACGTCGCAGGTGAACGCGTGAGCGCCATCGCCGATCTGGCGCGCCACCGCAGCGGCGCCCTCCGCGTCACGGTCCGCGACGACGACCGCCTTGGCGCGTTCCGCGACGAAGCGCGTCGCCAAGGCCCGCCCGATGCCGCTCGCTCCACCGGTGACGACGGCGACCTTCCCCGACAGCTCCACGGCAGCGATCGTAGATGGCAGGCTTCCGGGCATGGACGACGAGGCGCCCGAGGGCGCGCGCGCTCGGCGCGACTTCCTCATGACGCAGGTGGGCAACCTCGAACCGCTCGGGTTCGTGGTCGTCGGCTTGCCGGACGCACCGTTCGACGCGGTGCAGGCGCGGCGCGAAGACGACGACGCGTTCGTCGTCGAGCTGGCGACGCGCGACGACACCGCGCCGTTCACCGACGAGCAAGCGGCCGGCATCGCCGCGCTCGGCTTCGCCTCCGAAGGGGACACCTGGGTCGCGCCCGCGGTCGCAGGCGCGGCGGCTGCGGTCGACCTCGTCGAGCGGCTCCTCGGCGACGTGCTCGGCGTCGACCCCGCCACCGCGGTCGACGTGCGCCACGGGACCGTGCGTGACGAGCGGGCCGCGGAAGCGAAGCTCGCTTCGATGCGCGAGTTCCTCGAGCCCGCGCTGCACACGATCGTCGGCGGCGAGGTGCCGAAGGATCCCGACGGCGACTACCTCGTCGACATCGGGCGAACGCGCGTCTTCGTAGCGCCGCGAGCGTTCCCGGGGCGCCCGCCGATCGTGCGCGTGTTCTCGATCACGAACGCCGGGCTCAACCTCACGCCCGAGCTCGGGCTGTTCCTCGCGCGGCTCAACTTCTCCCTTGCCTTCGGGAGGTTCTCGATCGACACCGATCGGCGGGCGGTGTGGTTCGACGAGACGTTGCTTGGCGACCACGTCACGCACGACGAGCTGGCGTTCGTGGTCAACGTCGTCGCCCACACCGCGGGGGAGTGGGACGAGAAGATCGCGTCGATGTTCGGCGGCACGTACCGCGCCGAGCCGGGAGGCGACGGGTCGGCTGGGCCCGACACGTCGGCGGCGGCCGCGAAGCCCGGCCAGGGCGGTTACCTCTAGAGCTTCAGCGCGAGGAACTCGCGGAACGCGTCGTCGATGCAGTCGCGCAGCAGGGTCGGGTCGTCTACGGCCGCGGTGTCGACGTTGAGGCCGAGGTCGAGCTGGCCGCGGTAAGAGAGCACCGTTGCGTTGAACGCGGTGCCGCCCGTCGGGCCCATCGGGTGATTGTGCAAGATCTCCGCGCCGGCGACGAAGAGGTCCCACGGCGCGCCGCGTACGTTCGACGCCGCGAAGTCGACCGTCTCGGCTTGCTGCCTCGCGAAGTTCACGACCGTCGCGGTCGGCAAGTTGTTGAGCACGCCGGCGAGCGTGTCGGTTAGCGCGACCGAGCGCTCCTTCCTCGTCGACTGCAGGCGATCGCGGATGGCGTTGAAGCGCTCGACGGGGTCCTTCGTCCCCGCAGGGACGAGCGACCGCGTCGGCGTGAACGCGTTGCCGCCCGCGCTCTTGTCGTCGCGTGTCGACACCGGCATCGCGACGCGCAACAGCTCGACCTCGACGCCCCGCTCGCGGTGGTACGCGCCGGCGCCGCCAGCGACGCACGACACGAACGCGTCGTTGATGGTGCCGCCGAGCGCGTTCGCCTGCGCCTTCAGACGCTCGAGGTCGACCGACAGCACCTCGAAGCGACGGCCGAGCGAGCGGCGACCTGCCCACAGCGGCGACCGCGCACCGTCGGTGACGAGGAGCTGGCGGACGATCGACGCCGTCATGTCGAGGCTGCCGGTCGCGAGGCGTGCCGCCTTCGTCGGATGGATGGCCGCGTCGACGAGCCGGGACGCGGTGCGGCGGGTCACGCCGAGCTGGCGGCGCACGTCGTGCGCGAGGCCGCGGACGATGGAGTCGACGATGCCTTCCGGCGAGTCGGCGTACGGCGCGGGCCTCGGCACCTCGGGAGCGGGCGCGTCGCGCTCGAGGTCGATGAACATCGCCGAGAGGCGGACGCCGCCGACCCCGTCGGTGATGGTGTGGTGCATCTTGGCGAGCAACGCGGCCCGGCCGCCTTCGAGGCCATCGACGATCGTGAACTGCCACAGCGGTCGCGCGCGGTCGAACGGGTCCTGGAAGGCGAGGGCGGCGAGGTCGAGCAGCTCTCGGTCGCTCGCGGGTGCGGGCAGCGCGATGTGGCGGACGTGGAAGTCGAGGTCGAACGACGGGTCGTCCACCCACTCCGGCGGCGCGAGGCGCGCCGGTGCCGGCGCGACGCGCTGGCGCAACCGGGGGATCTCGGCGACGGCGCGCTCGATGCGTTGCCGGAAGCCGTCGAACGACGGCGACGCGTCGAGGAACGTGACGTTCAGGAACGTCGAGCGCAGGCTCGGGTCCTTCTCGAGGTTCCACATGAGCGCTTCGGAGTCGGACATCCGACGTTCGAAGCGCATTGCCCTCGGTGCTCGCGCGCCGTCCTCGTTGTCTGGCATCGCCCGCGAGCCTACGGGGCCGTCAGCGAGGGATCGACGTGTGCTTGAACTCGTTGAGGTCGGGCCAGCCGCCGACGAGGTCGACGACCCGCTCGATCGTGGAGACGGCGAGGTCGGCGTCGCCGCGCGGGCGGCTCATCAGGCGGACGAACACGGCCTGGTCGCCCTGGATGAACGTCGGCACCCCCCACACGCTGCTCTCGCGGGCGGCGACCTCGTGCTCCTTGCGGAAGGTGTCGAGCGGCCACCCGTCGTCGATCGCGGCGAAGACCTCGGCCGCGTCCACGCCCGTTGCGGTGAGGACGTCGGCGAGCACGTCCTTCTCACGGATGTCGCGGCCGTCGTCGTGACGCGCGCTGAACAGGGCGAGGTGGACGTCGAGGAACCGGTCGGGGAAGCGGTCGCGGGCGACGATGCCGACCTGCATGGCGAGGAGGGCCGGCGCCTTCGTCGGGTCGTCCCACACGTCCGGTTCGCCCTCGGCCACGTGCACCTGGTTGAGGGAGAACGGCACGAACGTCACGTCCCAAGGCGCGCCGGCCTGCAGCCCCACGATCAGGTGCTCGTGTGCGTTGCGGGCGAACGGGCAGCGGTAGTCCCAAGAGACGGCGAACGAAAGCGTCATGTGGGATTCAACTGCCCATGAGTCCGCGTAATTCCTCGCCGACGTGCGGCGCCGCGGGCAGCGGGAAGAGCTTGCGGCCGAGCCGGCCGAGGGCAACGCCGACCGCGACGCCCGCGACGACGTCCGACGCGTGGTGAATGCGGACGTACACGCGGCTGGCGGCGACGAGCACGGCGACGGCGTAGTACAGCGGCCACAGGTCGTCGTTCTCGCTCAGGAGGCCGGCGGCGGTGAAGGCGGACGTGGCGTGGCCGCTCGGGAAGCTGCTGGTGCGGGGCTTGCGGAGTCGGTGGGGGCGGATGCCCTCGAACGCCGGGCGCCTGCGCCGGAACAGCGACTTGATGCCGAGGTTCACGATCGCGGACTCGGCGCCGACGCCGAGGCCGAGGCGGACCGCCGCGTGCCAGTCGTGTTCGCTGCGGAGGCCCCGCAGGGCGCCGAACATGAGCCAGATGAGGCCGTGGTCGCCGAGCTCGGAGGCCGCGTAGAAGAGGCGGTCGAAGCCCGGCCGGCCGCGGAGGCGGTCGAACGCCTCGTCGACTGCCCGGTCGAAGTCGTCGACGGCTTGGTTGAACGGCCCCGCCGGCAAGCGGATCGTCGCGATCGGCATCGTCCGGGCACGCTACCCGTAGGCGCCGTCCGGATTGCCGGCAGAGCTGGCGGCCGGCGTCGCTTGTGGCCACGAACTGGGGCCCCAGCCCAGTTTGTGGCCAAAAGCAACCGGGGGGGCGCGGGGCGCCGGGGCGGCGGGCGCGGGCGCGGGCCGGCGGGCGGGTCAGCCGGCGATGGCGGCGGGGGTGACGGCGTCGAAGAGGGGGTCTTGCCCGGCGGCGGCCATGCGGGCCTCGACCTTGAACTGCGAGACGAGGTCGATCGAGCCGCCCCACGCAGGGCACAGGGACTTGAACGAGCAGAAGTCGCACAGCCGCCCCGGCCGGGGCCGGAAGTCGTCGACCGCGCACGCCCGCTCGACCGCGGTCCAGATCGCACGGGTACGCAGCTCCATCGCCCGGATCGACTGGTCGGACGGGACGGTGGAGATCGCGACGGGCTCTTGCAGATGCAGCAACTGCACCCGCGCCGGCCGCCGCCCGAGCACCCGCTCGCACAAGAACGCGTAGAAGTGCACCCCCGACATGCGCGTGCGCTCGTAGGGCTCGCTCGGCGCCCGCCCCGTCTTGTAGTCGGTGACGACCAGCTCGCCGTCGTCGTCGAGCTCGAGCCGGTCGATGATCCCCCGCAGCAGCAACGTGCCGAGCTGCACGCTCAACTGGATCTCGGTGCCGATCACCCGCACCTCGTTCGGGTCTTCGAGCTCGAAGTACTTGCGCACCAACCCGCCGGCCTCGGCGTAGAAGGCCTCACGCTCCTCGTCGGACAGCTCGAGACCGGTGAACTCGGGGTCGTCGTCGAGCTCGGCCTTGGCCCGTTCGAGCTTGGCGAGGGCGACCGGCAGGGTGCGCCCTCCCTGCGGCTCGTCCCAGAACAGCAGCTGCAACGCCCGGTGCACCAACGTGCCCTTGGTGGCGGGCGCGCTCGGCGGCTCGGGGAGCTTGTCGATGGCCGAGAACCGGAACGCCAGCGCGCAATCCTTGAACGACGAGACCTTCGACGGGCTCAGCGAGGAGGGCAGCGGCAAGCTCACGTCTCGAACGATACGCCCGGGGTGTGACACGCATGTGATTTTCGCCGGTCACCGCCCCGGTCACCCTCGGTCACCCCCAGCCGAACACCGCCCGCCCTATCGCCACGGCGCCCCCGACCGCCGCCACGGCCAGCGTGAGCCGCCTGGCGAGATCATGCGGCACCCTCGGGTCGAGCCACCACCCGACGATCCATCCGACCACCAACCCGGCGAGCGGGCCGGCCACGTGACGGGCTTGGGGCAGCCCGAGGGCGACCAGCGCGACCCCGTTCGACACCAGGAACACGACCTGCAACGTCGGCCGCATACGCGCGGGCGGCCACCCCGCATTCACCGCGTACAAGGCGGCGGCGGGCCCACCGATGGAGCCGATGACGTTCATCGTCCCGCTCAACACGCCCGCGACCGCGGCCGCGTGCGGACCCGCGCCCCGTTCCCAACGCACGCCCGCGGCCAGTGCGACGGCGGACACGACGGTCAGCAACCCGGCGGTGCCGGCGAGCCACCTCGCGTCGACTCCCCGCACGGCTGCGGCGACGAGGGGCGTCACCGCGACCGCGGGCACGAGCAGGAGCGCGCCCTCCCGCACGAGCAGGTCGCGCCGCCGGCCGGCGATCAGCGTGAGGTTGAGGAAGCTCGACAGCACCAGCGCGGTGCGCACCCCTTCCAACGGTCCGAGCACCGCGATGAGGATCGGCGCGCACACGAGCGAGAACCCGATCCCGCTGACCCACTGCGCGATCGCGCCCGCCGCGACCGCGACGGCGGGGATCACGCGCCGGCGAGCGTCGCGAACGCGCGCTGCACCGACTCCGCGACGCGGTCAGGCGCTTCGAACGGACCGAAGTGGCCGAGCCCGTCGAAGCGTTCCCCGCGGCCGTGGCGCACCCTGGTCAGCTGTTGCTCGAACGCGCCGGGCCAGAACGTCGTCGTCTCCGAACCCCACGCGATCGTCACCGGGCACGCAACCTCGCCGAGCCGGCCGAACGCACCGTGCCGCGTCCCCATCTCGTAGGTCCGCGCCTCCCACTCCGGCCGGCAACGCAGGCGGACACCCTCGCCCTCGCCGACCGGCACGTCCTCGAATCCGTGATCGACGTACGCGCGCAACGCGTCGGGGTGGAACGACGCCATCGGCGGCTTCGACGCGTAGTTGTCGTACGCGGCGTCCTTCGACGGGAACACGTCTCGCCGCCGTCGAGCCGCCGCGCTCATGGGGTTGTCGCTGGTGACGGCGGGCAGCTCGTCGGCCGGGTGGACGATCGGCTCGTAGCAATAGATGGCGCGAAACGTCCCGGGACGGGCCAGCTCCGCGAGCAGCAACGCCGCGCCACCGGCGGAGTGCCCGAACCCGAGCGCCCGACCCGCCACCCCAGCCGCGTCGACGACGGCAAGGACGTCGCGTGCGAACCCGTTCCAGTCGAACGAGGCGTCATTGCGCGGCGGTGTCGCGCCGTGCCCTCGTTCGTCGAACGCGATGCACCGGAAACCGGACAACGCCATGGCCAAGGGTGCGAACGCCCGGCCGTGGAAGCCCGTCGCGTGAGCGAGCAGCAATGCCGGGCGACCGCCTCGTGCGTCTTCGCCGAGCTCGTACCAGGCGACGGGCACGCCGTCGTCGGTCGTGGCGACCGGGGGCACGAGCTACCGCGGCAGGCCGACGCGACGGCGGACGTGCGCGGCGTACGCGGCGCGCGCCGCGTTCGAACCGCACGCGCCGTGCACGCCCCCGCCCGGATGGGCGGACGACGAGCCGAGGAACAGGTTCTTGATCGGTGTCTCCGCGCGGCCGAGCCCCGGAGTGGGCCGGAAGATCAACTGCTGGTGCAACTGCGCGGTGCCGCCGTTCAACGCGCCCATGCGCAGCGACGCGTTGGCGTCCTCCATGGCCGTCGGCGTGAACGTGTGCCGTCCGCGGATGAGCTGGCGGAAGCCGGGCGCACGCCGCTCGATCTCGTCCTCCACCCGCTTGACGAACATCTCCGTCTCGGCGACATCGAACGACCCGGTGAGGTCGCCGCCCGCGTCGCCCTTCACGACGTGGGGCACGTGGGTGTATGCCCACGCCGTCTCCTTGCCGGCCGGCGCGCGAGTCGGGTCGGTCATCGACTGCTGGCCGACGACGAGGAACGGGCGCTCGGGGATGTGGCCTGTCGACAGCTGGGCCATCGTGATCGTGAGCCGGTCGAGGCTGTCGATGAGGTGGACCGTGCCGGCGCGGCGGGCGGGTTCGGCTTCCCAAGGGATCGGGCCGTCGAGGGTCCAGTCGACCTTGACCGTCGCCCAGTCCCAGTGGAACTTCGAGAGGTCGCGGGTGAGCCTCGACGGCAAGTGCTCCTCGCCGACGAGCTCTTGGTAGAGGAGGGGTGCGGAGACGTCGGCGATGACGGCCTTGGTCGCGTCGATCTGCGTGCCATCCGCGGTGACGACGCCGACGGCGGTGCCGTTGCGGACGACGACGCGCCGCACGGGCGTGGCGCAGCGCACCTCGCCGCCCTTGTGCTCGAGCCGGCGCTGCAATGACTCGATGAACTTGCCCGCGCCGCCTTCGGGAACGGGGAAGCCCGCCTCCTGCGCCAGCGCGAGGAGGATCCATCCGAAGAACCCGCCGATCGCGGTTTCCGGCGCGAAGTCGGCGTGCAGCGCGTTGCCCGCGAGCAACCGGCTCGCGGGGTCGCCCGAGAACTCCTCCTCGCACAGCCGGCGCACCGACAACGTGGCGAAACGGGTGAACCGGAGCAGCTCAGACGGGCGCAGCGACCGCGCGATCGACAACGTGCCGCGCACGGGCGGGAACGGCGAGAGGAGCGTCCAGAGGATGCCGTCGCGCACGCGGCTGTAGAGCTCGAACAAGCGCCGCCACGCGTCGCCGTCGCCCGGCGCCAGCCGGTTGAGCGTCTCGACCGTGTCCTCGAGGTCCATCGAGATGTACGGGCACGTGCCGTCGGCCGACGGGTGGGCGACGACGAGCGGCGACCGGTGCCACGTCAGCCCGTAGTCCTCCAGCCGGAGCGCGGCGACGATGGGCGAGCTCGCGGCGAGCGGATAGAACGCGCTGAACTCGTCGTTGACGAACCCCGGTTCGATGAGCTCGCTCGACTTCACCGCACCGCCGGGTCGCTCTTGTGCTTCGAGAACCACGACCGACCAGCCCCGGTCCGCGAGCAGGTTGGCGGCGACGAGGCCGTTTGGCCCGGAACCGATCACGACGACGTCGGGCATCGGCGCCAGCCTACGTCCGCTCTCGCGGCTCCCCAATACAACCGCTCTTCCGGCGCGCGCCGCGAGGGTACGGTCCGCCGGTGCCCGACCTCGACGCGTGGGGGATCGCCCGCGGCTATCACGACATCACCGGCGCGTGGCGCGAACCTCCGCCGCGAACGGTCGACGCCATCACCAACGCGATGGGCATCGAGACCGACCAACCACCTCCCGGCCCTGCCTTGTGGATCGTGCGCCAGGGGGAGGAGGTGTCGCTCGGTGGGCGGTGGGAGCTGGTGCCGGACGACGGCGGCAGCGACCTCGTGTCGGGCACCCTGCCCCCGCTCGAGCCTGGCTACTACCGCGCGTTCCACGAGGACGGCAGGGGGCTGCGCCTCATCGTCACTCCCGGCCGGTGCCACTTGCCGGCCGACCTCCGCATCTGGGGATGGGCCGTGCAGCTGTACGCGCTGCGCTCGCGCCAGAGCTGGGGGATGGGCGACCTCGCCGACCTGGCGCGCTTCGCCGGCTTCGCCAAGGGCCAGGGCGCGGGGCTCGTGCTCCTCAACCCGCTGCACGCGTCGACGCCGGTCGAGCACCAGCAGGAGAGCCCGTACTACCCGAGCAGCCGGTGCTTCCGGAACCCGTTGTACCTGCGCATCGAGGACGTGCCTGGGGCCGACTTCCGCGGCAGCGATCTCGACACGATCGCGAACGACGCACGCGCGCTCAACGGCGACCGCCGCATCGACCGCCAGCAGGTGTTCCGCCACAAGCTCGACGCGCTGACGCGCGTGTTCGCCGCGGTGCCGCCGGGGGACGGTTTCGACGCCTTCGTCGACGCCGGCGGCGACACCTTGCAGCGGTACGCGACGCACTGCGTCCTCGCCGAGACGTACGGCCCCAACTGGCGTCAGTGGCCGGACGACTACCGCAACCCGACGAGCTGGGAGTCGCGCCAGGTCCGCGACCAGCAGGCGGGCCGGGTGCGCTTCCACATGTGGTTGCAGTGGCTGCTCGACCAACAGCTCGAACGCGCGGGCAGCGCGCTCGACCTGATGCAAGACCTCGCCATCGGCGTCGACCCCGGCGGCGCCGACGCGTGGATGTGGCAGGACGTTCTCGCGCCCGACATGTCGGTCGGCGCGCCGGCGGACGACTACAACCGGCAGGGGCAGGACTGGGGGCTCCCGCCGTTCGACCCGTGGAAGCTGCGGGACGCCTTCTACGAGCCGTTCATCCAGACCGTGCGCGCCGGGCTCCGGCACGCGGGCGGCCTCCGGTTCGATCACGTCATGGGGTTGTTCCGGCTGTTCTGGATCCCCTCCGGCGGGTCGGCCCGCGAGGGCACCTACGTCCGTTACCCCTTCGGCGACCTCCTCGACATCCTCGCTGTGGAGAGCCATCGAGCAGGCGCGTACGTGGTCGGCGAAGACCTCGGGACCGTCGAGGACTACATGCGCGAGGAACTGGCCCGGCGCGACGTGTTGTCGTACCGGCTGTTCTGGTTCGAGCCAGGCCCGCCGCGCGAGTTCCCCGAGCGCGCCCTCGCGGCCATCACGACCCACGACCTGCCCACCGTCGCCGGGTTGTGGAGCGGCTCCGACCTCGACGCGCAGAAGGAACGTTCGATGGAGCCGAACGAGGAAGGCGCAGCCGACCTTCGTCGCAAGATCGCGTCGGCTGCCGGGGCGGGCGACGACGCGGCGATCGAGGACGTCGTCGTGCGCCTGCACGACGTGCTCGCCGAGGCGCCGTCGATGATCGTGACCGCGACGATCGACGACGCTCTGTGCGTCGAGGAGCGCCCGAACTACCCGGGCACCACGGGCGGCACCAACTGGTCGCTCGCGCTGCCCGTGCCGTTGGAGGAGATCGAGGAGGACGCGCGCGTCGCCGCGGTCGCGAGGGCGCTACAAGGACGCTGACGGTCGGGCGCCGTCCGTCGCCCGTCAGATCGCGCCGCCCGCCGCGCCCTGCAGGTGGGCCGACGCCCATTGTTCGAGGAGCGCGGCGGAAGCAGCGGGGGACTCGAGGTCGGTGCGGAGGACGTACGTGTTCGTGGTCTCGGCCAGCGCGAGGTACCGCTGCAGGTAGTGCTCGTGCCACGAACGCGGCATCGGATGCTCGTCGCGCGCACCGACGCGAGCGAGCGTGGTGTCGAGGTCTGCCCAGCACAGCACGGTCGGCACCCACCATTGCCAACGCGACGCGAACGCGTCCCAGTCGACCAGCGACGCGACGGTCATCCACGCGCGATCGAGCACGAGGGGCCTCGCGCCGCCGGACTCCTCGACGGCGGCGCGCAAGCCTTCCTCGCCCAGCGCGACGACTGCGTCGACGTCGCCCCGCTCGCCGGCGCGCAGCAACGCCGAGCCCCGCGCACCGCCGAACGGCCGGCCATAGGTGCCGCCCCACGACGCCGCGAGACCACGAGCGAGCGTCGTCTTCCCCGAGCCATCGTGACCGTCGAGGGCCACGACGCTCGGGAGGGCGATCACCGGAACGGGTGGAGCGTGATCCTGCGGCCTTCGTCGTCGAGGTCGATCCAGTAGTGGCGCGCCTCGCCGCTCTCGAGCACCTCACGTGCTTCGCCGCGAAGCTCCAACTGGCCGCCCCGTGAGACGCGGAACCCGCCGGTGTCCGTCGTCAGCGCGACGTTCACGGCCTCCTTCTCGACGGCGACGGTGACTTTTGCGCCTTCGCCCTGCACCATGCCGAGCGCCTTGCGCGCCGCGACTGGAAGCGTCACGACGCCGCCAGGCGACACCTTCAAGCGGCGGTTCTTGACCGCCGTCGGCTTGGGCAGGTCTCGAGTGTCGGGCATCTACCGTGTCCTTTCGTCGGGTGCTGCGTGAATAGCGGGTGCTCCAGCGGTTCCGGATGGCGTGCCGCCGAAGACGAGCTCGTGAAGACGTCGGTACCTGCGCAGCACGTCGTCGGCGTCGCCGCCGGAACGCCAAGAGTCCTTGTCGAGCACGTCGGCATCGGCAGCAGCGCGGCTGCGCACGCGCATGCAATCCGGGCTGATCTCGCCGTAGAGCACGTTGCCCGTGCGGTCGACGAAGAAGCAGATGTCGATGAGCTTCAGGCCAGCGGTTTCGAAGCGATCCTCGATCCACGTGAAGGCGGCGCGCGCCAACGCCTTCGCGCGCGGCACGTCGTCGATCCAGATCGCGGCGTAGTCGTCCGGCAGGGGCTCGTCCGCCAGGCGGTTCCCTTCGTCGTCGCGCAGCGGGTGTCGCCAGTCGAAGCAGACGACGGGCTCCGCGAAGCGCGACCAACGGGCCAACGGCTCCGCGCCGCGCGCGGTCGGATGGCGTTCGACGTACCGGTACCGGTGCAGCGGCGAGCCGATGTGGAACCGCTTGACCCGGACCTCGAGGTTGCACGTGTCGACGACCTGCTCCGCGAGCAGGGGACCGGCCGGCGACTCGACGAGGCCGAGAAAGGCCGACGCGATGTGGCGTGGGCCGGGTGTCGAAGCCATCTGCCGGAAGAGCTCGGCCGAGAAGCGGGCGCGGACCTCGTCCGTGCCGGGCGCGATGCCGTAGCGGTTGAACGTGAACGAGTACACCGTGGGCAACAGGCGCGCGAGCGCGATGCGCGGCGTGAGCAGCCGGATCTCCTTGCTGTCGCCGAGCGTCAGCAACGGCAGCGCGTCGAAGTCGAACCGCACCTGCCGGAGCACCTGCTCGATCATCGAGACGGGACCGGGTTGCAGGTCGACGACGATGGGTTCGCTGTTCGGCCCGTCGAGGTGCAGCCGACCGTCGGACGCGTCTCGCACCGGCACCACGTGCAACTCGAGGTCGGCGCACGCGTCGACGACGTATCCCAGGGCTGGCGATGCATCTGCGAGCATGGTCATGGGTTCTCGCTCTCTTCGTGTCGTTCTCGGTGCGGCCCGACGATGCCCACCTGGTCGTTCAAGGCGCGCAGCACCGCGCCGGTGGCCAGCGAGGCCGTCGCGAGCGGCAGCACCGGATCGCCGGCCACCACGCTCGCCTGCGCGGCGGGAGCGTCGAAGCCGATGCGCTCCCGCATCCACGCGTGCACGTCTTCCTTCGACCGCCGCTCGCCGAGCGCGCCGAAGGTGCCCTTGGCCACGTTGGCCGGGATCTTGACGAAGTACTCGTGGAGGTTGCGTCGGTCGTCGGGTCCGTCGCCGACCGGCTCGCTGATGGCGCGGCTCAACATGCCGAGCTGCTGGCGTTGGCGCACCACGCCGAAGCTGAAATTGCGGGCGAGCAACGGCGCGGCCGGCTTGCGTACCACCAGCGCTTCACCCCAGACGCACACGCCGTACTCCGCGAGGTTGTCGCCGGACAGCCGCTGCATGGCGACCAGCTCGTCCGGCGAGTACACGCCGACGTTCAGCTCCTTGCCCCGCCACGTAGGGGACTGACCGGCGATCCGTCGAAGCAGGGTTTCGGGCTCGTCGACGACGACGAGCACGTCGTAGTCGGCGAAGTCTTCGCTCGAGACGCTCGACCCGTACACGATCACCGCGCGGAGCCCGTCGCCGCAGTCCCGCCGGAGGTCGTCGACGAAGCCGAAACGGCCAGCCAGGTCTTCCGGGAGCGGACGCGCCGCCATCGTCTCCACCTGCGTGCCATCCGCCTCGTGCCCCCCGGGGGGCGCGAGGGTCGCGAGCGACGCGAGGAACAAACGCCTGATCGCGAGCAGCCGATCGACCGTCGCGAGAGCCGCGTCCTCGTCGAGCGCCTTCACCGCGGCGCGCAGGTCGAGCGGCGCCAGCTCGGGGGCAACGTCGTCGCCGGTGGCCAGGCTGCCCGCTTCCCAGAGCCGGTCGTACTTGCTCGCGATCGTGCCGGGCGAGTGGCGCGACTGCACGATCGCCGCGGACAGCGTCACGCCCGCGAGGAAGAGCACCGACTCCAACCAGAAGCGAGCGAGGCGTTGGGGCTCCATCGCGGCGGCCGCCGACAGCTCGAGCCGCCGCTCCGCGACGTCGTCGTGCTCGGCGGCAACCGCGTCGAAGAACCGCGGGTTGAACAGCGACGACCATTCGAGCAGCGACGGCGGGATGGCTCGCGCGTTGGGCATGCCAGCCTCGGTGGCCCATCGCTGGAGCGCGACAAGATCGCCTGCCGACGGCTCGCGGTCGAGCAACAGGTAGGTGAGCACGTAGGGCTGGCCGCGCCACGTCGGTGGGCGTTCGACCATGCGCACGTGGCGCACGTCCGGTGCGCGGTCGCGCCGAACGTCACCAGCGGGTCCACTTCGTGTCGAAGCCGCCGCTTCCATCGCGCGCACCCTCAGCCGCGCGATGGCACGAGACCGACCGCCGTCGATCGAGCCATATCCGCCTTCCGCCTTCCGCCGTGTGGCTGAAGTGTGATGGTCGAGCCAGCCCCTGTCAACGGCCCCTATTACGCGGTCGCTCGGTTCGAGGTGCGTGGGAAGGCGCCGTGATCGGTACGGCTGAAGAGGTCACCGGGTAGTCCCGTGCTGTCCCCGCCGGCATCGTAGAGAACGCCCAAGACGAGGTCGGTCGTGTCGACCTGTATAGACGAATGGACCGTCTTGTCCGCCGTACGACATCCTGCCAGGCCTCCCCGACACGACCCGGCAGCACCTCTAGACCACCACCGAACGAGCGATCTAACATCGCCTACATGGCAGCACAGTGTTGGGCCTGCAAGGCCGGCGTATCGCCGGTCGGCGTCCCGTCGAGTGCGCTCCCGCTCGACCCACTGGGAACCTGCTGGGACTGTCACGTCTCGGCATGTAACGCCCACGCGCGGCGCGACCCAGGAGCGGGCAAATGGCTTTGTTACACCTGCGTCGCCACCGGCCTCGCCGTCAGTGCAGGCATTGAGGATCAACGCGCGTCGGATGTGCGGTTCGAAGCGTCGGACGAATTCGAGGTGCGGTTCCCCGAGCTCGCCGACGCGGCGGCCGAGCTGCGCAACTACTGGCGCACTGGGCCCGGCGAACCTGTGCTGGGTCGCTACCTACAAGCCCATCCCACCGTGGGGCTGAGGGACTGGGCCCTGGGGAGCGACGCGCTCGGCACCGGCGAATTTCTCGTCGCCGATCGGCGAGAGGGGCGTGACCTGGAGGTTGCCGCGAGCGGTGTCCGGGACCTTCTTACGCCGGGGCTGGCGAGCCTGATCGAGGAGCTCGGCCGTGGCTAGCTCGAAGGTCAAGATCACGTCCAAGTGCGCTCCACCGCCGGCGGACGGCCAGATCCTTTTCCCCTCGGGATCGCCGACACCCGCAGGCCGTCGCGTGCTGATTGAGGGTAATCACACGAGCAAACTGATGAAAGCCGGGATGCGCTCCGACGGCGGCAACGCTGCGTGTCTTCTCGGAGGTGCGCTCGCCGGCTTCGGCGGCGAAGGCGCGGAAATCGACTACCGGACGGTGGGGTTCCTCGGGGTCGTGAGCCGCGACCGCTGGCTCGCGCTGCAGTTCTTGGTGTCGCTGCTGACGACGTTGGGTGCTCTGATCACTGCTTGGCAGAGCTACATCACCGACAGCGCCGCCGACGGATCGTTCGCCAACGACACGGCGGTCGCGGCACTCGTGATCGCCGCCGTCATCGCGATCGTGAAGTTCATCAAGGAGTACCGCGAGCTGTAGCCCTTCGGCTCCGGCTTGGCACGCGCCGTTGCGAGCCTGGAAATCAGAGCGAGAGCAGCCGGGCAACTCGTTCGTCGTCGCCGCCGAGGAACGTCACCAGCACACCGGCCACGGTGGCCACGTCGAGCGTGCCGGCTTCGCGCATTGCCTCGAGATCGGCCCAGTCTTTGGTGCGGTTGAAGAACGCCTTGAACACGGCAAGGTCTTCGCACGCGAGGAACGGCAGTTCCACGCCGCCGAAGGGCTCCCATCGTACCCGCTGCGCGACCCGCTCATGGAAGTCGGTCGTGTTGAAAAACAGGTCGACGGGCGTCCTCCCCCACCACAGCCGCGCCTGGCCATCGCGCACGAGCAGCGCGCGGTCCGCGGCAGTGGCGACAACGTCCTTGGGCAGCGCGGCGAGCGTCTCGTCGGTGCGCTCGGGCCCGGCGAAGACGTTGACGTCGAGGTCGATCGTGCCTCGCGCCTGGCGTGTGCACCAGGCCAATGCGAGCGCTCCGCCGAAGGCATGTTCGAGCCCGGCTGCCTCGAGGTGCGCATGGATTGCGAGCATCTTGGCGGGCAGTCCTTGAGGGGCGGGAGGCCCCTCGCGGCTCATGTGGCGATCCGCGGGAATCGGAGGCGC
>DASVEG010000331.1:0-3623 GCA_036380695.1 Acidimicrobiales bacterium
GAGGCAATAGAGGCGGTACAGCCGCCTCTATTGCCTCCGGAACGGCGGCCTTGGCGGTGCCCGCCGCGGCGCTCGCGGTCGGGCTGCTGCCCCTCGGGGAACCGACGATCGCGTCGTTCAACCTGGTCGCAGGGGAGCGGCCGGAGCGATTCCTCGCGGACAGCAACCTCGACTGGGGGCAGGACGCGTGGCGGGTGCGCGAGTGGTGGGTCGACAACGGCGAACCCCCCATTGTCGACCTGACGTTCGGGCCCGCTCCGCTCGGCTTCTACGCGATCCCGACCGTCGACGCCGACGCCGCGTGCGCGCTCGACGCCCCTCCGGTGGTCGCCCTGAGCCTCTCGCGCCACGTGCTCGAACCGGACCTTCCGGTCGGCGATCGGGTCGACAGGCTTACCAACGCGGTCGCGATCCACCGGTTCGCGTGCCCGACCGAACCGGACACGAAGGCATGATCCGCCTCCCGCACCGGTGCCTCGTCGTGCTCGTCGGGCCGTCGGGGTCGGGCAAATCGCACTGGGCCGAGCGGGCGTTTCGTCCCGATCAGGTGGTGTCCACCGACCGGCTGCGCGCCCTCGTTGGGGAGGGCGAGCACGACCAACGCGCGAGCAAGGACGCCTTCGAGGTGCTCGACAGCGTGCTCGAGCGGCGCCTGAAACGCGGTCTCCTAACGGTCGTCGACTCCCTCGCGCTGGATGCGAAACAGCGCGAGAAGTACCGCGCGATCGCGGCCCGCCACGGCGTTCCCTGCATCGCGATCGCGTTCGAAACCGCGCCGGAAGAGTGCCGCAGGCGCAACCGCGCGCGCCCTCGGCCTGTCCCGAACGCGGTGATCGCGCAGCAGCTCAAAACGTGGCAAACGGCCCGCGAGCACCTCGACCAGGAGGGGTTCGCGGCCGTCCATCGCGGCCCCGATCGCGCGGTCGTCGTGCCCGAGGGATGGGAGCACACGCCCGCGTCCGCGGCAAGACAGAAGGAGGCGCCGGTGTCGCTCCGGTTCGGTCTGCAGCTTTCGCGTTTCGCCTTCGACGGCGGTCCCGCCGCCCTCGCCGACAACCTTGCGGCGGTCGCCCGGCGGGCCGAGGAGGTCGGGTTCACGAGCTTCTGGGTGATGGATCATTTCCTCCAAATCCCCCAGGTCGGGCGGGAGTGGGAGGACATGCTCGAGAGCTATACGACCCTTTCGTTCCTCGCCGCGCACACCACCCGAGCGACCCTCGGGACCCTCGTCACCGGCGTCACCTACCGCAATCCCGGCCACCTCGCCAAGGCGGTCGCAACCCTCGACGTCTTGTCGAGGGGGCGCGCGGTTTGCGGCATTGGCGCGGCCTGGTTCGAGCGCGAGCACCGCGCCTACGGGTGGGACTTCCCGCCCGTACGGGAGCGCTTCGAACTGCTCGAAGACACCCTCCAGGCGCTCCCTCTCTTCTGGGGTCCGGGGTCTCCGGCGTTCTCGGGGCGTCACCTGAACGTCGCCGAGGCGACGTGTTACCCGCGCCCGTTGCAGGACCGGATCCCGATCCTCGTGGGTGGCTCCGGTGAGCGGAAGACGCTCCGCCTGGTGGCCCAGTACGCGGACGCGTGCAACCTCTTCGGCGGCCCCGAGAACGTTCGCCACAAGCTCGCCGTGCTGCGCGACCACTGCGGCGCAATTGGTCGCGATCCGGGCACCATCGAGGTCACCCACCTGTCGTCCGCGACCGTCGTCGACGCCTACGACGAGCTCGACGCGGACGCCCGCGTGCGCACCAACGCGGGCACGGTCGACGACCACGTGGGGCGTTTTCGAGACCTCGCGGACGCGGGGGTCGACCACGCCATCGTGAACCTGCCGACGGTCACCGACCCCGCTGGCATCGACCGGTTCGCTCCGATCGTCGCCGCGTTCTCGACGTCTCGATGACGCCACTCTCGTACGCGCGGTCCGTGACGGTACGAAAGTGTCAATGCCTGCTTCAGGCAGGCTTCAGCTACGGACTATGGAACCCATAGCTCATCGAGTTTCACCCTACGTGGCGGCGCGCAACCCCGGTATCGTGCCGCTCCATAGGCGGGTGGAGCGGTACGTCGGCGCGTGAGCGTGAACACGAGCACAGCGACGTCGAGTCGCGCTCGCGTGCGCCATGGATGACGGCCGCGCAGCACTCCTTGCGGGTCGCGCTGGCAGTCGCTCTGGTGTACTTCTCGGCGGCTCCGTCGCTGACCTTGAGCCCGGATCTACCCCTCCCCAGACCGGACGGAGACGCGCTGACATCGGCGTCCGCGCCACCGCTCGTACCGGTCGGACCCGAGCACGCACTGCCTCACGCCACGCTGCAGGCCGCGGGCGCGGCCGCGATCGCGGAGTGGCAAGCCGCTGGCGCGGGCGCGGACCTCTCCGGCATCACCTTCGCGGTCGCGGACCTCCCCGACCTCGCGCTCGGGCGCGCCGAGGGCAGCGCCGTCACCATCGACGTCGACGCCGCCGGTCATGGCTGGTCGGCGACGTTCCCGGCCGGCGAGGCCGGGGCGCACATGGACCTCGCCACCGCGGTCCGCCACGAGGTCGGGCACCTGCTCGGCCACGACCACGGGTCGTCGGCGCTCATGGGCGAGACCCTCGACCTCGGCGAGACCCACGGCGTTCCCGCGGTCCCGAGCGTCGAGCCGGTCGTCGTCGAGGACGCGACCGTCACCACGACCAACGAGGGCACGACCGACACCACCGGCACGACCGATACCGGCACGACCGACTCGAACGACAGCACCACCGCCGCGACCGACGCGGCCGGCACCAGCGGCGAGAGCGTCGCCGGTGACGGCGAACCGGGCGGCACGACGACCACCGGCACGACGACCACCGGCACGACCACCACCGGCACGACGACCACCGGCACGACGACCACCGACACGACCACCACCGGCACGACCACCACCACTGGCACGACGCCGGCCGGCGAGCCGGCGTCCGGCGCGTCGTGGACCGTCGTCGACGGCACGGCCACGCTCGTCACCGACGGCGGCGCGCTCGACGGAACGATCCGCTACGACGCGGTCGACGGCTCGCTCGAGTACGTCGAGGTCGTCGGCGGGGTCGAGGTCGTCGCCGAGGTGTCCCTCGACGGCGTGACCGCGATCGAGGTCACCGGCAGCGACGGCGACGACCGCATCGTCGTCGACACCACCGCCGCGGCCGCTCCGGTCGCGGTCACCTTCTCCGGGGGCGGCGGCGACGACGAGGTCGTCGGCCCGGCCGCCGACAGCACCTGGGCGATCACCGGCGCAGGCGCGGGCAGCACCGGCGGCTTCGCGTTCACCGGCGTCGAGAACGTCACCGGCGGCGCGGGCAACGACGACGTGTTCGTGCTCGGTGCGACCGGTGGCCTCACCGGCATCCTCGAGGGCGGCGCGGGCGGCTTCGACTCGATCATCGTCGCCGGCACATTCAACGATCTCTCGTTCGTCGCCACCGGCCCCCACAGCGGGTCGATCACCCGCGACGGCGCGACCGTCGTCTACGCGGGCATGGAGCCCATCGTCAGCGGCGACTCGACGAACCTCACGCTGACCGCGACGCCGGGCGCCGACGTGCTCACGCTCGAGATCGACTCGAGCGACCCGACGAAGTGGATCCTGAGCGGCGG
>DASVEG010000332.1:0-6368 GCA_036380695.1 Acidimicrobiales bacterium
CGACCCCGTCGGCCTCGTCGAGAGCATCGCCCTCGGGGTCGACATGTTCGACTGTGTCCTGCCGACCCGCCTGGCCCGCCACGGGAGCGTGCTCACCGCGGCCGGGAGGATGCAGATCCGCAACGCCGCGTACGCCATGGACGGCTCGCCGCTCGATCCGGAATGCCCGTGCGACGTGTGCGCGCGCTACTCACGGGCGTACCTCAGGCACCTCTTGCAGGTCGGTGAGCCGACGGCGTTGCGCCTCCTGACCTGGCACAACGTTGCCTGGACGCTCGCCCTCGTGGGCCGCGTCCGGGACGCGATCGCGGCCGGTTCCCTCGCCTCCGTGCGCGCCGCGATCGCCTCCGTGTACGCCTAGGACGGGTCTCTTCTCGTTCTGGGTGGATGAGTCCGGACATAGGCCGGACTCATCCACCCAGAACGAGGCGGGATGCGGTCTGACCCCCCCAGCCACTACCTTCTTGCGCCGGCCCATGGAACTGCTCCCGCTCGTCCTCCTGTTCGGCGTCATGTACTTCCTGCTGATCCGTCCTCAGCAGCAACGCGTGCGCGCGCAACGGGCGCTGGTGTCGTCGCTGAAGGAAGGCGACGACATCGTCACCATCGGCGGGTTGCTCGGGCGGATCGTCACCCTCGACACCGACGAAGCCGTCATCGAGACCGGGCCGGGGACGCAGCTGCGCTTCCGCAGGAGCGCGATCGCGAGCCGCGTCGGCCCGGATCGCCACGACGACGGGCCCGGCGGCGACGGTGCGGCCGACGACGGACCGATCCGGGAGGGTTGATGCGCCGCGGCCTCGTCGTCAGCCTCCTCTTCATCGTCGTGCTCGCGTTCGGCGGGCTCGCCACGGTGCAGGCGAAGAACTGGGAGCCCGAGCTCGGTCTCGACCTGCAGGGCGGCGCGTACGTCGTCCTCCAACCCAAGGGCAACCCCGCGAGCGGGGTGCTCGACCAGTCGATCGAGATCATCCGCAACCGCGTCGACGCGCTCGGCGTGGCCGAGCCCGACATCAGCCGCCAGGGCGACTCGATCATCGTGCAGCTCCCCGGCGTGAAGGATCAGCAACGCGCGCTGGAGATCGTCGGCCAGACCGCGGAGCTGCGGTTCCGTCCCGTGCTCAACGCGTTCCCGCCCGAGGACGCGACGACCACCACGACCACGACCACGACGACGCCGGACGCGAGCACGACGACGGTCGCCACCGATACGGGCACGAGCACGACGTCGACCACGTCCACGACGGTTCCGCCGGGCACCACGCCTCGCGAGGAAGCCGGCGCCGACAAGGAGGTCATCCTCCCCGAGCTCGACGACGACGGCGAGGTCAGCGTCCGCTACCAGCTCGGGCCGGCGAAGGCCACGGGCCGCATCATCAAGTCGGCGACCGCGGAGCCGCCGACCACGACTGGCGACTGGACCGTGAACGCCGACTTCACCGGCGACGGCAACGCGCTGTTCAACCAGATCGCACAGCTCTGCTTCAGCGCCGCCCCAGAGTGCCCGAGCAAGGCAGTTGCCATCGAGCTGGACAACGTCGTCATCTCCGCACCCCAGGTGCAGGAGCCGCAGTTCGACGGCTCGGTCACCATCAGCGGCGCGTTCAGCGAGCGCGAAGCCAAGGACCTCGCGCTCGTGCTGCGGTTCGGCTCGCTGCCCGTCGAGCTCGAGCCGCAGAGCACGCAGACCGTCTCGGCAACGCTGGGCAAGGACTCGCTCCGCGCCGGCGTGACCGCGGGCCTTCTCGGCCTCGCGCTCGTGATGATCTACATGATCCTGTACTACCGGGCCCTCGGGATCGTCGTCGTCATGGGGCTCGCGGTGTCCGGCGCGTTGATGTGGTCGCTCGTGTCGTACCTCGGCGACAGCACCGGCCTCGCGCTCACGCTCGCGGGCGCCGTCGGCATCATCGTGTCGGTGGGCGTCACCGTCGACTCCTACGTCGTCTACTTCGAGCGATTGAAGGACGAGATTCGCTCGGGCAAGACGATCCGCTCGTCGGTCGAGCGCGGCTTCACCAGGGCCTACCGCACGATCTTCGCGGCCGACCTCTCGTCGCTGATCGGCGCCGGGCTGCTGTACTTCCTGACGGTCGGCTCGGTGCGCGGGTTCGCGTTCTTCCTCGGTATCTCCGCGATGCTCGACCTGTTCGTCGCCTACTTCTTCACCAGGCCGATGGTGACGTTCCTCGGTCGCAGCCGCTTGTTCACCGAGGCTCGTTTCTTCGGCGTCGCCCGCGGCCTCGCCGCCACTGGAGGGACGGGCTCGGCATGACCAACGTCGAAACGCCGCTCGAGTCGTCGAGCAAGGGGCTGTGGTCGCGGCTGTACCACGGCGAGACGTCGTACGACTACGTCACCCCGTTCAAGCGGTGGCTCTTCATCTCGGGCGCGGTGATCGCCATCGGCCTCGTGTCGCTCGGGCTGCGCGGCCTCAATTTCGGGATCGACTTCCGCGGCGGCACCGCGTGGGAGGTGCCGACCGACGACCCGTCGGTGAGCCAGGCGCGCGACGCCCTCGAAGACGTCGGCCTCGACGACGCCAAGGTGCAGGTGCTCGGTTCGAACCGCGTGCGGGTGCAGGCCGATACCGACAGCGCGTCCGTCGAGGAGCAGGAGAAACTGCAGCAGGACGTCAGCGCCGCGCTCGGCGAGGCCTTCGACGTGCCAGCCGCGCAGGTGTCGGTCAACGAGGTCGGTCCGTCGTGGGGAGAAGAGATCACCCGCAAGGCCGGCCGCGCCCTCGTCTTCTTCCTGATTGCCATCACGCTCTACATCACGCTGCGGTTCGAGTGGAAGATGGCGCTCGCGTGCCTCGCCGCGCTGTTCCACGACATCTTCGTGACGGTCGGCGTGTACTCGCTGTCGGGTTTCGAGGTGACGCCGGCAACCGTGGTCGCGTTCCTGACGATCCTCGGTTACTCGCTCTACGACGGCATCGTCGTGTTCGACAAGGTCGAGGAGAACACGAAGGGCCTTGCCGCGACCGGGCGGATGACCTACAGCGACGTGGTCAACCTCTCCATGAACCAGGTGCTGATGCGTTCGCTCAACACCTCGCTCGTCGCCATCCTGCCGATCATGTCGGTGCTCGTCGTCGGGTCGTTCATCCTCGGCGCGACCACGCTCCAGGACTTCGGCCTCGCGCTGATGATCGGCTTGCTCACCGGCGCGTACTCGTCGATCTTCATCGCCTCGCCGCTGCTCGCCGTCCTGAAGGAGCGCGAGCCGCGGTACGCGTCGATCCGTCAGCGCCTCGCGACCCGGGGCGGCGGGCCGCTCACCCCCGCAGCCGCGGCCGCGGCCGCCGGCGGGATCGCGCCAGCGGGCGGAGCAGCGGCCTCGGCGGGTACGGCGACGGCTCGCGAGGTGCCGGCGGCGCCGCCGATCCGTCGGACGGGCCAGCCTCCTCGGCCACGCAAGAAGACCAGGCGCCGGTAACCTGGCGTGAATGACTGACGCCGCCTGGCTGAAGGAGTTCATCCGGGACATCCCGGATTTCCCGAAGCCCGGGGTGGTGTTCAAGGACTTCACGCCCTTGCTCGCATCGGCCGAGGCCTTCAAAGCCACGATCGACGCCATGTGCGAGCCCTTCGACGGCTTGCAGATCGACAAGGTGCTCGGGGTCGAGGCTCGCGGTTTCATCCTCGCCGCGCCGGTCGCGTACCGGTTCGGCGCGGGCTTCGTGCCCGTGCGCAAGGCCGGCAAGCTGCCGTGGCACATCGAGAAGGAGCAGTACGAGCTCGAGTACGGCACCGACCTGCTCGAGATCCATCGCGACGCTCTCGCGCCGGGGGAGCGCACGCTGGTGATCGACGACGTGATGGCGACCGGCGGCACCGCGGCGGCGACGATCCGGCTCGTCGAGAAGCTCGGCGGTGAGGTCGCCGGCCTCGGTTTCGTCATCGAGCTCGGCTTCCTCGGCGGGCGCGACAAGCTGGGGGATCACGAGGCCCACGCGCTGTTGACGTACGAGTAGGGATGGGCTGAGTGGCGACGACCGACCGGGTGAGCTTGCTGCCGTGGCGACGGCATGCGCTCCTCGCGACCGACGACCTGACGCCCCTCCTCAACGCCTACCGGCAGCACTGGCCAAAGGGCGACACCGACCTCATCCGCAGGGCGTACGACGTCGCCGAGCGCGCCCACCAGGACGTCGTCCGCCAGTCGGGTGAGCCGTACATCAGCCATCCCCTCGCGGTCGCGTTGATCCTCGCCGAGATCGGGCTCGACGACATCACGCTCGCCGCCGCGCTGCTCCACGACGTCGTCGAGGACACGGGGATCGCGATAGACGAGATCTCCGAGCAGTTCGGCTCGGTGGTGGCGACGATCGTCGACGGCGTCACGAAGCTGGAGCGGGTCAGTTTCGACAGCAAGGAGGCGCAACAGGCCGCGTCGATGCGGAAGATGCTCCTCGCGATCGCGAAGGATCTCCGCGTGCTCTACATCAAGCTCGCGGACCGGCTGCACAACATGCGGACGATCGCGGCGATGGCGGAACACAAGCAGCGCCGCACCGCGCAGGAGACGCTCGACATCTACGCGCCGCTCGCGCATCGCCTCGGCATCCAAGAGGTCAAGTGGCAACTCGAAGACCTGTCCTTCTCGGTGATCCATCCGAAGCGCTACGCCGAGATCGAGCAGATGGTCGCCCAGCGCGCGCCCGAGCGCGACATCTACCTGGCCCAGGTGCTCGAGGTCGTTCGCGAGCGGCTCGACGACCACCACATCTCGGGTGAGGTCACCGGCCGGCCGAAGCACCTGTATTCCATCTACGAGAAGATGGTCATCAAGGGCAAGGCGTTCGCCGACATCTTCGACCTCGTCGGGATCCGCGTGCTCGTGCCGACGTTGAAGGATTGCTACGCGGCGCTTGGCGCGATCCACGCCACGTGGAACCCGGTTCCCGGCCGCTTCAAGGACTACGTCGCGACGCCCAAGTTCAACCTCTACCAGTCGCTCCACACGACGGTGGTCGGCCCGCAGGGCCAGCAGATCGAGGTGCAGATCCGCACCCACGAGATGCACGCCCGCGCGGAGTTCGGCGTCGCCGCGCACTGGGGCTACAAGGAGAGCGCCGCCGTCACCGCGGCCGACGCCGCCTGGCTGCAGCGCATCGTCGACTGGCAGTCGGACGCGTCCGATCCCGCCGAGTTCTTCGAGTCGTTGAAGCTCGACCTCGAACAGGACGAGGTCTTCGTGTTCACGCCGAAGGGCGACGTGGTGACGCTGCCGGTCGGCGCCACGCCCGTCGACTTCGCGTACTCCGTCCACACCGAGGTCGGCCACCACTGCATCGGCGCCCGCATCAACGGCAACATGGCTCGCCTCGACGAGCAGCTCACCTCCGGCGACACCGTCGAGGTCGTGACGTCGAAGGTCGCCAAGGGCCCGTCGCGTGATTGGCTCGAGTTCGTCGCCTCGCCGCGTGCGCGCAACAAGATCCGCCAGTGGTTCTCCCGCGAGCGGCGGGAGGACGCGCTCGACAACGGGCGCGACGAGCTCGCGAAGGCAATCCGCCGCGAGGGCCTGCCTGTGCAGAAACTGTCGGCGTCGCCGGTGCTGGTGAAGCTGGCCGAGACGATGCACTACGCGGACATCGACGCGTTGCACATCGCAATCGGCGAGGCCCACGTATCGGCGAAGTCGGTCGCGCAGCGGTTGGCCCGCGAGCTGCGCGGCGGCGAGCACGAGGAGCAGCTACCCGCGACAGTGCAGAAGCCCCGTCGCCGGTCGCAGGCCGGCTCGACGGGCGTGTACGTCGAGGGCCTCGACGACGTGATGATCCGGTTGTCGCGCTGCTGCACGCCCGTGCCGGGCGACGACATCATCGGGTTCGTGACGCGGGGCCGCGGCGTCTCGGTGCATCGGTCGGACTGTGCGAATGCCGCCGCGTTGATGGCGGGGCAGGAGGCGCGGCTCATCGACGTCGAGTGGGACCGCGAGTCGCGCGGGTCGTTCATCGTGTCGGTGGAGGTCAAGGCGCTCGACCGCACGCGGTTGCTCGCCGACGTCACCCGGGTGCTCGCCGAGCACCACGTCAACATCCTGTCGTCGTCGACCCACGTCGGCTCCGACTCCGTGTCGCGCATGCGCTTCGAGTTCGAGCTCGCCGACCCCGGCCACCTCGATTCGATCGTCGCCTCCATCAAGCGGGTCGACTCCGTCTACGACGCCTACCGCATGCTGCCCGGCAAGGGCCAGGCCGACCCCCTCGACCGCACGCCCGCACCCGTCGGGGAGGCCGCCGCCGACGCCTGACTCCTCGTTCCGGAGGCAATAGAGGCGGTACCGCCGCACCTATTGCCTCCGGAACGAAGGAATGGGGCAACTAACCTCAACCGGATGCCCCCCTCGTTCCAGGC
>DASVEG010000333.1:0-2410 GCA_036380695.1 Acidimicrobiales bacterium
GGCCTGCAACACGAGCTCGAGGAGCGGCTGTTCGCGGCGACGTTCACCGAGGGCGAGCCGATCGGCGACCGCGAGGCGCTGGTGAAGGCGGCGGTCGCGGTGGGCATCGACGAGTCGCTCGCACGCGACGTGCTCGACAACGGCGCCTACGGCCAGGAGGTGCGCGACGACGAGGTCGAAGCGGCCGAACTGGGCGTCCGCGGCGTCCCGTTCTTCGCCTTCGACCGCCGGTACGCGGTCGGCGGTGCGCAACCCCCCGACGTCCTGCTCGAGGTGCTGCAGCAGACCTGGGCCGAACGCGAGTCGGCACCCGCCCAGCCGGCGTCGGGCTAGAGGTCGGCCTCGGTCGCGAGGTCGGGGAAGACCTTCGCCACCTTGTGGAGGATGTAGGCGCCGTAGGTGCCGTCGCCGACGTCGCCGTCCCACGACGGGTCGAGGAAGAACGGGAACGACAGCCGGCCCGACGCCCCCGCGTTCCGCACCCGGTGCGGCGTCGACCGGTAGGCGTCGCCGGTGAGCCGTTCGAGCATGTCGCCGAGGTTGCAGACGAACGACCCGTCGATGGGCGGCGCGTCGACCCATCCTGCCCGCGACCGCACGGACAGCCCGCCGTTGCCGTCCTGGCGAAGGAGGGTGAGCAGGCCGTAGTCGGTGTGCTCCCCGACGCCCCACTGCTCGCGCGGCGCATCGGGCGCGGGCGGGTAATGGAAGATCCGGAAGAGCACGAGCGGGTCGCGAGTGAGGTGGTCGCGGAACCACCCCTCTGGCCGCCCGAGCCCGAGCGCCATGCCGCCGAGGATCGCCTGCCCGAGGCCCGTCATCGCGTCCATGTACGCGAGCACCACGTCGCCGAACCCGGCCGGTTCGCGTGGGAACAGGTTGCGACCGTGCAACGGCATCGCGGCGGCGACCCGCGGGTGGTCGGCGGCCAGCTCCGCGCCGAAGTAGATGCCCTCCTTGAGGTCGGGAACGCCCGACGTCAGCTCCTCCCCCACCGCGAACCACCCACGCCACGCCCGGCCGCCGCGCGCCATCGCGATCTCCGCCTTCTGCTCGTCTGGCAGCGCGAAGAACGCTCGCGACAGCTCGTCGAGGCGCGACTGCAACGCGTCGTCGACCCCGTGGCCGACCACGTAGAAGAACCCGACCTCGCGGCACGCGGCATCGATCTCGCGTCCGACGGCAGCGCGGTCGGCCTCGCCACCCGACAGCAGTGGTGCGACGTCGACGACGGGCAGCGAAGCGGTCACGTCAGTCGAGCTCGAGGAAGATGCATTCGCCGGGGCAGTCGTCGGCCGCGTGCACGACGTCGCGCTCCAACTGCGGGCGGACGACGGCGAGGCTGGAGGAGCCACCTGGGTCGTTGAGCACGACACCGCCCTCCTTGACGTAGGCGATGCCGTCCTCCAACAGGGTGAACACGTCGGGCGCGTGGTCGGTGCACAGGCCGTCGCCGGTGCACAGGTCCTGGTCGATCCACACGCGCACGCGGCCATGGTCGTCCAGGCCACATGGTTCGGCAAAACTCCCGCCGTGCTCATCGCGATCGCCTCCGACCATGCCGGGTACCCGCTCAAGGCGGTGCTCGTGCCGTGGCTCGTGCAGGAGGGCCATACCGTCGCAGATCTCGGGACCGACTCGGAAGACCCGGTCGACTACCCCGCATTCTGCGCGGCCGCCGGGCGCGCGGTCGTTCGTGGTGATGCCGAGCTGGGGATCGTCATCGGCGGCAGCGGGCAGGGCGAGCAGATCGCGGCGAACAAGGTCAACGGCGTGCGCGCCGCGCTCTGCCACGACCTTTGGCTCGCGCGCATGGCCCGCAGCCACAACGACGCCAACGTGCTCTCGATGGGAGCCCGCGTCGTCACCCCGACGATGGCCAAGGAGATCGTCGGCGTGTTCCTGTCGACGCCGTTCGAGGGCGACCGCCATGTGGGGCGCGTCCTCCAGCTCGCAGACATCGAGCGCGAGGAGTGCGAACGCGCCTGACCTCGTCCCCTGCCTCAGCCGCTCAACAGCGAGGCGAGGGCCCAGACCGCGGCGAGCCCGCCGATCGTCGCCATGAAGAGGCTGCGGCCGATGGGTGCGCGCTCGAGCTCGCCGTCCTCCTTCTCCCGCTGAGGCGGGCGCACCAGCGCGAGGAGGTTGCCGACGGCCAGCGCGGCGCCGAGCGCGAGCACCAACCATGGCAGGAGGTCTTCACCCAGGAACACGCGCCGTCACCTCCGCTGTCGACCGGGCGGCGGGCCCGGTGAGGATCGTGATCGCCCCAGCGGCCACCACCAGCGCGCCGCCCGCGACGGTCGTCGCCTCCGGGGCGTCGCCCGCGAGGAGCCACGCGAACAGCACCACGCCGACGGGTTCGAGGTAGCCGAGGATCCCGACCTCGGTCGCCGGCAGCAACGCGAGC
>DASVEG010000334.1:0-2305 GCA_036380695.1 Acidimicrobiales bacterium
GTATGACGTTGGCTCCAGACCTCAGCGGACGCGGAAGGTCACCCAGGTCGATCTGAGGCCCAGGACCGAACGCATGGTGTCGCCGGAGACGGTGATGGTGGCCTTGGAGCCGACCAGGCGGAGGGTGGTGACGCGGCCGCCCCAGTCGCCGTTGCCGTCGCGGGAGGGGACGACGATGCGTTTCAGGTTTCCCAGGCCCGGCCAGGCGGACTCGAAGCGGGCGTCGGTGACCTTCTCGGACCAGTCGTGGTTCGGGTTGCCCGACCAGCCGTCGTAGGGATCGGCCTGGGCGGGGAGGTAGGGGACGGAGCCGGCGCTGGTCCAGCCGCCGCTGCTCGACCCGAACTGCGTGAACGCCGGCTCCCCGTCGTACCGCAGGACCTGCCGGCGGGTGGCGGCGATCGCCTCGTCGGAGGCGGGGTGCTCGGCGTCGACGCCGCCGTAGACCTGCGAGCGCGTGTCGGGGTAGTGCTCGAAGCCCGCGCCGCTCTTCGTCGTCGTGAGCGCGTACGTGCGCGCCGCGACCGCCTGCGCCTTGAGCGCCTCGATCGGCCACTCGCTCGGGACCTCGCTGATCCCCGCGACGTACTCCTCGAATCCGACCTCGTTCACGACGGCCAACCCACGGGGCGCACCGGCAGCCGCGGGCACGACGTCGAGCACGCCGGGGTAGGTGCCGACGCCGACGACCGATGCCGCCGCCCCCACGGATTCGACACGCACGCGGTCGACCGTCCACGTCGGCACGGGGGCCGGCGGGCGCGGCGGCGGCCGCCGGCGGGGCGCGGCCGAGGCGTTCAGCGGCGCGCCGAAGACACCGACCAGCACCCCACCCAGCGCCAGTGCGACAGCCACGAAGGCGCGCACGCTCCGACCCATGGGGCGGACACCCTACCGAGGGACCCCCCTCATCCCGCCAGCTCACGGGCCCGCGCCCGTCGCGCCGGCGAGCCCATCGACGAGCCCGCGCCGCTCGTCGACCGGCGCCGCTCGCCGGCCTGCCGCGTCCCCGTCGTCGTCGTCAACCAGGTGCACGCGGCCGGCGCGCTGGCCGAACAGCACGAGCGGGTCGAGGTACGCGTCGCCGGCGCGGGCCCCGACGTGCAACGACTCGCCCGCGGTGCCGACGACCTTTCCCGCGTGGACGCGATCGCCCCGGGCGACGCCGACCGCGTCGAGGAACGAGTAGCTCGTGCGTATCCCGTCGGCGTGCAGCACGACGACGTGCAGACCGAGCCCGACGCGACCCGCGAACACGACGCGACCATCCGCCGCGGCCCGAACGACGTCGCCGGTCGCGGTGTCGTAGTCGACGCCCCGGTTGCCCGCGCCGTAGCGCGTCGCCGGTGGGCGGAACCCGTCGGCGACGGGCGCGTCGACGGGCGGGCGGTAGGTCACCCGATCGCGCCGATCGTCGGACGGTGCGGCGACGACGGACCGGCCGAACCACGCGGCCGATGCCGACGCCGAGGGTGCGCGTGACGCTGCGGACAGCACCGCCGCGAGAACGGTCAGTGCGACGACAACGGCCGCGGGGGCGGCGATGCGAAAGAACGAACGGATCACGAGCGGACCCTCCTGAGCGTGGCCAGTGGAGGGCGCGCGACCGCGCCGAGCGGCGACGTCAGCCGGCGGTTTCGCGCTCCGGCTCCGCCATACGTGAGCGGAGCTGGAGGACCGCCTTGGTGTGGATCTGACACACCCGGCTCTCGGTCACACCGAGGACCTCGCCGATCTCGGCGAGGGTGAGACCTTCGTAGTAGTAGAGCATCAGGACGAGCTTCTCCCGGTCGCCGAGGCGGCTGATGGCCTGGGCGAGGATCTGCTTCATCTCCTCGACCTCGTACGCCGCGACCGGGCCGTCGCCGCGGTCGGCGATCGTGTCGCCAAGCGTCGTCGACTCTCCCCTGTCGCCACCGCTCAACATCTCGTCGAGCGCCACCAGGCCGACGAACGAGATCTGGTTGAAGATCTGCTGGAGGTCGTTCTCGGAGATGCCCATCTCCGCCGCGACCTCCGCGTCCGACGGGGTGCGGAGGAGTTGGCCCTCGAGGGTCGCGTACGCCTTCTCGACCGACCGCGCCTTCGCCCGCACCGACCGGGGCACCCAGTCGATCGAGCGCAGCTCGTCGATGATCGCGCCCTTGATGCGGGCGATCGCATACGTCTCGAACTTGATGTTGCGCGTCGGGTCGAACTTCTCGATCGCGTCGATCAATCCGAACACGCCGTAGGACACGAGATCCGCTTGCTCGATGTTCTGTGGGAGGCCCACGGACACGCGGCCGGCGACGTACTTGACCAG
>DASVEG010000335.1:0-3198 GCA_036380695.1 Acidimicrobiales bacterium
AGGCAGCGCGCGACCGGCATATCGCCCTCCGGCGTCTCGTCGATCCACGCCTCTGCGTCGAAGTCGTAGGCGCGGGTGTCGTCGAAGCGCGCCTGGTCGGCGGTGAACCCGTGGCTGATCCAGAGCCGGCCGTCGGGTCCGAGGGACGCGCACGAGCCATAGCGAGCGGTCGGCTGGGCTCCGCCCGCCCCGAGCTCGCGCCAGGCGCCGCTGGCTGGGTCGTATGCCCACAGGTCGCCGAAGAACGTCGATGGGCCGGCCTGCCCGCCGAAGATGACGAGCCCGACCCCGTCCACCCAGACAGTCTCGTGCCCGAATCGTGCCGGTGGCCGACCGACTGGCTCGAGCAGCTCCCAGCTGTCCGTGCCGAGGTCGAACGCCCAGGTGTCGTCGTGGACGGTCGAGCCATCACGACCGCCGAAGAGGTAGGCGACCTCGCCGTCGGGATCGAGTGTCCAGGTGTGGTCCTCCCGAGCCGACGGGCCATCCAGCTCGAGCTGCGCCCACGCCAGGGGCTCCGGCGTCTGTGTCGGGGTCGGTGCCGGCGTATCGGTCGGGGTCGGTGACATGACCGGCTGCTCGCTCGCCGAGCCGACGACCCGGGTCGGAGGCGGCGACGACACGCTGGCGCCCGGGCCGGAGCACGCGCCGAGGAGAATCGCCGCGAGCATCGGTGGGACGAGTCGCTGCAGGCCCATGCCGGGAGCATACGCCCAGGGTGTTCAGGTCCCCGCTGCGTCCGCAGACCGTTCCCAGAGGGCTATCTCGTTGCCCTCCGTGTCCGTCAGCACCGCGTACCAGCCAATGCCCGGAACCTCGCTCTTGCCCTCGACGACCGCGCCGCCGAGCGCCTCGACACGTGCCAGGCTCTCGTCGATGGAGTCGACATGGACGTAGGTCCGCAGCCTCTCGGGCGCCGACTCCCCGCGCTTCCCGATGGCGCCGCCGGCCCCGGCGTCGCCGACCGGCGTGGTGAACACGTGGTAACCCTCGTACCCGGGCACTGGTGGTGCGAATGTCCAGCCCAGCAGCTCGGCATAGAACCGCTTGGCCCGGTCGGGGTCATCGGCGGGGATCTCGACGTGAGTGAAATCGCCATGCTTCATCGGTCCGTGCCTCCTCGGCTCTTTCGGCAGAGTCCCCACTGAACGTACGACGCTTGTGGCCCGGGGGTTCGACGGCGGTGCATCCATATCCGCCTGTCGAGCGTCAGAACGGTATGCCGACCGTCGAGATCCTCTCCCTCATCGTCGCGGCGATCGTCTGGATCGCCCTCCTCAACACCCTGGAGGCCGAGCCAGTCGCTCGATGAGCCTGCGTCGTCGGGAGGTCAGGCAGGGGACGCGTGGAGCGGGAGACGAGATTCGAACTCGCGACATCCACCTTGGGAAGGTGGCGCTCTGCCAGCTGAGCTACTCCCGCCCGCCTGAGGGCCGCGATTCTACCCGATGCCCGCCGCGGTCACCAATCAACCTGACGGGGACACGCGACGACGCCGGGCTCGGGTCCCGGCGTCGAATCGCGGAGGGAGGAAGGATCTGATCAGCGCAGAAGCGTGACGCCGCCGCCCGCGGAGTGCTGCTGCGGAGCTGCCGCTTCGCTCTGCTGTGTCGCCGATGCCGCCGCGGCGATCACGAAGGTCAGGGTGGCGGCCGCGAGGGTGGCTGCCAGCCGTCGCGAGGTGGCCCGGCGCTGTGCCATCCGGTCGATGCTGACCGAGTCGCTGGAGCGCTCCCGCGCAACCTTCTGAAGCAGAGCCGCGTGGGAGAGCCGCTCGTGGTGGATCTGATCGGCGAGTTGGTGGGTGCTGATGTTGGGTGCGAACATGTCTTGTGCCTCCTCGGGTCGCCCGGCTGTGCGCCGTCCGATGGGGTGAATCCTCCGTCCGATGGCGGCGCGCGGCGATCGGCTGTGCGACGGCCGGACGGTCAACATGGCGATGCGCCGGTGGTCTGGCGCGACGCGCAGCACCAGTCGCACGGCCGACACCGGTCTTGACGGAAGGCGTTCGCGAGACGACAGTGGCGAGGACGACCGACCGGACTCGAGGACGAGAGGGAAGCCGCGTGCCGGATCACGCCCTGGCTGTCGACAGTCTTCGCCGCTGCGCGCTGTTTGCGCACGTCGATGACGAGGGCCTCCGCGTGCTTGCCGGCCTGATGCGGCCGCGCCGCTTCCGTCGCAACGAGGTGATCTTTCACCAGGACGACGTGGGGGACTCCCTCCATATCGTGGTCGACGGCGGGGTGAAGATCGTGCTTCCCTCGCAGGAGGGGGATGAGGCGATCATTGCCAGCCTGCGGGCCGGCGACTTCTTCGGCGAGCTGGCGCTCCTCGATGGGTCACCGCGCTCGACCACGGCCACCGCACTCGAGTCCGCCGAGACGCTCGCACTGCCGCGGGACGACTTCCTGCGCCTCCTCCCAGCCGATCCGAAGCTGGTCACGGCGCTGCTGCGAGCTTTGGCGGGCGAGCTCCGTCGGCTGACCGGCCATGTCGAAGAGCTCCACTTCCTGGACCTCGCGGGGCGCCTCTCCATGCGCCTCGTCCGCCTCGCGCGCGACGCGGATCCGTCCGCCGCCGGGCGCATCGAGCTGAATTGGCCCTTCACCCAATCGGACCTGGCCGCCATGATCGGCGGGACGCGCCAGAGCGTGAACAAGCTCCTGAGCGGACTCGTCGACGAAGGCCTGCTCGAGATCGATCGGGAGACGCTGGTGATCAGCGACCTGGCCCGGCTCGAGGCGAGGAGTGCTCGATGACGTGTCGGATTGCCGACATCGCACCTGTCGCAAAGACGCTTCGTGGGTGCAAGGCGCACCCATAGGATGACGTCATCGCGGTTACACCCGCCGCCCAAGGAGGAGCGGACTCATGGACAATTTCCGGCGGCGACCGCCGATGGAAGGGTTCTCACGGCCGGGGCAGCTCGGCGGCGAGGCATATGACGACGACGAAGTAGAGGGACACACCATGACACTCAGGCGCAACGACCTCAACGACGACGACACCGAGGGCCACGGGCTCACCACTCCGCGGGCGACCGATGACGACGACACCGAGGGCCACGGCCCGTATCGCCCGAAGGCGACCGATGACGACGACACCGAGGGCCACGGCGTGACGGGCCGCAAGGCGACCGACGACGACGACACCGAGGGCCACGGGCTGACCACTCCGAAGGCCACCGATGACGAC
>DASVEG010000336.1:0-9487 GCA_036380695.1 Acidimicrobiales bacterium
CTCGGCGCACGACATCATCGGCACCGATGCGGTCAACCCGACGTCGACGATCCGCTCGGCCGTCCTCATGCTCGACTTCATCGGCGAGCACGACGCAGCAGCGCGCATCGCCAAGGCGGTCGACGACGTCCTCGCCACCGACCCGGTGCCATCCCGCATCGGCGAACTCGTCATCGAAAGGTTGTAGCCATGCCCTTGACCAAGGTCGACAAGATCTGGATGGACGGCGAGCTCGTCGACTGGGACAAGGCCCAGATCCACGTGCTCACGCACGCGCTGCACTACGGCTTCGGCGTGTTCGAGGGCATCCGTGCCTACTCGACCGCGAACGGCCCCGCGGTCTTCCGCCTGACCGAGCACATCGAGCGCCTGCACAACTCCGCCCGCATGCTCATGATCGAGATGCAGTACTCGGTCGAGACGCTGGTCGACGCGGTGAAGGAGACGGTCCGGGTCAACGGCATCGACGCGTGCTACATCCGCCCGATCGTCTACACGGGCTACGGCGAGATGGGTCTCAACCCGTTGCCGTGCCCGATCAACACGACCATCGCCGTGTGGCCGTGGGGCACCTACCTCGGCGACGAAGGCATCAAGAACGGCGTCCGCCTCAAGATCTCCTCGTGGCAGCGCCACGACCCCAACGCCATCCCGCCGGCGTGCAAGGCGACGGGCATGTACATCAACTCGTCGCTGGCCAAGGTGGAGGCCTTGAAGGCCGGCTACGACGAAGCGGTCCTGCTGTCGCCCCAGGGCTACGTGAGCGAGTGCACCGGCGAGAACATCTTCATCGTCAAGAACGGGCGCATCATCACGCCGCCGGCGTCGGCGGGCGCGCTCGAAGGCATCACCCAGAGCTCGGTGATGACGATCGCGCGCGACCTCGGCATCGAGACGGAGGTCGGCAACATCCTGAGGTCCGACCTCTACACCGCCGACGAGGCGTTCCTCTCGGGCACCGCCGCGGAAGTCGTCCCGATCCGTTCGGTCGACGACCGCGACATCGGCGAGCCGGGCCCGATCACGCGCAAGGTCCAGGAGACGTTCTTCGCCGCGGTCCGCGGCGAGGTCGACCAGTACAAGGACTGGAACGAGTACGTCAATGCCTGACAGCGGCGTACCCGCGCGCGTCGACATCTTCGACACGACCCTCCGCGACGGGTCGCAGCGCGAGGGCATCTCGCTGACCGTCGACGACAAGCTGCGCATCGCGGAGCAACTCGACCACCTCGGCGTGCAGTACATCGAGGGCGGGTGGCCAGGCGCCAACCCCAAGGACGACGAGTTCTTCCGCCGCGTTCGCGAAGGCGAGCTGACGTTGGCGACGTCGACGCTCGTCGCCTTCGGTTCGACGCGCCGCGCCGGTGGCGACGTGAACGACGACCCGACGCTGGCCAACGTCGTCGGCGCGGGCACCGACGTCGTGTGCATCGTCGGCAAATCGTGGGACTACCACGTGACGGAGGCGTTGCGGACGTCGCTCGACGAGGGCGTGGCCATGGTCGGCGACTCGATCGCGTGGCTCGTCGCCCAGGGCAAGCGCGTCTTCTTCGACGCCGAGCACTTCTTCGACGGCTACAAGCGCAACCCCGAGTTCGCGTTGCGGGTGCTGCACGCCGCCGAGCGGGCGGGCGCCGAGGTGCTCGTGCTGTGCGACACCAACGGCGGCACCCTGCCCCACGAGGCCGCGCAGATCGTTCGCGACGTGCGCGAGCAATCGATCGCGGAGGTCGGCGTCCACTTCCACAACGACGGCGGCACCGCGGTCGCGAACGCGCTCGCGGGTGTGCTGGCCGGCGCCACGCAGGTGCAGGGGTGCATCAACGGCTACGGCGAGCGCACCGGCAACGCCAACCTCTGCACGATCATCCCGAACCTCTCCGTGAAGATGGGCGTCGAGACGATCCCCGCCGACCGGCTCGAGCGGCTGACGCCCGTGGCGCACCACATCAGCGAGCTCGTGAACATCACGCCCGACCCGCAGCAGCCGTACGTTGGCGTCTCCGCGTTCGCGCACAAGGCTGGCCTCCACATGTCTGCCATCGCCCGGGCGAGGGACGCGTACGAGCACGTCGACCCCGAGACCGTCGGCAACGGCACGCGCTTCGTGGTGAGCGAGCTCGCGGGTCGCTCGACCATCGAGATGAAGGCTCGCGAGCTCGGCCTCGAGATGGACGGCCCCGCGATGTCGCGCGTGCTCGACGAGCTCAAGACGCTCGAGCACCGCGGCTATCACTTCGAAGCAGCCGACGGTTCGCTCGAGTTGCTCATGCGTTCCGCGACCGGTTGGACGCAGGCGTTCTTCGACGTCGAATCGTTCCGGGTCATCACCGAGCAACGCGAGAACGGCGCGTTCACCACCGAAGCGACGATCAAGGTGCACGTGGGGGATCGGCGCATCGTCGCCACGGCAGAGGGCAACGGCCCGGTGAACGCGCTCGACGGCGCATTGCGGATCGCGATCGGCCAGGCGTACCCGTCGCTGTCGTCGCTCCACCTGACCGACTACAAGGTGCGCGTGCTCGACACGGCCAAGGGCACCGGTGCGGTCACCCGCGTCCTCATCGACTCCACCGACGGCGAGACGTCGTGGTCGACCATCGGCGTGTCGGAGAACGTGATCGAAGCGTCTTGGCAGGCGCTGTCGGACTCGATCGTCTACGGCTTGCTGCACGCGGCGCGCGGCGACAACGATCGGGACCGCAATGGCGCAACCTGACTACGTCCCGGTCACCCCATCCGATCGGGTTCGCGAAGGCGAACCCCTCCCGCCTGCAAAGCGTTGGACCGCGACCCGCCCCGGCGAGATCGTCGGCCTGCGCCCGCCGGTCGGAGACTCGTTCGGCGTCACGGGGCCAGACCAGGGCTTCGGGCTGAAGCTCGCGAAGCGTTTCACCGACCGGCTCGAGCTGGAGCCCACCGAGCGGGCCGACGACGCCATCTCCGGATGCCTCGGCGTCGGGCTGAAGCGGGCGTCGATGTTCGGGCGGGCGCCGGTGATCCACGACTTCGACCTCGCGTTCAGCGTGTTCGGCTTCCTCGGCGGCGCGCCGCGCGACCTCGTCGAGTTCCGCCGCCCGCTGTTCGAGGCCGCGTCCCACCACTACTGGGACCAGCGGGGCATCGTCGACGTCGTTCGGGCCGAGACGTTGCGGTTGACGCCCACCGAAGTGCGGGGCCGGCTGGGCGAGTGGCGCACGCTGATCGACGCAGGAGGCGAGTGATGGCATCCGAGACGACCGGTGCGGCGTTCGAGCGCCTGCAGATCCCCGCGGGCGGGTTCACGTTCGACGCGCTCGCCGCCGGTCCCGAAGACGGGCACCTCGTGTTCCTGCTCCACGGGTTCCCGCAGAGCGCGTACGAGTGGAAGGCGCAACTGGTCGCGCTCGGCGAGGCCGGGTACCGCGCCGTCGCCCCCAACCAGCGCGGGTACTCGCCTGGGGCTCGCCCCGAGGAGGTGAGCGCGTACGCCATCGACGCGCTGGCCGGCGACGTGATCGCCATGGCCGACGAGCTCGGCGCGCACCAGTTCCACGTCGTCGGCCACGACTGGGGCGCTGGCGTCGTGTGGTACCTCGCCGGCCATTGGGCGTCGAGGCTCCGGTCGGCCACGGTGGTCTCGGTGCCGCACCCTCAGGCGTTCGCAGCTGCGTATCGCGGCGAGATCGGCGGGAACCAGAAGGAGATGTCGGGCTACATGGACTTCTTCCGGATGGAGGGCACCGCCGAGGACACGATGCTCCCCGGCCTGCGCGACATGTTCGTCGGGTCCGACCTGCCGGCCGACGCGATCGAGGAGCACCTGCGGGTCGTCGGCGAGCGGGCCGGCCTCACCGGCGGCCTCAACTGGTACCGGGCGAACTACATCGAGAAGATGGACGTGCCCGTAGTGGAGACGCCGCTGCTGTTCATCTGGTCGAGCGGCGACGTGTTCCTCGGCCGCGAGGCGGCCGAGGCGACGGGCGACTACGTGAAGGGCCAGTACCGCTTCGAGATCATCGACGGCGTCGACCACTGGGTGCCGGAGAAGGCTCCCGACCGTGTCAACGAGCTCGTGCTCGAACACCTCGCCGCCAACTCCTGAATCGGAAGGCAGACTTGAGGGCGTGCAGCCCATCACCCTTTCCGACGAGCAGCGCGAGTTCCGCGCCGTCATGCGCCAGTTCGCCGAGGACAAGGTCGCGCCGTACGCGGCCGAGATCGACGAGAACGCCGAGTTCCCGTGGCAGACCTTCGAGGCCTGCCGGTCGATGGAGCTTCCCGCGCTCGGCATCCCCGTCGAGTACGGCGGGGCGGGGGCCGACCACGTGACGCAGGCGATCATGGTCGAGGAGCTGTCGAGGGTCTGCGCGTCGACGTCGCTGACGATGCTGATCTCGAAGCTCGGGATGATCCCGGTGATGTTGTGGGGCAGCGACGCGCTGAAGGCTGCGTACCTGCCGAAGATCGCGACGGGGGAGTGGCAGGCGTCGTACTGCTTGTCGGAGCCCGACGCCGGCAGCGACGTCGCGGCGATGAAGACGAAGGCCGTGCGCGACGGCGACAGCTACGTCATCACCGGCACGAAGTACTGGATCACGAACGCCGGCATCTCCGACACGTATACCGTCTTCGCCAAGACCGACCCCGACGCCGGTCACCGCGGCATCTCGTGCTTCGTCGTCGAGAAGGGGTGGGGCGTCGAGATCGGCAAGCTCGAGAAGAAGCTCGGCGTGCGCGGGTCGCCCACCGGCGAGGTCCGGTTCGACGGCGTGCGCGTGCCCGCCGGGAACCGCATCGGCGAGGAGGGTCAGGGCTTCTACATCGCGATGGGCACGCTCGACCGCAGCCGCCCGACCATCGGCGCGCAGGCCGTCGGCATCGCCCAAGGCGCCATCGACTACGCCGCGCAGTACATGAAGGACCGCAAGCAGTTCGGCCGCGCCATCGCCGAGTTCCAGGGCCTGCAGTTCATGCTCGCCGACATGGCGATGAAGACGGAGGCGGCGCGCCTGCTCGTCTACAAGGCGTGCTCGCTCGTCGACCAGGGCGACCCTCGCGGCGAGCTGACGATGGCCGGCGCGATGGCGAAGTGCTTCGCGTCCGACGTCGCGATGGAGGTCACCACCAACGGCGTCCAGCTCCTCGGCGGCTACGGCTACACCAAGGAGTTCCCGATGGAGCGCTACATGCGCGACGCCAAGATCACCCAGATCTACGAGGGCACCAACCAGATCCAGCGCGTCGTGATGGGCAAGCGCCTGCTCGGCTGAGCCGCCTATCCCGCGGTGAACTTGGCGAGCACCGCGTCCCAGCCGGTGTCGTAGTTCGACCGCATATCGGCGTCGGCCGCCGTCCAACCGGAATGGACGAGGACGACGCGCGTGCGGCCGTCGCCCGCGTCCGCGAACGACACCTCGACCGTCTGCGCGTCGGACGGCTCGCGCCCGACGTGCCACGTCGTCGCGAACCGCTGGGGCGGGTCCCACGCGACGACCGAGCCCCAGACAGCCTCATCGCCGTCGGGGCCGATCTCGTAGAAGCGGCCGCCGACACGCGGCTCGATCTGCGCACGCGATGCCTCCCCGAACAGCGAGTGCGTCGCGGTCGGCCACCACTTGCCGACGCCCGCGGTGAAGAGCTCGAACGCCTCGTCCGGCGCTCCGTCGACCACGACCTCTTTGCGCACCGGTTGCAGATCCGTCACCGCTTCCGTCCTTTCTTCGCTTTCGCGTGCTCGTTCGCGGCGGCCGCGAACGCGGCCAGCGGGCCGTCCCAGAACGAGTCGACGTACGCACGCAGCGCGGCTGCGCCTTCCGGGTCGAGGCGATAGACGCGCCTCGTCCCGACGGCTTCGTCCGTCACGAGCCTTGCGTCCTTGAGGACCCTGAGGTGCTTGGACACCGCCGGCCGCGACACGGGGAACTCCGCGGCGATGTCGGCGACCGACCGTGGCCCGGCCCGCAACGACTCCAAGACCGCCCTGCGGGTTGGGTCGCCAAGCGCGTCGAGTGGATGTACGTAACTCATCGGTTACCGTAACCGTACGGTTACCGATACCGGCACGTCAACCCGCCACCCGTTTTTGGGCGCGCTCATGCCGGAATACCGGCATGAGCGCGCCCAAAAACTCAGGCGGTGACGTGCAGGCGGACGACCGAGCCGGTCGGCGAGGTGCGGACCTGCACGAGGTCGCACAGGTGGTTCGCGATCCACAGGCCGCGGCCGCGGATGTCGTCGCGGCGGGCGGGGCGACGCCCGGCGAGGGGATCGGCAATGAAGCCGGCGTCGCGAACCTCACAGACGACCTTCGCCCCTGCGTGCCAGAGCCGGACGACGCCGGTGCCGCCGCCGTGCTCCATCGAGTTCCCCACCACCTCGCTGACCGCGAGGACGAGGTCGTCGAGGCGCTCGCGCAGCAACCCGAAGCGAGCCGCTTCGCCGTAGACGAAGCGCCGCACCGACTGCAGCGGACCTGGCCCGAACGACAGCACGACCGCGTCGGAGGGCGCGTCGGGCAGCGGCGCGTCGAACGGCGCGTCGATCTCCTCGAGACCGCGGTAGGACCCGCTCGGCGCGTACCCGAGGGAGCGGTCGCACACGGTCGGATGGTTCCGCCGCGCCTCCTCGAGCACGTCGGCCCCGAGCGCGGTCACGTCGTACGGGCACAGCAGGTGCCACGGCGGCCCGTCGTGGAACGCGAGGTTCAGGAGCGCCTCGTGCCGTTCGCACTCGACGAGCTCGTCCTCCGACCTCGACGCCCAAATGGGCTCGCCGATGCCCCGGAAGGTGCGCCCCGCCTCGCGCTGCGCGTCGACGAACCGGTGCCACGCGGGGATGATCGCCGCGGGGTTGCGGCCGACGTCGGCCATGTCGAGGAACTCGACCTGCGCGGCGCCGTCGCCGAGCCTCGAGCGGAGCCCATCGATCTTGCCCGCCGACAATGCGACGAGAGCAACGTCTCCCGCGGCGATTCCGGCCTCCAGGAACGCGACGGTTCCGTCGAAGAACTCGTGCGGCGACGCGTAGAGGAACGCGTGGTGGTGAAAGCGCCCTTCGACGGCGCTTCCGGACGGGCGCGCGGCAGCTTCGGAGAGAGACGTAACCCCCAGTCTACGAGGACTCCCTCGGAAACCGGCCACTTCAGGCGGTCAGACTGGGGCATTTCGGGCGATCCCCACGTAGACGTATCCCCACGGCTTCGCCACAGACGGGCCGGGCAGGTACTCGGTGGCCACGCTCTCGACGTCGAACCCTGCGTCGAGGATCAGCTCGTTGATGTGGCGAGTGACGTGGCAGCCGCCGAACAGCTTCTTCTGGACCGGATTCACGCGCGCCTGCCATTTGGCGACGTCGCGCTCGGGCGACAACCCGTGTTCGGCGAAGTGGAACGCGCCGCCGGGACGGAGCACCCTCCTGACCTCGCCGAGCGCGCGGCGGACGTCGGGGATCGTGCACAGGGTGAACGTCGACAGTGCGCCGTCGACCGACTCGTCGTCCAGCGGCAGGGCCTCGCCCTCGAGCCCGGTGAACCGAACGTCGACGGGAGACGCGGCGACCCGATCGCCGGCAAGCGTCTTCGCCAGCTCGGAGGGCTCGATGGCATGGACGATCTTCACGTCGGCCGGGTAATGGGGCACGTTCAACCCCGACCCGAAGCCGAGCTCGACGATCTCGCCTGCGAGCCCGGCGACGGCCCGTGTGCGCAGCGCGGTGATGTCGTCGCGCGCCATCGCCTTCTCGGTGAAGCGTGGCAGTACCTGTTCGGCCCAGATGCCCATGGGCCATCGTCGCGCCGACGCGAAGGGACGCGCCGGAAGCCGGCGCGTCCCTCGTCCCAGCTCGGTGCCGCGCCCGGAGGGACGCGGCAGGCGATCAGCTCTTACGGTCGCCCTTGTCGCCCTGCCCTGGCTTGGTCTCGTTCTTCGCGTGTTGGCGCTGATCGGCGGCGAGCGACTGCCCGACGTCGACCTGATCCTCGGTGAACTGCCCGTCTTCGTCGCGACGCACGAAGCGCTTGTCGTTGCCGGTGTCGATGAGCTCTCTGTCAGCCATGGGTTGAGGTGTTCCCCGATCTCCGGAATGCCACGCCGTGCGGTGGCTAGCTGCGCGTCATGGCAACCACGAACACCTACCGCGACGACTACCGCGGCGACGACAAGACGGCGGGGCGGTGGCTCGCGCTCGTCATCGGCGCCGCGTTCACGCTCACCGGCGTCGCCGACCGCAGGCGGTCGACGGCGACGGCGACGCGCTCCGGGCGCGGCAGACCGTCTGACCCGCCTCCCGAATTTGGGCGCACCCCGTGCCATATGCGGCACTCGGCGCGCCCAATTCCGGTCGGGCGGCGTAACGTTCGCACGTGGCCACTCCCGAAACTCCAGCGGAGGCAGGCGTACCTGGCCGGGCCGGGCCGACGCGTGCGTACGAGAACGCCGACATCCGCGTGCTGTGGGACTCGACGCGGTGCATCCACGTCGGTCATTGCCTGCGGGCGCTGCCGACCGTGTTCGACACCCGTCGCCGCCCGTGGGTCGACCTCACCGGAGGCGACCCTGCCGACGTGGCGCGCGCCGTCGAGACGTGCCCGACCGGTGCCCTGCGGTACGAGTCGACCGGCGGGTCGGTCCCCGACGAGGTCGCGGCCGAGACGACGACGATCGAGCTGCAGCCGAACGGCCCGTTGTACGTGCGCGGCCGCGTGCGCGTGACCGAGCCGCGCGGCCACGTCATCGCCGAGGAGACGAGGCTCGCGCTCTGCCGCTGCGGCGAGAGCAGGAACCGGCCGTTCTGCGACAACACCCATCGCGACGTCGGGTTCGTGGGATGACCGACGGCCATCCCGTGCTCGACCAGATCAACCTCGTCGTCGCCGACATGGACGCGACGCTCGCGTTCTACCGGCGCCTCGGCCTCGACGTCACGCTCGCTCCCGGCGACGCGCACGCCGAGGTGACGATGCCGAACGGGATGACGCTCGAGTTCGACACCCATGAATCCGTTCGCGTCTGGGACTCGGCATGGAACGGCTCGACCGCGGGCGGCGCCGCCGTCATCGGGTTCTCGGTGGCGACGCGCGAGCGCGTCGACGGCCTGTACGCCGAGCTCGTCGCCGAGGGATCCGGTGGGCACCAGCGCCCGTTCGACGCGTTCTGGGGCTCCCGCTACGCCATCGTCGAGGACCCGGACGGCAACTGCGTGGGCCTCATGAGCCCGCGGGATCCCGACCGCCGCTCCTGGCCGCCGACGCCACCCCCGTCGACCTAGGAGGGATTCCGCATCCGATTCTCATGAAACTCTGAGAATTGGGCGCCACCCTGTCGTCATGGAACCGATGACCCCGGAGACCCAAGCGCCCCAGCCCACCCGCTCCGGCGGTTCGAGGCTGCGGGCCGGCATCGTCGCCGCCGGCGCCGCCTTCGGCCTCACGCTCGCCGGCCTCGGCATCGCCGCGGCGCAGACCGATGGTTCGACGCCCGACCCCACTGTGGAGCCCGCCCCCCAGCCC